>JBNJGL010000071.1:0-8979 GCA_051747745.1 Bacillota bacterium | reverse complement strand
CCTTCATCCATAATTATTACTCTATCTGCTACTTCTTTTGCAAAACTCATTTCATGTGTAACAATAACCATTGTCATTCCTTCAGAAGCAAGATCTTTCATAACTTTTAAAACATCTCCAACCATTTCTGGGTCCAGTGCAGAAGTTGGTTCATCAAATAACATTACATCTGGCGACATTGCCAGCGCTCTTGCAATAGCAATTCTCTGCTTCTGACCTCCAGAAAGCTGTGCTGGATAACTTTTTTCTTTTTCCAGCAGTCCAACTTTATCCAGCAGATCTCTGGCTACTTTTTCTGCTTCCTCTTTATTCATATTTTTTAATTTAATCGGTGCCAGAGTTATATTTTCCATTACATTCATATGATTAAAAAGATTAAACTGCTGAAATACCATGCCCATTTTCTGCCGCAGTTTATTAATATCATGATGTTTATCATCCATTATTGAAATACCTTCAAAAATAATATCTCCACCTGAAGGTTCTTCAAGTCTATTAAGACATCTAAGAAGAGTACTTTTCCCGGATCCACTTGGTCCAATTACAACTACAACCTCTCCCTTTTCCACAGTAAGATCAATATCTTTAAGGACATGGAGGTCACCAAATTTTTTGTTTAATTTTTTTATTTCTATCAATCTGTACTCAACCTCCTTTCTAAATAACCAACAGCTTTAGACAGGCTAAATGTCAGTACAAAATATATAAGAGCTGCAACAATTAAAGGTTCAAAAGGTTTATAAGTATTTCCCCTAACTGTATCTGCATTATACATAAGATCATGAATACCAATAATTGATACAATAGCTGATTCTTTTATTACAACAATAAATTCATTACCAAGTGCAGGTAAAATATTTTTGAAAGCCTGCGGCAAAATTATTTTTTTCATTGCCATACCATACGGCATACCTAGTGATCTAGCTGCTTCCATCTGGCCTTTATCAACAGCCTGAATACCTGCTCTGAAAATTTCAGCAACATATGCACCACTATTAATAGACATGGCAATAACACCAGCCATAAAGTCTCCGACATTCTGACCCAAAAGAGGGAAGTCCGGAAATTCAATTCCAAACATAGGTAGACCATAATAGATAATAAATAACTGTACAAGCAGTGGTGTCCCTCTAATAAATTCAATATAAGCTGATGCAAAGGCTTTTAATATTTTATTGCTGGATATTTTAAACATTGCAAGAAAAATACCAATAAAAATACCAAATAAAACCGCAAAAAATGCCAGCATAACAGTAATCTGTGTTCCATTAATAAAAAATTTGTAATAATCTGTTAAAAATGAAAAATCCAATCTAATCCTCCTAACTTTCCTGTATTGGAAGCGTATTTGCTGCATCTGGCATCACAAAAACATCTCGTATATTCTGCTGTGCATTTTCAATTACTGCCAGTGCTTCTTCCGGTGTTTTCACTAAAATAATATCTGTCTTATCAATATATTTTTCTTCAAGTTCACTTATTAATATAAATTTTATATTTTCTATAGTTTTTGTAATAAGATAGCCTGTATATCTAGAAATACTGAAGTTATCACGCAAATAATCTTCCCTCAAAAAATTAGTTTCATATTTCTGCATAATTTCTTCTACTTCCGGATGACCAATACCTTCTCTGCATTCTGCCATCAGTATAACATAACCATTATTTTTGACAGCAGATGCAGCATTTACCAGTGCTTTAGAAGCCTGATAAAGATTAATATCTTTAGGAAATCCACCACAGGAAGCAATAACCAGATCTGCTTTTTTTTCAATTTGAATACCAAACATATCAGAAATAATTCTACAGCCTTTTTTATGTGCCATTTTGTAATTTCCAGCCACTGCTGCTGCAATATTTCCATTTCCATCTGGAATAACATTAAATATAAAATCAGGTGGTAACATTTCTGCAGCCTCTTCCATATCAAGATGAACAGGATTATCTTCAAAATTGCCGCTTCTTACAGTTTCTCTTATACCACCTTTATCTCTGCTGTTTAAGGAAAGAGAATGGTTAGCCATTATTGTTTCATAACCTGCTATTCCAGGAAGAATAGATTTTCTACCTCCTGCCCAGCCGGCCAGATCATGAAAAACAATTCCACCCGTTAATATCAGTTTATCTGCTTCACATGCAGTCCTGTTTATATAAACTGGTGTATCAAAAGATGTTTTTCCTAAAAATTTTAAATTATCTTCATCATGGCAGTCATGATCTATAAAGTTTACCTTAGCAGCAGTATCTTCCCCTAAAAGTTTAATAATTTCTTCATCTGTGTGTGCTCTATGAGATCCAGTTGCAGCCAGTACTGTAATATTGGAAAGTTTAACTCCACCTGCTGTTATCTCTTCGATAATCAAAGGAAGAAATTTATCAATTTTCTGCCATGATCTTGTTATATCAGAAATAATGACAGCTACACTGTCATCTTTATCTACAATCTCAGAAAGTTTTTTGCTTCCAGTCGGATTTTCAAGTGCAGTTTTTAAAATTTCTTTTAATGGTCTATTATCATTTGTACTGTTTTCTTGTGCCTTAATTGTTTTTTTTATTTTATCTTTATCAAAAGAAAATATTTTATCTTTATCACCATATTTTAATTTCATATCCTGCTGCAAAATTTATTCAACTCCTATCACTTTCTCCAGAAATTTATCTATTCTATCAAATGCTTTTCTTAATGCTTTGATTTCCAGTGTACATGCTATTCTGATAAATTCACCTTCAGAATCTCCAAAATCTCTACCTGGAAGTACAAGTACCGAATAACTTTCCAGCAGTTTTAATGCAAAATTTTCTGCAGATAACCCACTTTTTTTGATATTAATATAAAGATAAAAAGCTCCTTCAGGTTCTGCAGCTTGTAGATATGGATTTTCTTTAACTCTCTTCCAGACATATTTAACTCTTTCTTCAAAGGTCATTATTATTTCTTCTTTTATCTGTTTTTCCTGCCTTAAAGCTGATAAAGCTGCCCTCTGTGAAATAGAAGGAGCAGAATAACATACACCTTCATTTATCTCCTGCATAGTATCAAGAATCTCAGGATTTGCAACAACAAAACCAACTCTCCAGCCTGTCATGGCAAATATTTTAGAAAAACTGTTTAAAACAATTATTCTATCTTTCTCCTGGCTAAAATTAATTAATGAAAAAAATTTATTATTATAATCAAAGGCTTCATATACTTCATCTGAAAATACAAGTAAATCATATTTTTCTGCCAGTTTGATTACTTTTTCAAGTATTTCTTTTTTTTGTACTACTCCTGTCGGATTGTGAGGAGAATTTATTAAGATAGCCTTAGTTTTATTATTTATTAACTCTTCAAGTTTTTCAGGACTTATTTGAAAATTATCTTCCATTTTTGTTTCCAAAAACACTGCTCTGCCGCCTGCCAGCTCTACCTGGCCTTTATATGGTGTGAAATATGGAGAAGGTATAATAACCTCTTCTCCAGAATTCAAAACTGCTGCCAGAGCCAGAAAAGTTCCATGACATGCTCCAACTGTCACCATCATTTCATTTAGATCCAGTTCAGTACCATAATTACGCATGTAATACCGAACAATTTCCTGACGCAGTTCTTTATCACCACGAGGATGAGCATATCTGGTATATCCAGCTTCCGCATCTCTGGCTGCTTCTTTGATTACAGATTTTGCAGTAATTATATCCGGATCTCCCAGACTTAAATCTATAACATCATCTTTAGATTCCTTTAAATCAGCAGCTGAGGCAATAAAAGAATTCGATTTATTTTTATATTTTTCGGCCAAAAATTTATTAACCAATTTAATCACCACTTATATAGTATACTTTCAAGAAGTTTCCCCATTTTTTAAAAAATGGGGAAACTTCCATAGTCTTAAGTATTGTTACCAATTAATTACTTCCTTTTATACTTTATTAATTGCTTTCTGCAAGTTTTGTAGCTTCTGCAATAAATTCAGCAATCTTATCTGCTTCAATTAATTTATCCAGAGTACTATTAATCTCTGCAAGTAAATCAGGATTCCCCTGCTGAACAGCTATAGCAACACCATCTTCTTTTCCAAAAGAAATATCTGCCACCTCTAAATCTTCATTTGCATCAGCATAAGCAGTCGCAACAGGTTTAACCAGTACTACACCGTCCACCTTGTCATTTTTTAACTCTAACACTAAATCAGTAATTTTACTCAACAGCTTAGTTTCAGAAGCTTCTATTCTTTCGGTTGCAATTTCTTCCTGTATTGTTGCTTTTTGTGCACCGACCTTTAAACCATTTAAATCTTCAATAGTTTTATAGTCACTGCCTTTACCAGCTTTAGTTAAAAATTTCTGTTCTGCCTGATAATAAGGCTGTGAAAAATCAACACTTTTGGCTCTTTCCTCTGTTGGAACCATTCCTGCAACAATAAAATCTATATTTCCTGCCTGTAATGCTGCCAGAAGTCCATCAAATTTCATATCTTTAATTTCCAGTTCAACATCCAAATCTTTTGCAATTTCTTTTGCAATTTCAATATCAAAACCAACAATATGATCTTCTCCATCAATCTGCTTGTGAAACTCATATGGTGGATAATCTGCTGCAGTTCCCAGAACTATCTTTCCCTCTTCTTTAATCTTTTCCAATTTTGTTAGTTCTTCCTCCTGGCTGCTGCACCCACTCAACATAAGACCAAAGATTAATATTACTGCTGTGACAACTACTAAATACTTTTTGTTTTTCAACATTATTTTTCCTCCTTAAAATTTTAAAATTAATAATTTTAACGATCCTAAACAACAAAAACCCCTCTCTTTTAAAAGAGACGAGGTTCCCCGTGATACCACTCTAATTGACAGCTCCAATCATTACTATCCACTCAAAACTTTAACACTGTTCAGTGTCTTCACCTACTTAATTCAGCAAAGCTCCTCCAGGATGCGCTTCAATTTATCTCTAATACCGGACTCCCACCATCTCCGGTTCGCTTTATTTAAAAATAAATCTACTCTCCCCTTCTCAGGATTTAAATATTATATTTTTAGCCTCAAACCCATTGTAGAATAATTAAGTTTTTTATTCCTATAAATAAACTTTTCTTAAAATATACTCTGTTCTGTAATATGGTTACTTTATTATAAATTAAAAAAATCCCGTCCTCCAAAACAGAGACGAGATTACCCGTGTTACCACTCTAATTGACAGCTTCAATCATTACTGTCCACTCAAAACTTTAACACTGTTCAGTGTCTTCACCTACTTAATTCAGCAAAGATCCTCCAGGGTGCGCTTCAATTTATCTCTAATACCGAACTCCCACCATCTCCGGCTCGCTTTATTTAAAAATAAATCTAATCTCCCCTTCTCAGGATTTAATTATCAATTTTTTATAATTATACACATAGTTATCTAAAAATGCAAGCACAATTTAAAAATAAAAATATTCTGACAATTCTTTTTAAAAAAAGTCCTGCTTTTAAACAGGACTTTAATACTACTATATTATTATTCTTTTTTTACTAAATCATAATTTCTACATCGGCTTCTTCTCTCAATTTATCAAGAAAATTACCCCATGTTTCATTTTTCTTCTGGTTGAGAAGTTCTTTTTTAAGATCATCTTTAACTTCATCAAACTCTTCAATATATGATTCTTTTACATCAGTAACTTTTATAATATGAAATCCAGACTGGCTTTCAACAACTTCTTCACTCATTTCGCCGTTTTCTAACTGCATAGCAGCTGCCATAAATGCCGGATCCATACCTCTCTGATTTGCTGTCAGGTAGCCAAGATTTCCACCTTTTTCGGCTGAACTATCAGTTGAATGTTCTTTTGCCATTTCTGCAAAATCAGCACCATTTTTTAATTCAGCAAGAATTTCTTCAGCTTTTTCTTTATCATCAACAATAATATGTCTTACTTCTTTCTGTTCGGGAACTCTAAAGTTTTCCTGATTATTATCATAAAATTCTTTAGCTTCTTCATCAGTTACAGTTACATCAGAAATAATATCTTCTCTCAGCTTTCTTACGAGAAGTCCTTCTTTATTTCTATTAAGAAATTCATTTTTGTAATCTTCTACTGAATCAAAATCTTTTTCTATATCTGTGGTTAGTTCTTCCATAGTTTGATCATTTTCAGACATTAAAGCATCAAGCTGCTGCTGAAAAATATCATCTTTTTCTTGCTCATTAAGAGCCAATCCTCTTTCTTTTGTTTCCTGTGCAACTAATTCACTTATGATAATTTGATCCAACTTCATTTTTCTGTAATCTTCAATTAATTGATTTCCTGATTCACTCTGCAGTAAAAATCCTGCAAATTCCTGATTTGTTCTAATCAGTTGAGTAAGCAAATTTCTTATTCCAGCAAAGCTCTCCAGCTGCTGCATTGTTATTTCTTCTCCATTAACTGTAGCAGCTATTTCTGCCTGCTGTTCTGGCTGACTATCCTGAGCCATAACTGTTACAGATAATAGCATAATTAACGCTAATGTGATTACAATAAAATTCCTTTTTAATCGCATAAATTTACACACTCCTGTAGTTTAAGTATTCTGTTTTAACCAGCTGCACTGTTTATTATATCATATAGATTCAATTTCGCAAATCAGCTTATTTAAATTCAATTTTTAAATCTCACTTTTATTTTACACTGACTCTTTTTATTAAAGTACAGCAACTAAATATTTATCAGGCAAGCTTATCTTTAAATTTCTGTCTGAATTTAGATAATTTAGGATTTATTACGACCTGACAGTAACTCTGAAAAGAATTTTTTTCATAATAATTATGATGATAGTCTTCTGCCGGATAGAAAATTTCAAATTCATTTATCTCTGTAACAATAGAATCATCCCATATTTCTTCAGCTTCAATTTCTTTAATAACTTCTTCAGTAATATTTTTTTGTTTTATATTATGATAAAAAACTGCAGATCTATACTGTGATCCGATATCAGGACCCTGTCTGTTGAGGGTTGTCGGATTATGAACACTAAAAAAAACTTCTAAAATTTCTTTAAAACTAATTTTACGTGGATTATATTTTATCTGCACAGCCTCTGCATGGTCTGTATTCCCTGAAGCCACTTCTCTATATGTCGGATATTCTTTTTCTCCACCGATATAACCGGGAATTGTCGATTTTACACCTTTTAAACTTTTAAAAATAGGTTCCAAACACCAGAAACATCCACCGGCCAGTGTTGCCAGTTCAGTTCTTCCAACCATTATAATCACCTCAAAATGATTATAATTTATATTCTTTATTTTTTCTGTAAGCCATTTTTCATTCTGAAAAATTATTTAATCAAACTTCATAAGTTAATCATTTTTATGAATATACTTATTTAAATATTAAAAACCAGATCATTATAATCTACCAAACCTGTAATATATCCACCTGTATCTTTTAATATTTCAAAACTCTGTTTTAACTTAAGCTGTTCTATTATATTCTGATTATTAACCATCACCATAAATTTATTTAAAGAATCATCAAATGAAATGCTGAACATTTAAAATGCCTCCTTTTAAATAGAATTTTTCACATTTAAGTTTTAAATTATATTTTACTTTTTATTGATAATATATAAGAAAATCCATATTAATTTATTTTTAGTGGTCTAAGTTAATAAGAATTTTGTGAATGAAATTAAGATTTTCTTCTTTTTCTTCAGGGTATTGATTTAACAAATCAACAGTACTAATAAATATTAAATTTATCAATTTTTCTTTTTCTTTTGCTGATAAAACAGACATTTCAAATTCCTGGTTAAATTTTTTCTCCAATCTTAATAATACATTATCCTTTACATTGGCCAGAATTTGAAATCCATCTTCAGGCAATATATTATTTTTCAATATTTCATTACCCAATCCCCTTCTGGATTCTATTTCTTCATATAATAATTTTAGAAAATCATAAAAATCTTTCTCATTATCTTCTACAATTTGATCTAATCTGGTAAATGTTTTTTCCCAGCTTTTAAATATAATTTCTAAAAATATCTCTCTTTTTGTAGAATAATAATTATAGAGAGTTCCTACTGCAATATCCGCCTCCTCAGCTATTTTTTTCATACTTGTTTTTCGAAAGCCAGACTGAGAAAAAAGGGAAAAAGCCGCAGAAAATATCTTATTTTCTATATCTTTAATTATTTTTGGCATTTAAACACCTCTTTTTTTGAATGTTTATTCATTATAAAATAAAAAATATATTATGTCAAGAAAAAGGGAGGAATTTTATTCCCTCCCAAATAAATTAAATTATAAATAACTGTATTAAATTAAAGTATATTCATGTTTTATTCTACAAGTTGAGGCTTCAATACTCTCAGCATAATAGCTGTAACAATAACTCCAGCTGCTATAGCTAAAACATAAAAACCGAGATTTGTTACCACATTAGGAATTGGAAGTACAAAAATACCTCCATGTGGAGCCTTCAGTGAAGCTCCAAAAAGCATCGACAGTGCACCAGTCACTGCAGATCCTGTCATAATAGAAGGAATTACTCTCAGTGGATCTGCTGCTGCAAAGGGAATAGCTCCTTCAGTTATAAAAGAAATACCCATTACCCAGGCAGCCTTACCTGCTTCGATTTCCTGTCGGGTAAATCTTTTCTTAAATAATAGTGTTGCAAGAGCAAGACCCAGTGGAGGTGTCATTCCTGCAGCCATTACTGCTGCCATAGGTTCATATATTTGTGATCCCAGCAGCCCAACTCCAAAAGTATATGCAGCTTTATTAACAGGTCCCCCCATATCAAATGCCATCATTGCACCAAGTATTAACCCAAGAACAACTGCATTACTTCCACTCATACCCTGAAGCCAGCTTTCCAAACCTGTCATAATAGCTTCTACTGGAGGCCCAATAAGATAAATCATTAAAAGACCAACAGTTAAACTGGATAAAAAAGGAAGTACAAGAACCGGCATTAAACCCTGTAAACTTTTTGGCAGTTTTATTACATTTTTCAGCCACTGTGTTAG
>JBNJGL010000070.1:0-9349 GCA_051747745.1 Bacillota bacterium | reverse complement strand
ACCGGTTATAGGTGCGGTTCCAGTTTTATGAATATTACCCAGTGCTTTTTCTACCACTGTACTGACTCCTCCATCAAAATTACCAGTAGAGATAAGTGCAGATCGGTGCCTGTATTTTTCTGAAGCAGTTGCCCTTGCAAGTTCTCCCTCTGTTCTTTCAACAGAGTTTAGCATTTTGTCTGCGACTTCGTCATTTACACAGCGGCGTTTTAAAATGTGTTCAGCACCCAGAAGTTCAGTTGTCTCACTAAATACTGAAGAACCTCCTTCACCTACTAAAATATCAGATGTTTTCCCTATAGCGGGGTTTGCAGCTATACCCGAAGTGGCATCAGTACCACCACATTCTAAACCGATTGTTAGTTCAGAAACATCAATTTCTTCTCTCTGATAGGAATTAACAATTTCATTCAATTTATACAGCTTTTCTGTACCAGCTTTAATAGCCTTTATTGAATCTCCTTCTTCCTGTATAACAACCTTTTCGACAGGTTTTCCACTGGCTTTTACTGCATCATAAAATTCCTGTGGAGTAAATCTCTCACAACCCAATCCAACAATTAAAACTCCACCTATATTGGGATGTGTGGCAAGATTTTTGAGTGTTCTTGCTGTCTGCTCCAGATCTTCACCAACCTGACTACAGCCAACCGGATGAGTTAAGCTTACAGCATCATCAATATTTTCCGCTATCTTTTCTGCAACTTTATTTGCACAGAAGACTGATGGAATTACTGCCAGAAAGTTTCTTACACCGGCAGAACCATCTTCTCGTCTATAACCCATAAACTTCATCTGTCATCACCTGCTTTCAATCTACCGCGATCTGATACTATATTGTGATTATGAATCCAGGTTCCGGCAGAAATATCTTCTTCCGCATATGCAATCACTTCACCATATTTAATTATTTTTTCATCTTTTTTTATATCATTAAGTGCTACTTTATGGCCAAACTTTATATTTTCATCAAGTTCGTATTTTTTGTCATTGTAAATATAATAGTCACCTTCAGATGCATCAGAAAGAAGTACTGCCACATTATCTTTCTTACTTATTTTGAGTATATTTATTTCACTAATTTTGATCACTTCTCCCTATATTTGAATACTGCACCTTCACCAGCATCACTTACCATTTTAGCATAAGTTCTAAGGAAACTGTTGTCAGCTACTTTCATCGGAACTTTCTCCCAGTTTTCCCTGCGCTTTTGAAGTTCTTCATCAGAGACTTTCAGTTCAAGTTTTCGTTCAGGAATATTAATTTCTATCATATCGCCATCTTTAATAAAGGCAATATTCCCTCCTGCTGCAGCTTCTGGAGAAACATGACCAATACAGGGTCCTCTTGTTGCTCCGGAATACCTTGCATCTGTAATCATTGCAACAGATTTGCCCAGTCCCATTCCTACCAGTATTGCAGCTGGAAGTGATAGTTCTCTCATTCCCGGACCACCAGCTGGTCCTTCATAGCGGATTACAAGTACATCACCAGGCTTAACTTTACCGGAAAGCAGAAGTTCTTTAACTTCTTCTTCCGAATCTGCTGTAACAGCCGGTCCTCTGTGAACCAGCATTTCTTCATCCACTCCACTTTCTTTTACAATCGATCCTTTAGGAGCAAGATTACCGTGAAGAACGGCAAGTCCACCTTTTTCTGCCAGCGGATTTTCAGGAGATTTAATTACTTCATTAGGAGTAAACTCTACATCTTCAAGAAGATCACTCATTTTTTCACCGGTTATAGTTCTAAAATCTGTATATAACTGTGGTGAAAGTGCTTTAAGAACTCCATAAACTCCACCTGCTTTGTGATAATCACTCATATGGAACTTGGAAGCCGGCTTAAACTTTGCCAGAAGTGGTGTGGTCTGACTGTACTCATCAAATAATTTTAATGGTAGTTCATAACCAAACTCAGAGGCAATTGCCTGCAGATGTAAAATTGCATTGGTTGATCCACCTACAGCCATTAAATATCTTACCAGATTTTTAATAGTTTCCTCATTTATCATTTCTCTGGCTGTAATATTATTTTTTACCAGATCTACTGCCAGTTTGCCTGTCTCTTTTGCTTTATGCATCCGCTGAGAATCAACGGCAAGCATTGTAGAAGAACCAGGAATAGAAAGCCCTAAAGCTTCAACAAATGTACTCATTGTCATTGCTGTTCCCATCATAGAACAGGTTCCAACTGTAGCACAGGTAGTTGATTCTATTTCATAAAATTCTTCTTCGGTTATTTCACCAGATTTAACTCTCCCCATTGCTTCTTTTATATCACAGGTAACTAGCTCTTCTCCACCTATCTCACGAGGGAGCATTACACCACCTGTTAAAAATGCAGTCGGAAGATCAAGTCTGGCTGCTGCCATCAGCATACCAGGCACTATTTTATCACAGGAACAGAGCATAACAAGTCCATCATACTGTGATGCCTGGACCATTAGCTCTATTGAAGCTGCAATGATATCTCTGGAAGGCAGAATATAGTGCATTCCTTTACCCTGAGCAACCGCATCACAGGGAGCAATGGTATTAAATTCAACCGGCATTCCTCCAGCCGCATAAATACCTTCTCTTACATATTTAGCTAAATCTCTGAGATGATAATGAGCTGGATTACTTTCACTAAATGAATTAACTATAGCTATTTGAGGTTTTTTGAGATCTTCATCTGTATATCCCATTGTTCTATACATGGCTCTGGCATAAGCACCTGTTATACCTTCCATGTGTTTTTGACTTCTTAGATCTTCCAACTATTTCACCTCCGGATCATATTTAACTATCATTCTATGTGAATACTGCATTACAGCGATCCTTGCATCTTCTCCAAAGTCGGCCAGTGCCTGATCTACCGCTTTTTGAGCTGTATCTGCATAACTCATATGAATTTTTTCGAAAACATCTTTTTCTAAATATGACTGAGCCATAACTACTTCATGGTCTGAAAGAACCTGTGCAACACCATAAGCTCTGTGGTGACCGGGTTCAAATTCCTCAAAAGCTCCTACAACATTTACAACCTCTTCTGGAGACTCATATTTAGCCAGAGTATCATAAAATACGTGATTGTAAATTCCATCTTCCATTGGTGAAACCATAATTAACCTGGCACCTTTATCAACACATGGGTATTTTACTGCTGAACCGGCAACTGCACAGACACCCATGGCTGAAACATGATAAAGATTGGAGTCTTTTGGATATCCACTTGCAACAACTAAAACATCTGCTTTTTCTGGAACTTTTACTTCAAACATTTCTCTAACATAAGCTACTATATCTCTATGTGCTTCTTCCACTTTTCCAGCCTGCACATAGAATAGTTCTTCCTCTTCATTCATAACTCCATTTATCAGAAAATCTACTTCTGCCATTTCTGCCATTTCAAGACTTGAAAGGTAAAATGGATTGTCTTCCACTATTCCAAAACTTGCCTGAGGGTTGTCGACTATAACCGGTCTGTGGGTGGAGCTAATGGTCTCATCACTTGCTACTCCAACAGAAACCATTTTTCCTCCACCACTAAATCCGGCAAATGGATGTGGTAAAACAGTACCAAGTGCAATTTTTAAATCTGCTTCATAAAACTGTTTATTGATTTTTACAGGATGACCAAATGAAGTTTCTCCTAAATCAACCATTTCACTGTCAAAAGCACTGTGGCAGACATAATTTACTTTTCCATATACTGAACCGAGTTTATCTTTAACTTCTTCTTCATAGGCAGGTCTGTGAGAACCTGGACCAATCATAACAGTAATATCATCATTTTCCAGACCTGCTTCATTCAGCATTTCTACGATTATAGGTAGTGCTATTTTTTCAATGTTTGGTCTGGAATGATCTGTTATTGCTATAACTACATTTTTTCTACCTTCTGCAATTTTTTTAAGTGAATCAGCTTTAACAGGATTCTCTAAAGCTTTTTTAACAGCACCAGCTGTATCTTTAATTTTTTCTTTTTCTTCTACATCAAAGACACCGATTAAATTCTTTTCGGGAATATCAACAGGAACATATTCATTTTTACCATAAGGTATTTTTACTTCCATATTATTCTCTCCCCAGTTTTTCTTCTGCCTTTTTATAAGCCTCCTCATAGCTTAACTCTATCCTGGCTACACCGGACTTTACAGCTGCCTCTGCTACTGCTGCTGCAACATGTGGTCCAACTCTACCATCAAAAGGCTTTGGAATTACATATTCTTCTGTAAGTTCTTCTTCACTAACTAAATCTGCCAGTGCCTGTGCGGCTGCCAGCTTCATTTCCATATTAATTTCTGTCGCTCTTACATCCAGTGCTCCGCGGAAAATACCCGGGAAAGCAAGTACATTGTTAATTTGATTTGGATAATCTGAACGACCTGTTCCTACAATTCTGGCTCCTGCTTTTGTGGCAAGCTCCGGATCTATTTCTGGATCTGGATTTGCCATTGGGAATACTATTGGATCATCGGCCATATCTTTTACCATTTGTTCAGTCATTACATCTGCTACAGATACTCCTAAGAAAATATCCGCATCTTTTATAACATCTCCCAACTCTCCTTTTTCTTTATTAGGGTTGGTTGTTTTTGCAATTTTTTCTTTAATTTCATTCATGTTCTCTCTACCTTCATAAAGAGCGCCGCGGCTGTCTAGAAGAATAACGTTTTTGGCTCCTTTTTCCATTATGATTCCAGCCAGAGAAATCCCAGCAGCTCCTGCACCATTAATTACTACTTTTAAGTCTTCAAATTTCTTATCAACAACTTTAAGTGAGTTAATAAGTGCACCTAGAGTAATAATTGCTGTTCCATGCTGATCATCATGGAAGACAGGAATAGGCATTTCTTCTTTTAATCTTTCTTCAATTATAAAGCATTCTGGTGCTTTAATATCTTCAAGGTTAATTCCACCAAATACAGGTTCTAACATCTTTACTGTATTGATTATTTCTTCCGGATCTTCTGAATCAAGACAGATTGGAAATCCATCTATAGCACCGAATTCTTTAAATAGTACTGATTTTCCTTCCATTACCGGTATCGAAGCTCTGGCACCTATATTTCCAAGTCCTAAAACTGCGGTACCATTGGAAACGATAGCTACAAAATTACTTTTATTGGTATATTTATATACATCATCACTGTTTTCAGCAATTGCCAGACATGGATAGGCAACACCTGGAGAATATGCAAGAGTTAGGTCATCTTCATTTTCTACCTTAACCTTTCCTGCTACTTTTAATTTCCCCATGTTTTCTTCATGCATCTTTAACGCTTTTTCTTTTAAATTTTCCAAAATAATCCCTCCTGGATTTTCAATGTTTTTATTCTAACAGAACTTTTCCCACCCAGAGATATTATAAATATTATCTTTGAGTGGGATTATTATTATTATTTATTTTACAACTAAAACAGATGTTTTTGCATGTTTAATGATCTTTTCAGCTGTACTTCCAAGCAGTTTATCTTTTAATGTTTTATCACCTTTATCAGCAATAACTATTAGATCAAAGTCATTTTCTTCAGCATAATCACAGATATCTTCTGCCGGATGATTTCCTTCTTTAACAACTCTTTCTGTTTCCAGACCTTTTTCTCCTAATGTAACTTCACACTGCCCATATAATGTACTGCATGTTTTTAAAGCTTCTTCTGTTTCTCTTTTTGTTTCTTCCAGATCGAGATTTAACTGTTCAAACTCTTCTTTAGATCTTATCAATCTGTGTTCAGGACTTACAATTGTTAGAAATGTAACTTCACCTTTACATAAAAGAGCCATTTCCTGAGCTTTCTGAGCTACCTCAGAACAGCTTTCAGAACCTTTTACAGCAACTAAAATTTTAAACATATAATTTTCTCCTCTCTCTAGTCAAATAAAGCTTTAATCTAAGTTTATTATACTGCACAGCACTAATTTTTAAAACAGTTAATGCACTTTTTTATTCTGCAGAAACTATTCTTTTAATTTAGGGAGTGTGGATATTCCATAAGGAATAACAAGTATTTTTGCATCATCGCCAAGTTCATCCAGAGCATCTTTCAGTGCACTGTTGAGGTCATCAAATATATTTATGAAGAGTTTATCTTTTATATCATCTGATAGTGATGTAACAAGAGAAATCTCACTTTCAGTATGAATCATGGCAATTCGAGAAGCTTTGTGGCGCCCAAGGATAAAATCATGTTCCAGCTCATCTATTAATTCCTGAGCAGTTTTTCCTCCGGTAAGGGCTTCGCCAAAATGGTCTTCTCCCAGCCCATCCTCACATTTAGCTGCAATTATAATTTTACCACCTTTTTTTACAGCAAGACTGGCATTTTCCATAGCTTTATGTGTCTGATAAAGATCAATATCCTTTGGCATTCCACCTGGTGTAGTAATTACTATATCGGCAAGTTCATCAATTTCACTCTGATAGATATCTTCTATATACTCTTTACCCGCACGGTGGGCGGCTGTTACTTCACCAGCAACAACTTTTATCAGTTTTTTACTGCTGTTCAGCACAGCATTAACCATAAAATCTACTCCGACCAGTTCTCCAATTTCTTCTATTTCTTCGCGAACAGGATTTCCTTCTATCTGTCCACCTCTGGCCAGCGGATCCAGAAATCTCTGATGATTCTGCAGGATGGTTTTCCTACTACATACACCTGGTGCAAGAGCTTTTGCACCTCCACTAAATCCAGCAAAATAATGATATTCCAGATTACCTGTTGCTATAATAAAATCTGCATCGAGGACCTGATCAAATATCTCAATCTCAGTGCCCCTCTCAGTTGTACCGACATTTCTACAGCTTTCAACATCATGGTCTATACATTCTATTCTGCTGTATATTTCTTCTCCAACAAGATTTTTCTTTTCTTCTTCAGTCTGTTTTCTGTGCACTCCAAGTCCAAAAATTATTTTTATATTTTTATCTTTAACTCCTGCTGAGTTTAATTCTTCAACAATAGGAGGCAGAAGCAGATAGGAGGGAGAAGGGCGAGAAATATCGCTGGCCAGTATTACAACTTGATCTTTATCACTTACTAAATCTTTAAGTTTTTTACTTTCAATAGGTTCAGCCAGTGCCCTTATCACTTCTGCCTCAGGATCTTTCAGAGCTTTAACATCTTCCGGCAGCAGTTCTGCCATTAGATTTTTTTCGGGAACGTCTACCTTTACTTTTTCGTGGCCGTATTTCAATTTAAATTCCATAATACTCCACCTCAATCTGTATATTTTTTACAGAGAGCAGGAATATCCGTCAGTTTCCTTGCAACTTCAATCCCGGCTTCTTCAAGTTTTTCTTTTTTATAATCAGCACTACCTTCTCCACCTGGAGAAACTATAGCCCCTGCATGTCCCATTCTTTTTCCTTCTGGTGCAGCTTCTCCTGCTATAAAAGCAATAACAGGTGTTTTCATATGTTCTTTAACATACAGTGCTGCCTCTTCTTCATCTGTACCACCGATCTCACCAATCATTACAACAACCTCTGTTTCAGGGTCTTCTTCGAACATGGGTAGGAGATCTTTAAATGTTACTCCCTGTACAGGGTCACCACCTATACCAACCACAGTAGATTGCCCGATTCCACTTGTTGTCAGGTTATTAACTGCTTCGTAAGAAAGGGTGGCACTTCTAGAAATCATGCCGACACTTCCTTCTTTATAAATAATATCTGCCATAAATCCTAATTTAGATTTTCCGGGAGATATGATTCCAGGTGTATTGGGGCCAATCAATGTACAATCATTTTTATTTGCATATTCTCTGCAGTAAACCATATCATGAAATGGAATACCTTCTGCAACTGTAACAACTATTTCAAGTCCAGCATCAACCGCTTCTAAAATAGCATCTCTGCTGAATCTAGGAGGAACAAATAGTATACTTGCATCTGCACCTGTAGCTTCTGCTGCTTCTTTTACTGTATCAAATACAGGCAGACCGTGAACTTTTTTGTCACTTTTCCCGGGAGTTACTCCACCAACTACATTTGCGCCATACTTCAACATTAAATCAGCATGGAAGCTTCCTTCACGTCCTGTAATTCCCTGTACAATAATTTTTGTATCTTTATCTATAATAATACTCATACTATTCACCCCCCTTAAGTGTTTTTACAACTTTTTCTACTACTTCTTCCAAATCAGATGCTGCTTCAAGACCTGCTTCTTTAAGTATCTCAATACCTTTATCACGGTTTGTTCCCTGCAGTCTGCATACAACAGAAATATCAGATGGTACTTTTTCTAAAGATTCACTTATACCTGTAGCAATTTCATCACATCTTGTTATACCACCAAAGATATTGAACAATATTGACTCAACATCACTGTCCTGTAAAATTACATCAAAAGCTTTTTGTACCTTTTCAGAAGTAGCTCCTCCGCTTAAATCAAGTATATTCGCTGCATTTGCTCCATGGCGCTGCAGTGAATCAAGAGTGGAGATAGCAAGACCAGCACCATTACTTATTACTGCTACATTTCCACTCAATTTGATAACAACAAAACCTGCCTGACGGCCAATTAACTCCATTTCTTCTTCTTTTTCTTCATCCCACATTGTGAGGAGCTTTGGCTGCCTGTATCTTGCATTATCATCCATCTCTAATTTGCCATCAAGAGCTTTTACACTTCCATCAGCCAGCAGTGCAAGTGGATTGATTTCTACTAATAAACAGTCATTATTTTTATATATATTATAAAGCTTCTTTACTATTGGTGCCACTTTTTTGCTCATCTCTTTATCAAAATCAAAGGCTTTAGCAATTGGTGTCAGATGAAAATTCTGAAATCCCAAAACAGGATCAATATCAACTTTAACAACTTTTTCTGGATTTTTTGCTGCAACTTCTTCTATATCCATTCCACCTGAACGGCTGAAAATAAGTGTGTCTGTTTTTTTGCTTCTATTTAATGTTAAACCAAGATAGTATTCTTCTTCTATATCCTGCAGTTCTTCAATCAATAGCCTATTTACTTCTTCACCTTTTATTTTCATATTAAATAGTTCTTCTGACATCTTTTCTACTTCTTCTTTAGTTGAAGCAAATTTAATTCCACCAGCTTTACCTCTTCCACCCACATGAACCTGAGATTTTAAGGCAACTTTATAATCCAGTTCTTCTGCTTTTTCTACAGCTTCTTTTACTGAAAGTGCAAGCTGGCCAGAAGGGGTTTCTATACCATTTTCTGCAAAAACTTCTTTAGCCTGATATTCATATATTTTCAAGTTAGTTTCACTCCTTTTATGACTTAGCCTTTTTGGCAAGTTCCATACCGAGCTCAAAGGCTTTCATATTTACTTCTTCTGTACCTTTAGGGATTCTTCCCTTAATTGCTTTTTTGTATACATCC
>JBNJGL010000069.1:0-9870 GCA_051747745.1 Bacillota bacterium | reverse complement strand
TTATTACTCCATCCATATCAAAAATAACTGCTTTTATCATTTTTACCACCTTTATTGATTTTTATTATCCTGAATTATATTATTTTCTTCTTTTTTAATGATTTCAACAAATTTTTCAACAAGTTCTGGATCAAACTGACTGCCGGCATTTTTTTGCAGTTCCACCAGGGCATCTTCTTTTGATTTTTTATTATTATAAGGTCTACCATTTATCATAATATCATAAGCATCGACTACTGCAAGTATTCTGGATAAAAGCGGTATCTCTTCTTCCTTTAATCCTTCAGGATAACCACTGCCATCCCACCATTCATGATGGTTTAATATCTCTTTTGCAATATGGGAAAACTCATCTGTAGAAACAGCAATTCTATAGCCTGTCTCAGAGTGTCTTTTTATCTCATCCCATTCTTCTTTATTCAACTTTTCCTTTTTCTTTAATATTTTTTCGGAAACAGCAACTTTACCGATATCATGCAAATAACTGAGAAGGGAAAGCTTATCCAGTTCGTCAGAAGCAAGATTCATTTCTGTCCCCAGTCTGTACCCGAGTTCCTTCATTCTAGTAGAGTGTTCTGCTGTTTCAAAACTTTTTGCTTCAAGTGTTTTTAAAAGTGCATTAAGAATACTGCTGTGATTGCTCTTTCTATTAAGAAGCTTATTTTTATACATATTATTATCCGCAGTTTCAATAACATGAGAAATATCTTCAGCTATATCAGTTTTTGCAGCTGTACCAAAAGCAATAGAAATATATTCACTTAATATAGTATCACTCTTATTTTCTTTACTATGAATCCTCTCTATTATTTGTTTGGCTTCTTTCTCTGAAGTTTGTGGAAGTACTATAATAAATTCATCTCCACCCCAGCGGGCAACTATATCATCTTCCCGACAGGCCTCTTTAATAATATCTGCTGCAAACTTCAGCAGCTGATCACCTTTTTGATGTCCATAGCTGTCATTAACCAGTTTGAGATTATTAAGGTCTGCCATAATAATACTTAAAGGTAAATTCCTTTTTGTATCTATTCTCTTAACTTCTTCTTCAAAATATGTTCTATTATACAGGCCAGTTAAACTATCATGAAAACTAATATACCTTATTTCTCTTTCTTTTTTCTTAAGTTCAGAAATATCTATATACATAATATAGCCGCCAATAATTTTTCCATCAATAGCTATCGGAAATGCCTTTATTAAGCACGGTACCTCTCTTCCAAATTTGTCATAACGAATACTTTAGATTTCTACAGAATGTCCTTTTAAAATCATTTCTTCTTTGTGTTTCCTATCCTGAGGAGAATTTTTATTATCCATAAAAATAAATACATCTTTTCCTTTAACTTCATCCAACCTGTATTTAAAAATTTGTTCAAATTGTTTATTTATGTCCATGATTTTATAGTTATTATCTATCATAATAATTGGTTCTGTTAGATTGTCAAAAAGAATTTTAAGCCTTTGATTATCTTCCAGAGCTTTCATTTTTTCTTTTCGGAGCTCTTTATTTAGTTCTTCTATTTTTTCTTCTTTCATTTTACGGTTATGAATATCAATAATTATGCCAACCATTCTGCCTTTCCGTGCTCTATCAGGCTGCTTAAAGTTTTTTCCTCTCTCCGAAAACCACCTGTACTTTCCATTACTGCACTGAAGGCGGTATTCAGAAATATAAGATCTGTTTTTCAGTGCATGTCTTTTTATTTCTTGAACGGTTTTTTCGTAATCATCAGGATGAAGCAGCCCTGCCCAGTCGGAAAAAGATTTTATAGATATTTCATCTTTTTTATATCCCAGCATTCTATAAAAACCCGGACTAAAATAAATTTCATCAGTACCAATATTCCAGTCCCAGAAACAGTGCTCACCTGCATCCATGGCCAGCATTAATCTTTCCTGAGACTGCTTTAGTTTTTCTTCCGCTCTTTTTTTATCAAGAAATAGACCAACCTGTTTTGCATATATTTTTACAAGATCTTCCCGAATTAAACTTTCTCCTTTGTTCATAATAAAAGTAAAGTCTCCCAGCATCTCTCCATCTTTTTTAATTTTTACTATATACACCTGACCGGTATTAAATAATCTTTCAATCATATTCACTGCTTTTTGAGGAATAATATGGCCTGCTATTTCTGACAGATTATCGAACCTGGTAATTGTTTTTCCTTCAATTATTTTATCACGCAGAGGGTCATAACTCCACTTTTTGTTATTTATACTGTAACCCAATATAGAAATAACTTTTTCTACATCACTGTCGGCAGCCACAAGTGCTCTGGTAATAAATTCTTTTCCATTCTCAGCAAATATATTAAAAGCAGCATATCGAGCGCCAGAAATATCACACATGATGGAAGCAATTTGATAATAGTCTATGTCTTCTCCTGTCTGCTGCAGTAATTTTTCTCCGGCATTGGCAACTTTTATTTCCTGAGTAATATCATCTATATATAGAATAAAGTGTTCTTCATCATAAGAATATAATTTAACAACAAAAGATTTATCCAGAATATCGGAATGATAAAAAAACATATTATCATTTTTTCTCTTGCCGGCATTTTCTATATGATTTTTCCATTTTTCATTTTCATAAGAAATTCCAGGCAGTAATGTTTCCAGACTTTCCCCTGCTATGTCTTCTTCCAATTCCAGCATTTCTTTTAAAGCACTATTTAAACGCAGAAAATAAAGATCTTCAATCTCCCCATTTTCTGCATAGTTTATTTTTAAATAAGCACAACCAATCGGTGCTTCTTCCCATATTAAATTAATTTTTTCTTCCATAAAATTTTTCATAACAAAAACCCCTTGTTTGATTTTCGCTTTTTTTCTTTTTTAGATAGAAAAAATCCTGCTAATATAATTATTTATAACAGGATCTCTACAACTTTAAAATAATAAATCCAGGTTTCTATGAATTTAAATAGTTATTTGTTCGAAAAATTCGCGGCCTTCTTTCTCAATTATATCAATACATGCTTCCACAGCTTCTACATTAAGAAGTCTGCCTCTATCTTCTTTTATAATTTTAATAACTTCTGGAATAGAAAAGGCTGGCCGATATGCACGATGGTATATCATAGATTCAAAAACATCTGCCACTGCAACAATCTGCGCTTCTATTATAATATCTTTTTCTTTTAAATTATTTGGATAACCGGATCCATCCAATCTTTCGTGATGCTGCAGAACAATTTTCTTTATTTTATCACTAAATTTAATATCTTTGATAATATTATAGCCAAGCTGAGAATGCTGTTTTACAATTTCCTGCTCCAGACCGGTGAGTTCACCTGGTTTAAATAGAATACTCATTGGAATACTGAGTTTTCCTATGTCATGCAGTAAAGCACCAGTCTTCAAAACAGCAATTTCCTGTTTGTTAAACCCCATCTTTTTCCCAATTTCCCGCGAGAGCAAAGACACATTTTGAGCGTGTTTCTTTGTATAGGGATCACGCGAATTATTTATATTAGAGAGAGAATAAATAATTGATTTCACGGTTTCACTTAACTTTTCGTTGATTCTCAATATTTCTTTTTCTTTAGACTGTCTATCCCAATATACAGTTATCATATCACCGGCAGCTTTTAGTATTTCCACATCTTCTCTGGCCCAAATACGAGTCCTTTTTACATCGTCAAATCCCATAAAACCTTTAAGTCTGTCAGTGTACAGAGGAATAACAAGAACTGATTTAATCGACTGCTGCTGAAGAATTTCCTTTTCTTTTTTACCTTCTTCAGGAATATTATTTATATCACTAATAATAATTTCTTCATTATTTTTAAGCTTTTTCATCCACCAGGGATAAATATTACTTTTAATATTTTTCAAATTATCAATCTGGGGTAATGTACCTTCAGAACACCATTCGTATGTGTTATTCATATTTTTGAGATCTTTCGAAAATTCAAATATATATATTCTGTCAACTTCTACCATTTTCCCAAGTCTAAATAGTATTTTATCAAGATCAACATGCTGATCAGCTGATAGACTGCGTGTGATCTTATTCATTTCATGCTCAAAATCAATTCGATAATCAAGTTTGTTTTTATATGACTTGATCATTTTAGAAAGATCTATTTGATAAAGTTCTTTAGAGTAATATATATTTTCCACCTCCCAGATTCCTGTCATAATATATCATAATATATTTTTATAATTCTTCTATACAGAGAAAATTCCTTTATACAATTTATTTAATTATCATAAAAATGAAATTATTGCAATATTTTATGATAAAATGATTATTCTGACTCTTTAAACATTAAATTATTATATCTGCACATAGTTTTATTGAAATTTATCTTTTCCAGCATTATAAATGTGTTTTTAGAATAAATCGCTACCAGGAAACTGCATAAAGCTGTTAAAAAAACAATTGAACTGTCTGTTTTGTTTTACAAATGCCATCTCCATTACAGTATCTTTTTCCGCTTCTCCTCTATTTATAAAAATTTTTGAGCCTTCAATATTAATCATTTCTGCAGTCTTTAGTATTTTTTTATTTTCTTTTGTTAATATTATATCATAGAGCCCAATTTAAAAAGAAAAATCCTCTTATCAAGAGGATTTAAGAATTAAAACTGGATATTTATATATAATAAAAATATTTTTTATTTTTCTATTTCCTGTACTGCCATCTGTACTGGATCCCACGGACTGCTCAAAGGTGGAGTATAACTTAAATCTAACTGATTAAAATCTTCTGTTTTCATTTTATTAAAAATAGCTGCTGCAAAAATATCAATCCTTTTTGCGATTTCTGCATTTTTATTCCCTATAATCTGTGCTCCCAATATTCTTTTGCTATCATTATCAATAATAACTTCAGTATACATTTTATATACAGGTGGATAATAAACTTTATGATCCCAGCTTTCTAGTAACTTGCTTTTTACATTAAATTCTCTTTCAACTGCTTCTTTTTTACTCAAACCGGTTCTTGCTACTACGATATCAAACAGCTTAATTGATTGTGTACCAATAACACCTGCAAATTCTCTATCCAGACCACAAATATTCTCTCCAATAATCCTCCCATGCTTATGTGCTACTGTTCCAAGTGCATAATAATTATATTTATCTGTAATATTATTTAAAGTTTCTGCACAATCTCCTCCAGCATAAATATCATTAATACTGGTCTGCATTTTTCTGTTAACTTTGTAAGCTCCCTTAATTCCTCTTTCTAATCCTATATTTTTCCCCAGCTTAGTATTTGCCTCTGTTCCAACTGAAGCAACAACGGTATCAACTTTTTCTGCCAGATTATTATTTCCAGTGACAACTAATTTATCTCCTTCTTTCTCAATTTTTTTCACAGCTGTAGATGTTATAACTCTTATTCCGTTTTTTTCTAACTTATTTTTAACCATATCTCTAAAATTTCTGTTAACTGTTGTAAGTACACTATCAAAAAATTCGACAATAGTTACATTTAATCCTCTTTTAATTAAAGCCTCTGCCATCTCAAGTCCAACATAACCACCACCAATTATTAAAGTATCTTTTACTTTATTAGACTCCAGATATTTATTGAAATTAATAGCATCTTCCATCCACCTCATAAAAAAGACCCCGGAAAGACCTATACCTTCGATTTTTGGAATTATATTTTTACCACCAGTACCTAAAACAAGTTTATTATAATATATTTTTCTCCTATTATCTTTTTCTTTTATTAAAATATATTTTTCCCGGTGGTTAATATCTGTTACTTCTGTATTCAGCATAAGTTCAATTCCTTTATTTCTTATATCTTCTTCTTTCCTGTGGGCTAGATTCTTCCAGTGTCCAACCTCCCCACTAATATAAAAAGGTATCCCACAAATACTAAAATTAGGGAATTTATTATTTGTTATGATAAGAGGCTTTATTTTTTTATTTAGTTCTCTAATTCTCAAGGCAGTACTAATTCCCAGATCACTACCACCGATAATAACCACTTCTTTTTCCATTTTTTCATCTCCTCAGGTGACTATTTTAAAATTGTCTGTATTGTAATTCACCTTATTAATTATATCTCTATTATATCACAGCAGCTATAGTTTAAAATATTATAAAAGTTAATTTTATGTTAAAAATCCCCTGTGTTAAGTCTAAACTACTTAAAACTTACCACAGGGGATATACTTCATCATTTGTTTTAAATTATATTTTCATTTCTAACTTTTTAAAATATTTAATCTGTCCATTACTTTATTTAAATACTTTTACCCTTTTCTCAATTGGTTCAAATTCTTTTTCATCAGGACCTTCAACTATATTTCCAAACGGCATCTGGGCAATCATTCTCCAGCTTTCGGGTAAATCCCATTCTTCCTTAACTTGATCAACAATTAATTCGTTATAATGCTGCAGTGAAGCACCTAAACCTTCTTTTTCCAGTGCTGTCCAGATAACATACTGGAGCATTCCACTTGAGTGATCAGACCAGACAGGAAAATTATCGGCATAGGTTGGAAATCTCTCCTGAAGTGATTTTACAATTTCCATTTCTTCAAAAAATAGAGCTGTCCCATAACCACTGCGAAATCCATCAATCTTTTCTTCAGTAGAGGCAAACTTATCTTCTGGAACAATTTCCCTCAGAGAATTTTCACAGATATCCCAGAGTTTATTATGTTCTTCTTCAAACAGCAGTACAATTCTGCCGGTCTGTGAATTAAAAGCAGATGGTACATGTTTTACTGCATATTCTACAATTTCTTCTATCTTTTTTTCAGACACAATTTCTTTATCACCAATATTATATATACTTCTTCTATTCTTTATCGCTTCATAAAATTCATCATTCTTCACACTAACAACCTCCCATTATTTTTTTCTTGTATTAATGCCAAAGATCTTATAAAGTAAACAATTTTCTGTAATCGCCGTAAATAAAGGAACAATCCCTAAAATTGCAATATATCTTAAATTTCCTTCAAGAATAAAGAAAAGACTAAACAGAAGCAGTGCTATAAAAAATCTAATGATTTTATCTGTTTTACCTACATTTTTCATTTTCTGGACCCCCTTTAAAAAAGGCATCACACTAAATAAACCCGAGTGAATTACTATTAATTATAAGCATAACACCAATTCCAAAAAATTACTGTATAATATATTACAAAATCCTGCAGAAAATTCTGCAGGATCCTGTAATTAATTTTAGTAAATTGTTTAAACAATTTATTTTTTTTTAAATATCAGTATTACCAGACTGCTATATGACCGTCTGTACGCTTTTCTGTTCCTCCAGAAAGAACTCCATTTTCTGGATTTCTAATTATAACCTGTCCTCTACCAAAACTGCCTTTATTTAAAGCTACCTTTATATCATGACCTTTTCTTGCCAGAGCCTGGGCAATATTGTTTGGAAAATCATCTTCAACCATAATATCTTTATCTTTCATCCACTGCCATCTTGGAGCATCAAGAGCAGCCTGTGGATTTAAATTAAAGTCTATTAAATTCATTGCAACCTGAAGGTGACCCTGTGGCTGCATATAACCACCCATAACACCAAATGGACCAACAGCCTGATCATCTTTTGTAATAAAACCAGGTATTATAGTGTGATATGGACGCTTTCTTGGCTCTAAAGAATTATAATCTTCTTCTTTAAGTGAAAAGCTGTGGCCTCTGTTCTGCAGTGCTATTCCGGTTCCAGGTACAACAAGACCGGATCCAAAACCCATATAGTTACTCTGAATATATGAAATCATATTCCCTTCTCCATCTGCTGCTGCAAGATATACTGTTCCGCCTTTTGGAGGAGTTCCCGGTTCAGGCATCAGAGCCTTATTTTTAATAAGTTTTCTTCTTTCTTCTGCATATTCTTCAGAAAGAAGTTCTTCTACTGTAACACCCATTTTCTCTGGGTCAGTTATATATTTTTTTCCGTCTATAAAAGCCAGTTTCAGGGCTTCCAGCTGTTTATGATAGGTATCGATTGTATCTTTAGCTTCAAATTCAAAACCTTTGATAATATTTAAAGCCATTAAAGCAACAAGTCCCTGACCATTGGGTGGAATCTCCCAGATATCATAACCGCGATAATTTACATTTATCGGATCAACCCACTCAGGATAATAAGCTGCCAGATCTTCTTTTCGTATAAACCCATCATATTTTCTGGAGAAAGCATCTATCTTTTCTGCCAGATCACCTCGATAAAAAGATTCAGCTCCACTTTCTGCTATAGAACGGAGAGTTTCAGCATGTTCTTTTGAAGACCAAATCTCACCTATTTCCGGCGGCCTTCCCTCCGGTGCAAAAGTTTTAAACCAGTTTTCAAATTCTTCTCCATCCAGCATTTCAGTATATTTTTCGTAAGCTCTTTTCCAAAAATATCCAAGAGCTGGCGAGATTGGATAGCCTTCTTCTGCATGCCTGATTGCAGGTTCCAGAACTTCTGTTAGAGAAAGTTTGCCGAATTTTTTATTCAGTGCCGCCCAGGCTGATGGTGCACCAGGTACTGTTACAGGAAGAAATCCTGCTTTCGGCATCTTTTCTACACCTCTTTCTTTTACTGCTTCAATTGAAATTCCTTCTGGAGAAAATCCACTGGCATTTAAACCATGCAGTTCATCTTTATGCCAGACTATAGCAAACGCATCTCCACCGATTCCATTGGATGTAGGTTCTACAACTGTAAGACAGGCAGCAGTTGCTACAGCTGCATCGACTGCATTACCACCTTTTTTTAATATTTCCAGGCCTGCCTGTGCAGCAAGGGGCTGTGAGGTAGAAACCATTCCATTTTTTCCAAAAGTAGTAGTTCTTCTCGACGAATAAGGATAATTCAGATTATCGTGCTCCATACTATCAACTCCATTTTTTTGGTATATACTATCTTATATTTTTCTTTTTACATTGTCAAAATCCTGCTTATTTGTTGATTTAATTTGTTAAATAGTTAAATTAAGATATTTTTTATTAAAATCAATCGCTATTTTATATAAATATCATTTAAAGGTTTTTTTATTATTATAGAGAAATAATTAAATAATAAGCTACAATTACCTTTAGGAAATAATACAATAGGAGGGGTATTTATGCACAGCAGTGAGTATATCGATACTTTTGATGGGAAAAAATTATTTCTGAGAAAAGATTTTGTCGATGATCCAGAAGCGGTCATAGTTTTTGTGCATGGACTTGATGAACATCAGGGTAGATATGATTATCCTGCAGGAAGATTTAATGGTGAAGGCTTTTCTGTTTACAGATTTGATAACAGGGGCCACGGTCGTTCTGATGGTAAACAGGCCTATATAGATGATTTTAATATCTACTTAAAAGATGCAGATACTGTAGTTGATCTCGCAAAAAAAGAAAATCCTGAATTACCAATCTTTATGCTCGGACACAGTATGGGCGGATTTATTGCAGCTGCTTATGGAATAAAATATCCTAATAAGCTGGATGGTCAAATATTGAGCGGTGGTTGGACAAATATTACAGAAGCTTTTGCAGAAATACAGCAGCTAAGCCTTGAAGAAAATCCTGATATGAAATTACCCAATGAACTTGGAAACCTTATTTCCAGATCAGAATATGTTATTGATGATTATGAAAAAGATCCCTATGTATCTGAATTCACTACTTTAAAATTAATGAAAGAAATGCTCGATAATGCTATTCCATGGCTGATTGATAATCTTGAAAATTATGAATATCCTGTTTTAGTACTTCATGGAGGCTCAGATGCAATTGTAGATCCCGCCTGTTCAGAAAAACTGTATGCTATGATATCTTCAAAAGACAGAGAATTAAAAATATATCCAGAACTTTATCATGAAATATTAAATGAACCAGAAAAAGAAGAAGTTATAAAAGATATTCTACTCTGGATTGAATATAGATGCTAAA
>JBNJGL010000068.1:0-10307 GCA_051747745.1 Bacillota bacterium | reverse complement strand
CCATCAAAATCCTTATCGAGCTTCTCAAGAAGATCTGAAACTGTAATCGGTGAATTTATTTCATATTCTGTTCCAGATGTTTTTAAGTTTAATTTAAATAAAGAATAAAATTTAACTTTTACTGACATATTACTTCAGTCCTAACTCCTTTATTTTTTCAGCAGATATATAACCATCTTCTCCCCATCCACGCGCCTTATAATATTTAGGCAGCAATTCTTTATAATGAGAAAAAATACCTTTCTGCGGCCCATCTGGAAGTGGTTCTTTAGTAAATCTTTCAGGTAATTTGTCTTCTTCCGGTAAAATACCTGCCTCCAGATTAAATTTACGTTCAAGATTATATATCCTTTCCCCAACTTTAAGCAGTTCTTCCGAACTGTAGTCAAATTTTGTGCCTGCATTTACTATTTCTCTGTAATCATCCAGGCCAAGTGCAAAAGATGTAAACAGGCACATGCCAACTGAATCTATTACTGCAGTAAGGTCCTGAAAAGTAATTGTCCATTCAGGCTTTCCTTTCAATTCCTGTGGATCAAGTTTTTCTGGTACTCCCAGTACTTCTGGAGAAATCATATACCCTCTAACATGACAGCCACCTCTATTTGAAGTGACATAATTTAGTCCGTGTCCCTGAACTCCACGTGGATCATATGCAGGCAGCTCCTGTTTTTTAACACTCATAGAAAGTTCAGCATTGCCTTTTTCTTCTGCTAACCTATATGAACCATTCGCTAATTTATCTCCAAATCCTTCTCTATATCCCATTTTTTTTGTATAATATACTACTGCTTCAGAAGAACCAAAATTAAGTGCAGGTCCATTTTCCAGTTCTTCATCTTTGATATATCCTTTTTCGTAAAGTTCCATTGCACAGGCAATTGTTGTACCAGCTGAAATTGTATCAAGGCCCAGTTCATTACAGATAAAATTAGCTTCTGTGATTGCATTAAGATCACTGACACCACAATCTGCACCAAATGCCCACCCTGATTCATATTCTGGCCCTTCACCATGTAAACCGCTGGGAAGTTTAACATCTCTTCCACAGCGAATAGGACATCCATAACAGCCTTTGTTTGACTGCAGATAACCTTTTTCAACTAATGCTTCTCCAGACACTTCAGAAGTTTTTTCAAATGTACCAGACTGAAAATTGCGGGTAGGGTATAATCCAGTCGAGTTAATAATGTTATCAAGTACTTTTGTGCCGAGTGCAGGCAGCCCTTCTCCTGTAACACCATCTTCTTTAAGCATTTTTGTCTGTTTTTTTACTACTTTCATCATCTCTTCTTCATAATACTCCACCTGTTTTTCATCTGATTTTATTACAATAGCTTTTAAATTTTTAGAACCCATTACAGCACCAACGCCAGTACGTCCGGCAGCTCTGTGCTTTTCATTCATAATTGAAGCAAATAGAACTTGCTTTTCTCCAGCAGGTCCAATACAGCTAACTCTTGCATTTTTGTCGCCAATTTCATCAACTAATATATCTGTAGTTTCAAATACAGTTTTACCCCAGAGTTTAGATGCATCTTTTAATTCAATTTTATTTCCTTTTATAGACAAATAAACAGGTTTATCAGATTTTCCCTCAAATATAATTATATCATTTCCACTAAATCTCATTTCAGCTCCAAAAAAGCCGCCCGAATTGCTGCTTGCAATTGTGCCGGTCAGTGGTCCCTTTGTTACAACCATATAACGGCCACCTGTTGAAGCTGCAGTCCCGGTTAAAATTCCGGACGCAAAAATTAATTTGTTTTCTTTTCCCAGAGGATCCACTTTTGGATCAATTTCATCATAAAGAATTTTTGAGGCCAATCCTCTTCCTCCAAGATAATCCTCCACCTTTTTACCTTTAATTGTTTCTTTTTTAATTTTTCCTTTCGACAGATCTACTCTTAATACCTGATATTCATAAATTTTACCCATTTATATACCCCCTTAATATACTACTCTCCTTTCCAAACATGGGAGGCTGGAGCATTTCTAATCCAGCCCGGCGGTTTTTCTCCTTAGATTTTTATTCCTTAGGTAGAAAAACTCGGAGGTGTAATTATATTTATTTGATATATATATTCAGTTTCCTGCTTATTTTTTGAAAATTTTTAATTATTTTTCTTGTCTGATAATTGTAAATAAAATCACATACTTTTAAGGACACTGTATAACTCCTCTGGCCCACAAACAATCTCCACAAACAGGAAAAGTATTGCCGTGGCAATCTTTTTCATTTGTTTTAGACATTTCACAACCAGAGCACTGTGTGCAGTCAGAAAAAGGGAATTTCTTTATTTTTAGCCTGAAATCTTTAAACTCTTTACTATTCCATATATCACTAATTGTTTCTTCTTTCAGATTACCTAAAGAATATGCACGTATATTTTTCTTCCTCTCTCTAATATAGCATTCATAACTGTGCATAAGAGCAATACAGGGACTGATTTCACCTTTCCAGTTGACCGCTATCGATCCTTCCTCTACAAATTTGCAAAATCCTCTGTGAGGATCAAAAGGTACCTGAGCAGTACTTATAGAGCTGGACTGTCCTGTTACTTTGATAATATCATTTATTGTATCTGATTTTAAATCTGTAGGAGGCAAATATATTTCCGGTCTGTGCAAAGTCCTATTTTCAGGTTTAGAACGACTTATGCTAAATGGATAGAGTATTTCATTCTGCATATTTTCTGTATATGGAAGTAGATTTGTTAAAAATATAAATGAAGCTCCTATATCAAAAGCAAGTTTTCGCAGATTTTTTAGTTCATCAACATTTGACCTCATAATTACAAATTCTATTCCTATTTCACTTTCTTTTTTCATTTTATCTCTAATTGTTCTGTAATTTTTAACATTTTCAATAACTTGAGACAGATCTGCACCAGACCTAATATCAGCCATTGTCTCCGGAGATGTTCCGTCTACAGAAACAACTATACTATCAAGACCTGCTTCAAGCAGTCCTTCTGCCATTTCTTTATCTAAAAGCAAGGCATTAGTAATAATCTGTGTTTGAACATCCAATTTTTTAGCTTCAGCAACCATATTAACAATATCTGGATGGTAAAGTGGTTCTCCAATTCCCCAGAAACTTATTTTTTCCAGAGATTCAAATTCATTAAGATCTTTAATTATTTTTTTATAAAGAGGCCAGTCCATACTGCCTGTACTATCTTTCCAGGAATGTCTTACACAGGTTTTACAGTTCAAATTACAGTCACTGGTTGGTTCAATGTAAACTTTTGTTAATAGAGGATCTTTTCTTTCAATAAAAATACCTTTAGCAGAAACACTTAATGTTAACTCTGTTCCAGGGGAAATAGATAATTTTTTCTTAATTTCTTCAGGAAGATTAATTTCCCCTTTTTTATCAACTTCCAAATCAAATTCTTCTGATAGCTCTTCATTTATGCCTTTATTTCTCCAGTACTGGGGATTATTTATCAAAAATTTCAATATATCCTCTCCTCTCCGCTGTAAATATTCATTCTCTTTCCTCTACAGAATCCTACCAGAGTTAAATTCCTGTCTTCTGCCATTTTTACTGCTGCCGACGTAGGAGCAGAATGGGAAACGAGCAACGGTATATTACTTTTCAGCACCTTTGCAACCATTTCCGAAGATATTCTGCCACTGCTAAATATAATTTTATTTTTTAAATTTATTTTATTTTTAGCTGATCTTCCTATAATCTTATCCAGCGTATTATGGCGCCCTATATCTTCAAAAGTAAAAATGATCCCCTCTCTGTCTGCAAGTGCAGAAATATGTGTTCCACCTGTTTTATTAAAAAAATCTGCTTTTTGAAGCATTTCTGTCATCATATCACAAATATGCTCTGCTCCAATTTTAAACTGGCTATCTATATTTTCTGCCTCGGCACAGTCCTTAATATTTTTAAAAGTCATCCCTCCTCCACAACCGGAAGTAAGAGTCCGCTTCCGAAAAAAATTAAGATTTAACTTTTTGTTAATTTTAATCTTTACAGCCGTTTTCTCTAATTTAAAAGAAATCTCATCGATATCTGCAAAACTATCTATTATAGATTCTGAAAACAGAAATCCAACAGCCAGTTCTTCCCTATTAGCAGGAAGACACATTAAAGTAACAAGTTCATAATCATTGACAAATATCGTTAATGGAGTTTCCATTATGATATCATCTTCTCTTTTTTCAAACTTTTCAGAATTAAATTTTAAAATTGTAATTTTTTCCACTGTATTATTTTCACTGAAGTTTTTTATCATAATAATTCTCCTCAAAAATATTATTTGAGATTTTTAAATCAAAGTAATTCACTTTAGTTTATAAATATTTCTATAAAAATAGTAAAATCCCTTCCAAATTAAATGAAATTATTAGAAGGGATATTTTAATTACTAATCTTATATAGTTTTTTAATCTATTTTATTTTTAATTTCACCATTCAGCCAGCTATTTATATTATCAAACACAATCTCTGCTCTGTTTAAAAAGGCCTCTTCTGTTGCAAAAGCAATATGTGGTGTTAAAAGTGTGTTTTTAGCATTTTGCAGTGGATGTTCTAATGGTATGGGTGGCTCCATTTCAAATACATCAATCCCCGCTCCAGCAATTCTTTCTTCATCTAATGCATCTGCCAGTGCTTTACTATCAACTATGGGGCCTCTGGCTGTATTTATGAAATAAGCTGTATTTTTCATTAAATCAATCAATTTCTTATCAATCATACCTTCAGTTTCTTTTGTGTGTGGTATGTGTATGGAAATAAAATCACTTTTCTCAAATAATTCTTCCAAACTGGTATATTTTAATCCCATCTGTTCTGCTTTTGCTTTTCTGCTCCTGTTATAGCCGAGAAGATTCATACCAAGCACATCTGCTATCTCAGCTACTCTAAGACCTATAGTACCTGTTCCAACTATCCCCAGTGTCTTACCCTTTAGTTCATTACCGATAAGTCCTTCTCTTGTCTTACCTGCTTTAACAGCACTGTGGCACTGGTTAATCTTTCGACTTAAATTTATCATCATTCCCAGGGCCAGCTCTGCCACTGAATCAGTCGAATATCCAGGAGCATTAGAAACAGCAACACCATTTTCTTCACAGGCATCAAGATCCACATGATCAACACCGGTAAAAGCTACCGATATGTACTTTAATTCAGGCAGAGAATTGATTACTTCTGACGGAAAGGCCAGATTTGTAATTATAACAGCATCTGCTCCTTCAGCTCTTTCAATAATTTTCTCTTCATCTTCAACCCGACTGTCATATTTCTTAAACTCATGCCCGTCAGCTTCAAGTTTTTCTTTGTATTCAGCAAGCACTTCATCTCCGACAGCAAGTGGTTCCAATAAAACGATCTTCATAATATCATCCACCTCTGATAACTAATTTTTGAAATTTTAACTAAAACTATATTATACGTCTCTCTACCTATTATTATTGCAGCTCTCATTCTGTGTCCTCCTCAGATAATATTTCAAATAAAGATAGTTCAATTAATTTCTCTTTATTAGGTTTACCCTCTTCATCCCAGCCGCGGATATCATAATATTCTTCCAGCATCTCCTTGAGTGGTGGGAGATAGTTTCTGGTCCTGGTATCACCATCATCACGAGGATCATTCAATATCCTGGATGGCAGTGTGTCATCTTCTCTGCTCACTCCCCTTATATTATTGATCATTCTTTTTAAGTTATATAATCTTTCTCCAGTCAGCACTAATTCTTCAACTGACATTTTCCAGCCAATCACCTGCTCTATCCAGTCCAAAATATCTGTTAATGTAACTTTTCCATAAAGCAAAAATTTACATAATTTGAGAGAATCCATAAGGCTCATCAAATTCTGGGCATGGAAATTCAAAACACCTTTTCCTTCTGATGCAAAACGATCCTGTTTTTCTGTATATCCAAGTTCTGGCAGAAGAACTCCTTTTTCAAAGGTATAAGTTGCTCCCTGAAGGTGGCAGGCACCTCTGTTGGAGGTTGCATAACCCACTGCTAAACTGCTGAAAGCTCTGGGATCATGAGCAGGAAATTCAAGTCCCTTTACATGTACAGCTCCAGGATGTTCAGGTTGTCCTATCTTTTCAGCAAGTTTTTTAACACCATCAGCCAGCAAATCTCCCAGATCTCTTTTATAGGCTATATTTTCTATAGCCTCCAGGAGTGCCTCTCCATTACCCCACTCCAGTTTGCTATCGGCAAAAGGTTTTATTCCTTCTTCATTTAATTCCATGGCAAAAGCTATCGTCTGTCCGGTTGAAATAGTATCCAGACCAAGTTTGTTAGCTATAAAGTTTGCCTCAGCAATAACTTCAATGTCATCTATTAACAAATTTGATCCCATAGTTCCTGTTGTTTCATACTCTGCTCCGGCACCGTAAATTCTTGTGCCATCTTCTTTTTCAAAATCCACTTCCCTCCCACAGCCTATAGGACAGCTGTAGCAGTAATAATTACTTTTTAAAATAGTATTTTTCATCTTTAAGCCAGAAATTTCTTCTGCTTTTTCGAAAAAACCCTGCTGCCAGTTTTTTATCGGCAGATCTCCAAGTGCTTCTGCTCCTTCAACTCCCCCTGCAGTACCCAGCTCTTTCATACCTTCTGTACTTTTTACAATAGTGGGGAGTATTTCTTTCTGCTTTTCCATCAGTTTTTCTAAATTATTTATTTTTATTTCTTCATTTCCTTTTACTACAACAGCCTTGAGATTTTTAGAGCCCATAACTGCTCCCAGTCCTGCTCGCCCAACTGCTCTTGCATCTTTACCATCATGCATTATATTGGCAAGAGGAACCAGATTTTCTCCAGCAGGACCGATACAGGAAGTAACTATATCATTAGAATAGATCTCTTTTAGTGTTTCATCTGTTTTATATGTATCAAGCCCCCAGAGCTTTTCAGCGGACTTTATCTCCACCTTATCTCCATCAATATAAACATATACTGGCCTGGAAGATCTGCCGGTAAAAATTATCCCATCATATCCTGCTTCTTTCAGTGTTTTTCCCCAGTAACCACCTACATCTCCCTCTCCAAAAATTCCAGTCAGGGGAGAAAGAGCCGTTATTTCATGCCTGCCAGAAGCAGGTACTTTGCTTCCAGTAAAAGGACCAGTCATATAAATAAGAGGATTTTCCTCTCCCAGAGGATCAGTATTTTTATCCACCATTTCATACAAAAATCTGGCAGCTAATCCACTACCTCCTATATATTTTTTTAGAAGATATTCCTGAAGTTCAGTTTTCTCTACTTTTTCTTCTCCAAGGTCTATTCTAAGTAAATATCCTTTATATCCACCCAACATATTTTTTCCCCCTCAATATAATTTTTACAGATATTAATTTAATTTTAAGATGTTTTTTAACCCTCTATCAGCACCCAGTTCATTGTTATTCCCGACCACTATATCTGCCATATTTTTCAATCTTCTATCTGCATTGTCCATTACAAGGCTTAACCCAGCAAAATTCAGCATCTCAAAATCATTAAAATTATCTCCAACAGCTATAATCTCTTCTTTTTTTAACTATTAATATTTTAATTGATCCATCTTATCTTCTTTTCTTAATATTTGTCAACCATTCTATAAGTAAAATTATAACATATGATTTTTTCTAATCAAGTTAATTTCGACAAATATATTTAAATTTTCAGAAATTTAATAAAATAGAAAATCCCCTTCCTGTAAGCAGATTTTATAATTTAATCTGTCTACACTAGGGGATCATTTCAATGAAAAATTATTTTTAATCTGTACACTTTTAAAACACTTTAGTTATTACAACTCCTATAAGACCCGGGCCAGCATGAACAATCATTGCCGGGCTAATCTCTCCCAGTATACTTTCTTCAACACCGGACAGGTCCGCAAATTTTTTATACAGCTCTTCTGCTTCTTTTTCTGCTGCTGCATGCATCACATCAACAAAATAGCTGCCTTCTTTCATCCTATCTTTTGCAATTTCAAACATTTTTTTAAGAGCACGTTTTTTTCTTCTAACTTTATCAAAATTAAAATACTCTCCATCTTCATCAATTGAAATTATAGGTTTTATATTAAACAACTCCGCCAGTGTACCCTGTACTTTGCCAATACGTCCACCCTCTTTGAGATACTTAAGTGTATCAACAATAAAGAAAACATCTATTTCCTTTTTCTTAGCTTCTACCATTTCAACAACTTCAGAAAAACTCCTTTTTCTTTCCGAAATCAGCTTCTGTGCATAAAGTACAAGTCTTCCCAGTCCCATAGAAAGCATTTTAGAATCAATAACCGCAATTTCCATATCTTCCATCTGCTCTGCAACCATTTTGCAGTTGCTGTAGGTCGCACTCAACCCACTGGAGATATGAATAGAAATAATTTTCTCATACCCCTCACTTTTCAATGAATTATATAGCTTTTCTATCTCACCTGGACTCGGCATAGATGTAGTTGGAATTTCCTCATCCATATTGCGGCATACTTCCTCTGGTTCAATATCGATTCTATCCTGATACTGTTTCTCTTTATAAATAATTTTGAGTGGGAGAAACTTAATGTTTAATTTATCCAGCATATCTCTGGATAAATCCGCAGTGCTGTCAGTTACCAAAGCAATCTTTTTATCCATCTTTTTTCTCCTTTATGTTTTAATTTTGAAATAAAACTCTCTTAACGGTGACAGGTTTAATATTTCAATTTCGCATAAGAAGTCAGCTATTCATCTGCAAGATTATCAAAATAACCAGATATAAGTATAATTGGTGTTCCCTTATCTCCACTTCCACTCACAAGATCACAGAGACTGCCCAGCAGATCGGTCAGCCTTCTTGGAGTTGTTCCCTGAGCTTTAATATTCGCTCTTAAATCATCTTCTTTTCCCTTTATTTCTTCTTTCATAGCTTCCAGCAGTTTTTCTCCTTCAAGATCTTTAAGATCATTATCTGCCAGGTATTTCAACTTCACTTCAGAGGGAGTTCCTTCCAATCCTTCAGTATAGGCTGGAGAGACAACCGGGTCGGCCAGTTCCCATATTTTAGCAGCTGGATCTTTAAAAGCTCCATCTCCATAAATCATAACTTCCACATCTTTACCTGTTATATCCCTCAACTTCGCCTGTACGCTATCAACAAAGTCCTGCCCATCACGTGGAAACAGTTTTAGCTCAACATCTGATGCTTTGTTCGATCCTAAAAGACCGTATTCTTTGTTATAACCTTTACCCTTATCCTCAGTACATAGATCATCAAGACCAAGTACAGTTTCTGCTCCCTTTTTTTTCAAAATCTCTTTTGTTCTCTTTCTTGTATGTATATCGGCTGCAAGAACATCTTTTGTATAATCCAGTATTTTTTCTGCTCTATTTGACAGAATTATTTCTATTTCTGTCTCAGAAGCTATTTCTTTATATAAATCTATATAATTAACACCAGTAAAAGGATGTTCATAATCTGCAAAATATTTATAAAATTCTTCTTCAGTAATTGTATCAGAATAAGGATTAATCCCTCTCCTGTAAATTTCATTTTTATCAACAAGCGGATTTCCAACTTCATCATTTGGATAACTCAGCTGAAGATATATCTTCTTATGACTCCTGGCAATTCCCTTTAAAATCATTGAAAATCTGTTGCGGCTTAAAATTGGAAAGACAACCCCAATACTGTCAGAAGAAAAATATTCGTTTATTTCTGCAGCAATATCATCAATATTAATATAGTTCCCCTGGGCTCGTGCCACTAAAGATTCTGTAATACCAACAACATCTTTATCTTTAATTTCATAATTCTCTTCCTGCCATGATCTCTGCAGAGATGAAACAACTATCTCTGCCAAATTATCACCTGATTTAATTATTGGAGCTCTAATTCCTCTCACCTGTGTGCCAATAGTTCTCATTCAATTCACCTCTTAAATTTCTGCATTTTATTATAGATGGTACGGATTTATTATAGCAGACTTTAGGTCGAGAGGCAATTATATAGAAAAACCCCTCCTGTATAAACAGATTTTTAATATATCTGTAAGACAGAAGAGGTTTTATGCTTAAATATTGGAAAAATTTGAAAATAAAATTAATTATTGTGCAGTGTTCTCAAAATTTCTTCTAATTCTTCTCTGCTTATTTCTCCATCTGCATATCTTTCTCTCGCTATTTCTTCAGCTCTATCATTTTTTCTAGGTTCAATATATTTATCTTCTCTATATTGCTGACTTCTATAATCTTGACCCTCCTCGGGGCAAGCCCACGAGGATTCCTGCTTCTTAGAAGTGGTAACCCACCATCTCCACAAGCTTAAAATCCTGTTAGCCCAGCAGTATAT
>JBNJGL010000067.1:0-11039 GCA_051747745.1 Bacillota bacterium | reverse complement strand
TGACAAAGAAAGTCATGTGCGGATACGCTGGGAAGAAGAAGGAATTTCATATCACAGGCTTTCTGATCTGGTAACTGCAGTTCTGGAAAGCTGGCTGGACAGGAAAAAAGAAGATGAGAACTTTACTCAAAACTGGTCTATTGCAGTTGAGGAAGCAGCTGAGCTGTGGCTGACAGAGTTCAGCGAATACAGGTTGAACAAAGAAGAAAAAGTGGATGTGACGCGGACTAAGGGAAACCGTCTTTCCTTTATTAATACCGCTCTAAAACCGCTGAGTGAACAGGAATTGATTATTGATCAGAGTGATGAACTGAAGTTGATACCCAGAGCCGAGTTATATGAGCGTCTGGACAATCTTTACCACAGTCAGAAGAGATATAATAAATTTATGGAATTAATTTTAGAAAGCAGAAAAAATTTAGAGGAGGAAGAAAAACATGCCCAGGTTGAGTAAGATTAGAATTACCGGCAATAAATATGATGGATTTCAGAAACAGCACCGCAATTCTATCTTTGATCTGGAGTCTGATCATACACTTTTTACTCTACAGAACGGCAGTGGTAAAGGTGTAATGATGCAGCTGATTTCTCAACTGCTGCTTCCGGGAACTGCCTGGGGCAAAATGAATGGGAATAAGCTGGAGGGGATGTTTTACGACCGCTACCAGGTTTTTCAGCCCTATACCTTTCATGTAGTTCTGGAATGGAGACTTGATGGATCTGAAGATAAGAAGCTCCTCAGCGGTATCTGTGTATCGGCTCATAAGCAGCAGAGTACAGCTGATGAAGAAGGAAAAGTTGGCTTAAAATATTTTTTATATACACACAAATATCGTGGTGAAAGCCGTTTTAGTTTGAACAATCTTCCTCTTTATACTAAAAGTAGTGATAAGGTTCTCCAATATGAAAGTCTGGAGGAATTTATTGATCAGAATAGAGCTGATTTTATCAAATATTCCAAAACAGCAGTTTCAAGTCTCAACTCAGAATATTACCAGTATTTAAGCAGTCACGGCATTTACCGTTCTGAGTGGGAAATTATGAAAAACATCAACCGCAGTGAAGGAGGCCTGGAAAAATATTTTTCCAGGGCGAAAGATAATAAGGCACTTTTTGATCAGCTTATTATCCCTGCTGTTAGTGAGAGCATCAGCTATTATAATGAGCCGGAGAAAAATGCACTGCTCAATATTTTTGTGGATAATGTAAAGATTGCCCGCAATTTGCCGGAACTTTTGTCCAGAAGAGATGATTTAAAAACATTATCTCAGATGGTAGATCCTCTTTTAAATAATTCCGAAGAAGGTCTGCGGCTTAAAGAGACAGGAGAAATGATCAGGGAGAGGGGAAACAATTATCTCAGAGGAATTTCAGACAGGAAAACTTTTTTAGAAAATGAACTTCGCCGCAGTCAGCGAGAAAAAGAGAAATCTGAGAACAAAATTGAAGAACTTAATTTTGAAGCTGAAAACTTAAAATATGTTAAAAAACTGCGTGATTTAAACAGGTTAAAATCAGAGCAGTCAAAAGCTGAAGCAGAACATCAGAAATTAATTGAGCAGCTTGAGAAGATGGAAGCAGAAAAAATGCAGTTAAATTTAAATCAGAAGTACCTTATTTTGAAAAACTTAAAATCAGAAGCTGCCGCAAAAAGAGAAAAAATGAACTCTCTTAAAGAAAGATCAGAATTTAAAGATCTGGAGGCAGAAATTACGCGTTTAAAACAGCAGACAGCTGATGAAAGTAAAGATTTAAACAATAGAATTAAAAATTCAGCTGCTGAATATTATTCTCATCAAAAATATATTAAACAGCAGATTAATATGCTGGAGAAACAGGAAGATAATATAGAGCAAAAAATAAGAAATGAACAGCAGCTGAAATTAGAATATGAGCATTTAGAAGAAAATTTGTCTAAGAAAAAAGAAAGGCTGGCCCAATTTTTTAATCCACTGGAGCTGGAAACCCCGGAATATCTGCTGCAGAATGTAAAAGAAGATATAAATAATATAAATCTTAAGTTGGAAAATCTGGAAGAAGATTTAAAAAAAGAACATGAACAGAAAGAAAAATTGCAGAATAAAAAACAGCAGAAGGCGGTTGAAGCTGCAGCTGGAGAAAGCAGGATTGAAAATTTAACAGCAGAACTAAAAAAGCAGAAACAGGCTGAAGATAAAATTTTTGCTCAACTAATAAAAATCTTAAACCTTGATAAGTTTGAGGAGTTTTACAGTAAGCAGTGGCTCCAGCAGCAGAAAAATGAGCTTTTAAAATTAATTAATGATAAAAAAGAAAGTCTGCAGGAGATGAATGCAGACAAATTTGAACTTCAGCTGGATCTAAATTTAAATGACAGAGAATACTGGGTGGCCAGTTTAGAACAGAAAAAGCTCTATCAGAAAATTAAAGAACTTGATATCCGTGTCTATTATGGAAGTGAATTCTTATTTGAGCTGGTTGATGACCGAAATAAATATCTAAATGACTATCCGCTGCTCCCTTATGGACTGGTGGTAGTTTATGAATCCGACTGGGAGAAAATTAAGGCTAATATTTCTTTAAATGAAATTTCTCACTTTGCAGTACCGATTTTTATAAATCATAAGCTGAGTGGTGATGATTCTAAGCTGCCTTTTAAACTGCTGACAGGTAAAGAAAAGACTTTTACTGAAGATAAAAACAATTTTGAGCAGTGGTTCAGCGGACTTAAAAATAAAGAGGCTGAGGTCAGAGAAACAATTTCTATTCTGGAAAGAAAAATTAAAAACTTAAATCAGCTGAATTATCAGGCAGAAAGCATGCTGGCAGAAGAATCAGCAGATGAAATTAAGAACAAACTGGAAAAAGAAAAATCTGAACTGGAAACTCTGCAGACTGATATAAAAAAATATGGGCAGAAGATAAAAAATTCAGGTGAAAAGATAAGTGAGCTTAATAAAGAGTATCAAAAGAAAGAGAAAAAACTGAATGAACTTAAAACAGATCTGGAAAAAATTGAAGAATATCTTGCAGCTAAAAGAGAGCTGGAAAAGAAAGGAAGCCGCTATCAGGAAGCAGTATCCGAAATTGAGCATCTGGATGAGTTGCTCAGCAGGAACAAATCCGAGCAGAAAAGGATGCAGAAAGAAGAACTTAGATTGGAAAATCATTATCAAAACTGGCTTCAGAACTGCCGGGAATTTGCTGTCAGCTTAAATGAAGTTCTGAGTGATCTACAGGTTGAGATTAAGGCTGAATTCAGCGAAAAAGAACTAAATATTTCTTCTCAGGAAAAGTACCCTGAGCTATTTGATTTACAGCAGCATAAAGGCTATCAAAATTACGAGAAGATTAGTTCACTGCAGAAAAAAGAAGCAGATATAGCAGCTGAGTTAAAATATTTAGAAGAAGGACTGCAGAAAGTTTTATCTGAAATTAATAAAGTGAAAACGGAATTAAATAATCTGGCGGCTGATTGGGGAGAGAGGAGTTATGATTTCAAAAATCAGAGTCGTCTTAAAACTGCTCTGGAAGAGATAAAAGAACAGCTTAAAAAAGCTGATGAAGAAGCTCAAAAGATGAATGAAAAAATTCTGGTTCGCAGAGGTCGACTGGAAACACTGGAAAACGAATTGGAAGAAAAGGCAGCTGAAATTAAAGATCGTTTTCAGCGTTCTGTTCAGATTTGGGAAGCAGTTGAGCTTAATATTAAGGAGTTAGAAATCAAAAAAGGTTTGAGTGAAAATAAAGAATACCTTAGAAAGTTAAAAGAAATGATTTTAAATTATAAAGAAAAACTGCAGATATATAACAATTTGAGCAATAAGCTGGAATATTATCAGCTTGATGCAGCTAAGGGAGAACTAAATGCTGGAATTAAGGAAGAACTTAAAGATTCACCGGTGGCAGTAATAGATAGCTGGGAGAATGATTATAGAAACATTGAAAATAAGATTAAAAATCTCAGAGAAAAGACCGAAGATAATTTTTATAAATTTAAAAATGATGTTAAAGATGTGGTAGAAAATAATACCTTAAAAAACAGTATCAACGAAAAACTGCTGCATAATTTTAGAGTTAGTGACTATCAGTATAACTTTGAGATGTTAAATTCATTTAAGGAATATATCAATAATGAGCTGAATACAATTGACCGCAACAAAAAAGAGGCAGAAGAGGCAAGACAGCAGTGGGCGGAGCGCTCGGCAATCCATGTAATGCGGCTTGTAACTTCAATGAAAGAAATGATCAGCAATATGGTATATCATAATAAGAGGGGATTTGCTTTCCCTTTAGTTAAACTGCGCAGAGATGATCTGCTGCCTGATAATGAAGATGAGGTTACAGCTGAACTTAAGGAATATTTTTTAGAGCTGATCAATAAATTTAATCGGGAAGAGATTGATGTTGAGCAGCTGCCTGATTATAAACTCAAGGAATACTGTGGAGATACAGCTCTATTTTCCAGGGCTCTTCGGGGAAGATATCCAGTACTTCAGGTTTATAAGATGACGGAAAAGAATGAGTTTCTTCATGCCCGTCCTCAGGATTATTTTTATTCTGACTGGGAATCTGTTATTCAGGGGAAGGGAAATGGACCTGAAGGAAGTGGCGGTCAATCACTTTCTATAAATGCGTTTATGATGATGATGCTTTTAAATTACAAAAAACAGCGTTTTGATAAATCAAACCCCTGGACAGTACTTTTTCTGGATAATCCCTTTGGTAAGGCTTCAGCAGCTCATGTGCTGGATCCGATTTTCAAAATTGCTGATAAGCTTAATTTTCAACTGATAACATTTGCTGCTCCTGAAATCATCAAAACTGAAATTAGTGAGCGCTTCCCTGTTTTCTGGGCATTAGAGATAGGAGATACAGAGCACAGCCGGGGAGTTGTACAGGGACAGGTGATATATGGTGAAAGACGAGCAAAAGTGGATTAGACTTTTCGAAAAATATAAGAAAGAACTGCTGGACGGCAGGTTACGCTTTCAGCTGGCTGATTTAGAAAATTATGTTAGAGAGAGACTGGGAGGAGCATCTTCCTATCAGACAGCCGGTGGTTACCAGACTCTATATATGCTGCTAAAAAAACTGGAAGCTGAGGGGAAAGTTAGAGAAATAAAAAGTTCTGATTTTAATCAAAGACAGCCACAGCTTAAAAAACGCTGGTCACTGGTAAAACAGGAGCCAGAAGGCTGGTCAGATAAAGATATTGTTAAACTGTCCCGTCAGCTTGACCTCAGCTATTATCTTAAAAGACCGTCCGAGCAGACATTGGAGTTGAAGCAGAAACTTTTTAATCTGGCCGAGTTTTTAAAAAACAGGAGAGAAAGGGAATGGGCCAGCCGTGAAGAGCGTTCCCTGGAATTATTTGGTGGTGAGAAATATTTAAGTCGTGCTGAAGGCAAAAGATTATTGAGCAGTTTAAATTTAAGCCTGGCTGATCTTAAGGCACAGCAGTACAATCACCTTTTTGTTTACTGGACAGTGGATCCAAATGAGATTAAAAATATTTTGATTATGGAAAACCATTCTGCTTTTATTGGAGCTAAAAGGGCCCTGGGAGCAGGTATTAATATTTTTGCAAAGAATTTTGATACTGTTATCTATGGGCAGGGTAAAAAGATTATTCGGAGTTTTTCTTTCCTAAAAGAACTGCTGTCACCTGGTCTGCGGAATAATCAGCGGCCGGAGGTAATTGAAAGGCTTAATATTTATTATGCTGGAGATCTGGATCCTGAAGGTCTGGCAATTTATACTTCTCTGAAAGATAAATATCCTGAATTTGAAATTAAATTACTGGGCGAATATTATCAGCTGCTCTTTAAAGAAAGTGATATGTTTTATCCCTGTCAGAAGAGACATAATAAAAATATGGATGTTTTAAATAAAGTTATTATTGAATTTAATAAGCAGGGATTCTTAGAAATGACTGAAGAAGTGAAGCGGATTTGGGAAAATGATTTAAGACTGCCTCAGGAAATTGTAACACTGGAAGTTTATCAAAAATATTTTGCTTAGCCGTTCCTTCTGGGAGCGGTTTTTAACTACTATAAATAGATAAATATGGAAAAATTGCTTAAAATTTCATACAAGAGGTGATATAATGAAATTATAAAAGAAGTATTTTGCTGAAAGGTAGGTTAAAATGAATAAAGTTGAGCCGATTCGAGATAAAGAAAAAATTGAAGAAATTAAAGAATTATTGCTGAAAAAAAGTTATAGAAACTATATTCTCTTTGTTTTAGGTATTAACACCGGACTTAGAATAGGAGATTTGCTTGAAATTCAGGTTAAAGATGTACGTAATAAAAGTCATATTGTGATTAAAGAACAGAAGACTTCTAAAAATAAGAGATTTTTAATTAATAAAAATTTGCGGAGTGAGTTGAATAAATATATCAAAGATATGGAAGATCATGAGTATTTATTTCAGAGCCGTATTGGCAACAATAAACCTCTAACAAGATTTCAGGCATACAGAATTATGAGTGGTGCCGGAAAAGAAGTTGGACTTGACAGGATTGCCTGTCATTCTTTAAGAAAGACTTTTGGCTACCACCATTATAAACAGCATAAAGATGTGGCACTGCTGCAGAAACTATTTAACCATTCTTCACCCAGAATAACTTTAGATTATATAGGTATAACACAGGATATAATCGATGAATCAATAGAAGATTTTTCTCTTTAGACATAGAATAGATCGAAAATTGATTATTCTTCAGATTAAATTTATAAAATACAGTATAGGTGATATAATATAGAAAAAGAAATTAAGTTGACAAAAGCAAAGCAAATTATAAAGAAGGTGAGATATATGCAGTCTGATGGTAAAATATTAAATAAAGAAGAAATCGAAAAAAAAGTAATAGAATATTTTTCTAAATATACTGAGGTTTCAGCTGTTTATATTTTTGGCTCTTTTAATATGGATAGATTTAATGATAATAGTGATTTAGATCTGGCTTTAATATATTTTGAGGCAGCTGATAAGTTTGAAAAATTCAATTTAAAATTAGAATTTATGGCTGGGCTGGAGAAACTGCTTGGAAGAAATATCGACATTGTGGATTTTGTTAGTGCTGATCTTAAGTTAAAACATAAGATTTTGGATGGTAAGTTAATTTACTGTACTGATCAGAGCAGAAGAGTAAAGCTGGAGAAAAAAGCTATTTTAAATTATATAGATATGAAGAGATTTTATGATATTTATGAAAAAAAATTAGGGAAGGGGTTTTAACTGTGGTAGATGTAGAAATAGTTAGAGAGAAATTAATACATTTAGAAGAATATATAAATGATCTGGATGAATATAGAGATCTGGAATTCGAAAAGCTGGCTGCAGACAAAATACTATTTCGATACTTAGAAAGGACTCTGCATCTGGCAGTAGAATCTGTACTTGATATTGGGAGTCATATTATAAGTGATGAGCGGCTGGGCAACCCTAAATTTAACAGTGAAATTATTGAGATACTGGCGGATAATAATATAATAAAAGAAAATGCTGATGATTATATTAGAATGGCAAAGTTTAGAAACATTATTGTTCATGATTATGCAGAAATTGATCCAGAGATTCTGCTAAGAATTATTAAAGAAAATATTTCTGATCTTAAAGCTATATTTAAATGGTACAGAGATTATATTTCTTAGATGTTTAATAAAAATTAAACATTGATTATTCTGCAAATTCAATTTATAAAATACCGAATAAGTGATATAATTTAGAGAAAGGAGGAACATAATGACTCTTGATTATAATAGATTAACAGAAAAAAAGAGCAGAATAATCTGCTCTTAATTTAAGTAATTTTCCAGGTCTTTAATTGATTCAATATTAAGGATATTGTTTCTAATATTTTTTAATGTTTCTAATTCAGAATTATCAAGTTTTTTCTTCAGGACAGGAGGGAAGTCCTCAATATCAAGTTTTTGAGCTGTTAATCCTATGATAGTTTCTATAAGTTCTTCTTTTTTACCTTCTTCACGCAATTTGTTTGCAGTAGACATGAATGATTCACTCCTTTCAGGAATAATAGTATCTACTTTTTGTTTCATAATATCCATATCATAGTCTACAATTTCTAAAATATACCTTAGTCCTACAGAAAAATATTCTAAAACAGTTTCTGTATTATTTAATTTATATTATACCTTCTGTCACCGTGATAAATCAAGAGTGGAAGTATTAGTGGCAGTTTATCTGAGGTATTTTGTTTTAAATGTTGATTCTAGATTTCTGTCATATATTTTGGTTCTCCCGTAAATATCCTTTTTGTAGACATATCATATTTTAGAATAAAAATTAAAAATCGATTATTCTTCAGATAAATTTAGATAAAATACCGAATAAGTGATATAATTTAGAGAAAGGAGGTTAATTATGGATGAAGTAATAAGAACAATTGACTGCAAATTGAAAAAGAAAATAGAAATGTTTTTAGAGAAAAAAAAGAATGTTAAGGCAGCTTTTTTATTTGGATCACATGGGACCAAATATGAAAGAGAAAATAGCGATTTAGATTTAGCCGTTCTTTTTGAAGATTCTCCAAATACATCAGAACAATTAGAGTTGGCTGGAGAAATTGAGCTAGAAATACAAAATTATGAAATTGATTTAATTAATTTAAATAATGTTAACATGGCTTTTAAGCATGAAATAATTACAAAAGGAGAAAAAATATATAGTAGAGACCCAATTGAAACAGCAGATTTTGTAGAATATGTTTTAAAGTTTGGTCCTGATGCTAGAATATATAAATATAAAATTCAAAAGGATTATATTGAAGGTTTAAAGGAGGAACATAATGACTCTTGATTATAATAGATTAACAGAAAAAATACAATTTATAAGAAGTAATATGAAAAAATTAAGAGAATTAGCAGAACTTCCTAAAGAAAATTTTTTGAGTGATTATAGGAATTATGATACTGCAAAATATAATTTACAGTCAATAATTGAAGCAATGATAGATATTGCTAATCATATAATATCTCGTGAAGAATTAGGGAATCCGGATACAAATGCGGATTCTTTTAGAATAATTGCAGATACTGGTTTAATAGAGGAAGAACTATTATCAACTTTTATTAAGATGATCAAATTTAGGAATAGAATAGTACATCTGTATGACCAAATTGATGATGAATATATTTATCATATTATAAAAAATAATTTAGAAGATATAGATACTTTTATTGAAATAATTATTGATGAGTATTTTCAATAAAAAAAAGAGCAGAATAATCTGCTCTTAATTTAAGTATCCTTCCAGATCTTTAAGTGATTCAATATTAAGGATATTGTTTCTAATATTTTTTAATGTTTCTAATTGAGAATTATCAAGTTTTTTCTTCAGGACAGGAGGGAAGTCCTCAATATTAAGTTTTTGAGCTGTTAATCCTATGATAGTTTCTATAAGTTCTTCTTTTTTACCTTTTTCTATACCTTCTTCACGACCTTTTTCACGACCCTCTTCACGCAATTTGTTTGCAGTAGACATGAATGCTTCACTCCTTTCAGGAATAATAGTATCTACTTTTTGTTTCATAATATCCATATCATAGTCTACAATTTCTAAAATATACCTTAGTCCTACAGAAAAATATTCTAAAACAGTTTCTGTATTATTTAATTTATATTATACCTTCTGTCACCGTGATAAATCAAGAGTGGAATTATTAGCGGTAATTTTTCTGAATTATTCTGTTTTAAATGCTGATCCCAGATTTCTGTCATATATTTTAGCAGCTGTAGGGCGACTTTTCTTTCGGGATAGCTTTTATGTTCAAAAAGACAGTATATATAGGCACTATCATTATTGATTTTAATTGTATAGATAATATCAGAAAAATATTCTTTTAATTTTTTGTCTACAAATGAGTCTTTAGAAATCTCTAAATGAGAACTATCCATTATTTCTAAAAGTTCTTGAGGAAGATAGCTTTTGATAAAACTTTCTGCTACTTCTTTTTTGCTGAACATTTCTTTAAAAAACTTATCATGTGGAGAAATCATTAAATCAACTCCTTTTATGTAGGATTTATTATTTAAAACAAACATATGTTCTATTATTAGAATATCATATTATAAACATATGTTCAAGAAAATTTGCTGATAAAATTAAAAATATTTCTTTGTTGATTTTTACTGTAAAGTATATTACAATTAAAGATGTTAAGGAATTGAACAAGTTAAGGGAGCTGCAATGGAGAAAAATATAACAGATATTTTAAACGTATTAGATGATAGAGATAATCCCTCACAGAGAGAGATAGCAAAAGAAACTGGAATTTCTTTAGGTCTGGTCAATACTTTAATTAAAAAATGTGCTAAAAAAGGTCTGGTTAAGATTGAAAGACTTAATGCTAGAAATATTAAATATATATTGACTCCAGCTGGTATAAAAGAAAAAACTAAAAAAACCTTACATTATGTAAAAAAATCATACAGGGCCGTAAAGGAAATTGAGGCCAAGGTTTTAAAGCTGGCTGATGAGAATAAGAAGGAAGAGAAAAATATTTATATTTATAAGTCCAATAAAGGAGAAAGTGAGATACTTGATCTGATTGAGACGATTTTCAAAGGTAATAATATCGATTATGAGGTTATTTATGACTCCAAAGAATTGGATTCTTTAAACAGTGAGGAAGATATTTTATACCACTGGGATCTGGAAACAGATTTTTCTGGGTTAAATGAAGTTAATATATTTAGAAACTGATGTAATTTTATGGAAATGACAGCGGATGTCATAAAATATATTTCGACAAAATCAGAACATGATATCAATTGAATTCTTTATATTAGTGATATAAAATAAAGGATGTGGATGCAAAAAAATTAGCAGTAAATTGATTAAATTTAAGCAAAATTAAATACTGAAATATAACAAACTATTTAATATGTGACAGCGGATGTCATATATTATTTAATTAACAAGTTCATTTTTTATGAAAAACCATTTTTTATTATTGATGACCGACTTCAACAAAGTGGACACTGTGTTGAATGAGGGCATAGAAAAACAAATTATAGATAGAGAATATAT
>JBNJGL010000066.1:0-11258 GCA_051747745.1 Bacillota bacterium | reverse complement strand
TCCTTTTTCCTGTATACTCATTTCCCAATGTTAATCTCCATTATATCATCCAGCTGCATCAGCTGATCAGCAGTATTAATAAGGTTTTCTTTATCTTTATATTTTAAATTCAATCTTACTATAAGCTGCTGTGAATCAAAAGTTCTTTCCATATCAATATCTTTGATAATAAGACTGTTTTTCTGAATGATTTTATTTATGTTACAGAGAAGATTACTACTATTTTTGGCTTTACATTTAATTATTTTATACTTTTTACCTTTTTTACTGAGTTCAAATCTATTTAATAAATATAAAGTTATTATTACAAGTAAAGTGGTCATTAGAGCCAAAAAATAATAATTACCGCCAATGGCAAGTCCAATTGCGGCTGTAGCCCACAGGCTCGCTGCTGTAGTCAGACCTTTAACTGAAAATCCTTCTTTTATAATTGTACCGGCACCTAAAAAACCAACCCCACTAACTACCTGAGCAGCTATTCTTCCTGCATCATTTTCCACATGTATTTTATGCATACTTAAAGAAATCATCATAATAATTGTAGCACCTACGCCAACCAATATATGTGTTCTCAACCCAGCAGGTCGATCATGCCTTTCTCTCTCAGATCCAATTACTCCACTCAGCACTAATGCCAGTATTAAATTAATTACTATATTTTTTTCTGAAACCATTTTTTTCACCTCTCTTATCGCTTCTCACTATATTATTTATTTCTTCTCTAAAAATAAATTGTTTCCTGCATTCTTTTTAAACTGCTGATAAAAATGCATATTTATGGAAAAATAAAAACGGCCAGTATGAAACATATTAAATACTCATTTTAAATAGAGCATTAATAGATTACATATGGCCGTAATATACCAATAAATTATATTTTAAAATTTAAATCAGAAGATTTTAGATCCTTTTATTCTTTTCTTATAAGTTTTGTCCCACAATTAGGACAGGTCTGCTCATAACAGGGAACTCCTCTCTGATGTGGCACTATTTTTCCACAATCTGGACAGACACATTCTCCAGAAGGTCCAAGACCAAAACCACCATTGCTGCCTTTATTACGTCCACCACCTGCGCCTGCATTTCTACCATTTCTCATAGTGTTCCCTCCTTATTGATCATTTTCTATTTATAATTATAAACCAATAATGAACATATGTCAATAACTATATTTGAAAATAGTTTCTCGATTTTAATTTGTGCTGTTCAAAAGAGATATACAGGAAAATTAAAGTTTTTACTATATGAATTTTAACAAAAGAGGACTCCTTCTATATGTGAGTGAATCTATCTGCAGGCAAGTGAGCCCATTGGATCCCATGGATCAAGTTTTACCGGTTCTTTTTTATAATCTTCCAGAAGTTTTTCTGATAAATATTTTTTGTTTATCACTACTTCATAATTAAACTCCTCAAACCAGTTATCACTCATTACAAAAAAGCCATCCCGTCCGGCATCTTCGCCCCAGCTGTTCTGTACCTTCCATCTGTTTGGATAGTTATTATAAAGATTTACTCCGGTAAATACCATAGCATGTGTTAAAACACTTTCTCCATATTCCAGTCTTCCTCCTTTATCAAGACCAAATTTTACATTTAGAACATCTTCATAATTATATAATTCTGTGTCCATTATACCCTTTTCACGATCTGACCACTGCCCCACATCACATCCAAACCAAACAGGTTCTCCATCTTTTAACTGAGCTATAGAAAGTTCTTTTAATTTATTTATTTCAAGATTTAAATAGTGAATTTTTGGTCCACCTACAACATTACCTAAAAATTCCACTGTATATGTCTGATGAAATGGCTTATCTCTGGTAGGTGCATTAATTATACTGACATAATCTTTCATCTTCACTTCTGAATATTTATTATAAAATTCAACCGGGGTTATGTTTTCATCTCTATAAAATTCACCATCTTTATTTCTGTATTCAAAATCGAAAACTCTGGGCGGCTCACCTAAAAAATGACATAATACTGAATAAATTTCTTCAATCATATTTTCTTTTATATTTCTAAGTTTGCTAAGATCCGCCCCATTTCTGCTCATTTTTCTTAATATACTGGCATTATCTCTCAATTTTAAATTCAATATCTTATTTAAAACTTTAGAATTACTGCTGGAATAACTTTCCGGCATCATATATTTTGGTACAATACCATATTTCTCTATAATTCCGGTAAACATATCCCACTGTCCTCCATCATTAGTAGGATTGCTCAAAAGCCACATAACTTTTCTGCTGTCAATATTCATATCTTTTGTTTCAATTATATTTTCAAGAAAATAATTTGCTTTTTCCAGCTTATCCCAGAACATTGTGTAAGATTGTGATAATTCAAAATCATGATTTTTGATATTTAACTTTTTAGATATGCTGTAGCGAATGTTATTTAAAGCTGCAAATATCCAGCACCTGCCGCTCTTTTTTTGATTTGTTACTTTCCCAACTTCTATTTCTTCAGAAAAATCATAATGCATTTTGATAATAGATTCATAGTTTGCAGCAGTGTCATTTAAACCATTTTTGATAACCGAATTTGCAGTGGTTTTATTTCTAATATCTTCTCTAAAAATTTCCGAATATTTTTTAATTTTTTCTCCGGTAATAGCTTTCTTATTCATTAAAATCCTCCTTTTTTTATTCTCATTACTTTTGTGAACATTTGATTATTATTATAGCATAATTTTCCTTTATAAAAAATTATATTTTAAAAATTTTCAGATTAACTGGATTTTAACTATAATATTAGATAAAATTTATATAAATCATACTGAAAATTATCTTTGAACAGGATGTACTTTGACTGAAAAACACTTATCTGCAAAAAATAAAAATTAAGGGTGAATAAACTATGAATAGCAATTTGAATTTAAAAAAACTTCGCGAATCTCTTTTTTCGGAAATAGAAAATTTAAAAGAAGAAGCCTTTTACATTAATGATTATATTGCTGAAAATCCTGAATTAGGTTATAGAGAATATAAAGCTTCCTCCCTGCTAACAGAAAAGCTTAATAACCATAATTTTACGATAGAGAGAAACCTATCAGGTATAGAAACTGCCTTCAGGGCCAGCTATAACTTCACTGAAGATGGACCGACTATTGCTTTTCTCTGTGAATATGACGCACTGCCGGATATAGGACACGGCTGTGGACATAATATGATTGCAGCAATGAGTACAGGTGCCGGGATTGCTCTAAGTAAACTGAACATAAAAGGAGGTAGAATTGAAGTTATTGGCTGTCCGGCAGAAGAAACAGGTGGAGCTAAAGTACAGATGACAGAAGCAGGAGTTTTTGATAATGTAGACTGTGCTATGCTGCTGCATCCTTCCAATATAAATCAGGTCTACTCTACAACACTGGCAATAAAAGCTCTTCAATTTAATTTTCACGGTCAAACTGCTCATGCTGCTGGAGCTCCAGAAAAAGGCATAAATGCGTTAGATGGAGTAATACAGTTTTTTAATGGTATTAATGCACTGCGAGAACATTTGCGGGATGATGCTCGGATACACGGCATTATTACAAATGGTGGAGAAGCAGCCAATATTGTACCCGATGAAGCAGAAGCTCAATTTTATTTTAGAGCCAGAGATAAAAAATACCTGCAGGAAATTATAAAAAAAGTAGAAAAAACTGCCAGAGGAGCCGCTTTAATGACCGGAAGCAGGGTAGAGTGGAAAGAGTACGAAAATGCAAATGATGATTTGAAGCCAAACCGGGCACTGGCAGATATTTTTGAACAGAGTATGAAAGAAATAGGAATTAGCGAAATTGAACCAGCAGCTCATCATTCTGGATCATCAGACATGGGAAATGTAAGCCATGTTATACCTGTTATTCACCCATATATTAATCTGGGTAGTGAGCTTACAGGACATACAAGAGAACTCGCAGAAAAAACTACCACTTCAGAAGGACATACTGTTTTGATAGATGGAATAAAATCTCTGGCACTAACAGGTCTCAAAATTTATAGTGACAGAAAAAAATTAGAAAAAATTAAACAGGAATTTAAAAAGACCTGCTCTGATTAGAGCAGGTTCTTTAAAAACCAATATACTTCTTCTGGATTATGAAGATAATATTCAGCAGATGTTTTTAAATCTCCATTATTTTGTACATAAATAGACAACCCATCTTCCACCATTTTAAAAGCATCTTCGTCAGTTCTATCATCTCCCAGATAAATATTATAACTGCTGTTCAGATTATACTGTTCTTTTAATTTATCAGCTATAAAATTTACTGCTCTTCCCTTATGCCATCCTGTAGGACGAATTTCAGCAACCTGACGCCCAGAAATTATTTCCAGATTAGCTGAAGAAAATTTTTCCAGCTCAGTTTTCAATTTTTTCTCAAGTAGTGCTTTTTCCCTGTCATTATTATAGTGAAACGCAGCTGCAAAACCCTTATCTTCTATTCTTATATTTTCATTAATCTCCTCTTTTAAATTAGAAAATATTTTATTGAATACAGATCTCAATTCATTTTTTTTATAAACGGGATAAATAACCTGTTCTAAAAAACTAAATTCTATCTCCATCCCGTGACTGCCTGCATAATTTATCCCTTCTAAATAAAACATCGATTTTAGATTACTCAGTTCTCTCCCGGAAATTAAACTTATATAAATCCCGGGTTTTTGTTTAATTCTAAGCAGTTCTTCTGTAATTCCTGGAAAAACATCGGCATCAGCAGGATTTTCGCAAAAAGGTGCCAGAGTACCATCATAGTCCAGAAAAAGAAAAATATTTTCTGCTGTCTTAATTTTCTTTTTTAATTTTTTTACTCTTTTATCATTCAGAAGATATTTTTTATTCATATACTTCATCCCACTGTTTTAAAAAGGTATCTCTCCACCAGTTAATGTCATATTTTTTCAGCTTTTCTTTTTCAATCTGTAATCTCTTTTTCCTCTTTTCCTGCGGCATTGTTAGAGCACTATAAATGGCATCAGCTATTTCTTCTCTATTATAAGGATTTACAATCAGAGCATTATCAAGATATTCAGCTGCACCGGCAAATTCTGACAGTATCAGTACTCCATCTTCCTGTACTGCAAGATATTCTTTTGCCACCAGGTTCATACCATCTACCAGAGCAGTAATCAGTGCTGCATCAGCTGCTTTATAATAGGGAAGGAGCTCTTCCTGTGGTACAGAACCGTAAAAATATTTAACCGGCACCCAGTTATCTTTTTGATATTTTCCATTTACTTCAGCAATTTTTTTATTTATTTTTTCCCTCATTTTTTCATATTCAGTCACTTTATTTCTGCTTGGAGAAATACGCTGAAGCACTGTAACTCTTCCCCTATATTCAGGATATTTATCAAAAAATTTATCGATCCCATCAATACGATGCCAGATGCCTTTTGTATAATCAAGGCGGTCAACTCCAAATATCAATTTCTCTGCATTATATTTCTTTTTAATTTTTTCTGCTTCTCTGTAATAATTTTTATCATCTATTAATTTAGAGAATTCATTATAATCTATCCCCAGTGGTATGCTGCTTATTTTAACTTTTCTTCCATTATATTTTATTTCTTTCTGCCTGTAGTCAACTTCTGCCCCAATCTGCTCGGCACAGCTAATAAAATTATAGACAAATAATTCTGTGTGAAAAGCAATAAAATCAGACTGAAGTAAATTCTCTAAAATCTCTTTTCTCCAGGGAATAGTTCTAAATGCTTCCCAGGCAGGCCAGGGAATATGCCAGAAAACAGAAACTTTAGTTTGACCAGCTCTTTTTTTAATCATACCCGGCACAAGAGCAAGATGATAATCATGTATCCAGATCAGATCGTTTGCTTTAATTTCTTCAATAATACTGTCTGCATATTTTCTGTTAACCTTTTTATAACTATTCCAGTAACTTTCATTAAAATTAGCTTTACTGATAAACGTGTGGCAGATAGGCCACATAACCTCATTGGAAAAACCATAATAAAATCCATCCTGCTCTTCAGAACTCAATTTAATTCTCTTAAGAGTATATCCATTTTTGTCAGGAACCCTTACTTTATTATCTTTATCTACAACCTCAAAATCAGCATTTCCTCTTCCCCAGGCAATCCAGAGTCCATCTTCTTCCTGCATAAGTGGATCCAATCCAGTTGTTAAGCCACCTGCTAACTTTATTTGTTCTATTTTATCATCCGTAAATTCATGTTTATATGGTTCACCATTAGAAACAAGCACAAGTCTTCTTTCAGAAGTATTCTTTTTCATTTTAAACACCCCTTATTCTTTGTTATTAATATTAACAGCTAATATGAAAGGTGTCAAAATCAAAATCATAATTTCCTTAATTTTCTAACAAATTGTAGTTAAAATTTTTTTGCTGTGTTATAATAAGATTAGATAAAGATTTATGAAAGGGTGAATATCTTGCAAATAATTACTATTTCCAGACAGACTGCAAGTAGTGGGGACGAAATTGCAGAAGAACTTGCAAATCGACTGGGGCTGAAGCTTATAAATCGGGATTATGTTTTAAAGAACTGGCTTCCGGAAGTTGCCGATGAACATCAGCTGCATATGCTTCAACAGAGTTCCAAATTTTACACCAAAATTATAAATAATAAATCTGAAAATAAACAGACTTTTGCTGATTACATAGAAAAAAAACTAAAAGAACTGGCTGAAACACATAATTTATTAATTGTAGGGCTGGGTTCTCAGGTAATATTTCGCCATCATCCTGGTGGAATTCATATTAAAATAGCAGCTTCTCAGGAACAGAGAATAAAAAAACTTCATCAAAAATATGGCCTTCCTAGAGAACAGGCTGTACGGTCAATAGAATTAAGTGACCGCAAACGGAGGCGCTATGTATGGAGGGTTTTCAATGAAGACTGGTCTGATCTTACTCTTTATCATATTTCTTTAAACAGTGATGGACTAACTACAGAGCAGGCTCTCACAATTTTAATGAGTTTAATAGATTTCAAAAAAGAAAATCCGGAGCCACTAGAAGAATCTAAGAAAAAAGAAAAAACAGAAAAAGAAAAAACAGAATATGATTTTGCCCATCCCAGTGAAGAAGAATTTGCAAAAATACTGGACATGCACCACATAAATTGGAAATATGAACCAACAGAATTTCCCCTTGAATGGGATGCTGAAGGAAATATAAGTATGGGCTTTAGACCTGATTTTTATCTAACTGAATATGATACTTATATTGAATTAACAACAATGAACCGCAAATATGTAACAGAAAAAAATAAAAAAGTTCGACTGCTCCAGGAGATCTATCCACATATAAATATAAAGATTGTTTACAAAAAAGACTTTAACAGCCTTATTGATAAGTTTGAATTAAATGGAAATAGTGAGGGGGAAAATAAATGAGAAAAGATGAGAGACTGGGAAAAATAGTGCTGCCAAAAGAAAAAATAAAAGATCGAATTTCAGAATTAGCTGCTGAGATCAATACTGATTATCAGAATAAAGAGTTAATAGTTGTAAGCATCTTAAAAAGTTCTCTTTATTTTATGACTGACCTGACAAGAGAACTGGATCTGCCATTAAAACTTGATTTTTTAGAGTTGAGTCACTACACAAATGAAGACAATTCAGGTGTTATACGAGTTATTAGAGATTTGGAATTTAGTATTGCCGGCAGAGAAGTCCTGGTGATAGAAAATATCATAAAAACCGGTCTAACCCACAGCTATCTTCTTAAAAATTTACAAGCACGCAATCCGGCGGGGATCAGCATCTGTACTCTGCTAAATAATACTGATAAAAAATTAGTTGAACTTCCCATTGATTATATCGGATTTGAAGTGTCCGATCATTTTGTTGTCGGATATGGACTTGATTATAAGGAAGAATACAGAAATTTACCCTATATTGCTGAGTATAATATAGGATAAATTAGTTTATCACAGCTGACATATTTATGTCAGCTGTTTTATATCTGCAGCTTTTCATCTGCCAGTATTAATTGACCATCAATTTCTACACGGGGATTTCTTATAACCAGATCTAGATGAGCGGGTGCAGAATTAGGAACACCAAAACTATTACCTTCACCAACTCCAAGGTGCAGAGTGCCAAATTTGCTCTCATCTTCTCCCATACTTCCTTTACCAAATTCAGAGTTTGGATTACAGCCAATACCAATTTCAACAACATTATAAATATTCTCACAGTCAAAAGATGCCAGCAAATCTCTAAACCTTTGAGCAGATTTACCACCTTCAACTTTAACAATACGCCCATTCTCAATCTCAATACTAACATGTTTATCCACATATCCACCGGGAATAATTACTCCATCTACAACAAAAGTTCCGTTTAAAGTTTCAACATCAGGACCAACTGCAACCTCTATATTCGGAAATGGTGACCAGCTGCCCGGTTTATCTGCCAGTCCTGTCTGTTTAACACTCTTTCTCCCACATAATTCTGCAGTAAAATTTGTACCGGCTTTAGAGCTTACAGATATAATTTTTCCTCTGGTCATTAAATTTCCTATCTCATCAATTATTTTTTTCTGCTCTTTAAAATCAATATCTACTGCTGAAGAATCAAACAGTTCTTCACTGCAGTCTGGAATACTTATAATTCTTGTGCCAGATTCAACCGCTTTTCTCCTTGCTGCTGAATTAGTTAAAGAATAGACAGCTGCCAGTAAAGCTGCATCTGCACTGCACATAGCAGAAACAACCGGTTCTGGAGGATCTTCTCCATGAGAAGATCTTCTAAAAAAGTTAACTGCAGCTACTTCAGCACCTATCTTTTTTCCGTATTCCGAAAATACTTCTGCAATTTTTTTATTATCAAAATCCGAGACTATGAGCAAGTTTTCTCTTTCACCAACATTCATACAATCTTCCAAAATTATTTTAGCACCTTTTTCTAAATTTTCAAGACTCAACTTTATTCCTCCCTGTCAATCGAGTATTAAAGCTATTTTATAATATATCTTTGTTTTTCTCAATTTTATTATGCATTATTTTCCTGTTATTTGTATTTTTCTGCACTAATTAAAGTGTAGTTAATCACTCATATATAAAATATAGCTATTCAGTATAAGATATTATTATTTTAGTATTAATTATAGATGGTATATAATTATCAGTAGAGTATGATTTTGTGAATATAATATTATTTAAAGAGAGGTGAACAGGTATTTTTTTGCTTTCTTTTGCGAATTTAAGAACAAAGTTTTTATAAATAATATTTCTGCATGTAATAATTTTAATTATACTCTTTTATTTCTATTATTAACATAATTATAAAATATAAAGATATATGAGGGAGGGTACAAAGTGAAAAATTTTGAAAGATTAATGGGATTTGCAGCTGCTTTAATAGTATTAATAGGAGCTAAATTCCTTTTAAAAACAGATATTTTATTTTTTAGATTACTTGTTGGTACAGGAATCGGATATGCACTGGCAAGAGCATATACCGGATTTGCCGGAAGTGTAAACAGAGCCTACAGAACAGGTTCTACTAAATTAATGAGAACCCTGATGTTTATGTTTTTTATAACAGCACTTCTTACAACAGCATTTCTTTTTGGAAGAGATCCTGCCAGCTATAATCTGTGGATCAATCCAATAAATGCCGGTCTTCTTTTGGGAGGTTTTTTCTTTGGCTTTGGAATGTCTCTTTCTGTATGCTGTGCAAGTGGAGTTTTAACTGACCTGCCAGTAGGACTTCCGAGAGCATTTATTACACTTATTTTCTTCGGTATGGGTGTTTTCCTCGGCTTCCCGATACAGAATACAGCCAGCTGGGTTAGAGAATCCTGGTACAGCACTTATATAGGTTACAGAACATCCGGAGGTGTTTTCCTGCCCGATTTATTCCAGGGTGATGGATTTGAAGGTTATCTTGGTGGGCTCGCAGTTCTTGGCGGCCTCTGCCTGCTGTTCACAGTTTTATCCTATTTTTATGAGCAGCATAAGATCAAAACAGGAAAATATTCAGGTCTTCCAATAGAAAAAGTTCAGGATGAAGTTGATTCAATCGATCTTAATAATTTTAAACTATTTAGTTCAGATACCTATTATCACTTTTTTGAAAAACCCTGGACTTTAAAACAGGGTGGAATAGTTCTGGCACTGATCTTTACACTTATGATGGGTATTACCGGAGCCGGATGGGGTGCTTCTACTCCTTATGGAATCTGGTTCGGTAAATTTTTAATGATTTTTGGAATTTCTGCTGAATCACTGGCAGAATTTACACATATGTCAGCCGGTGTATTTGATCTGCCATTTTTTGAACATCAAATTTCTGTACAGAACTTTGGTATTGTTGTTGGTGCAGTAATTTATCTTCTTACAGCCGCTAAATTATCCGAATCATTTACAGCTGGTTTGAATATTTCTAAAAAAGAAGTATTATTATATGCACTTGGTGGTATAACAATGGGACTTGGAACTCGTTTTGCAAATGGATGTAATGTTGGTGCTCTTTATACACCAATTGCAAACTTCTCACTGTCCGGATGGTTTTTCCTCGTATTTATGATAATTGGTGGAGTTGTAAGTAATAAATTTACTGATAAAATTTATGGTTAATAATTTTAATTTTTAAATATAAAAATTACAGGAGGATATTAATTATGAGCAATAAAATTGTTGTTATTGGTGGTGTAGCTGGTGGTGCATCTGCTGCTGCCAGAGCTAGAAGACTGGACGAATCAGCAGAGATTGTTATGTTTGAGAGAGGACCAAATGTTTCTTTTTCCAACTGCTGTCTCCCCTATCGTCTAAGTGACACAGTTGACTGCTGTGATGACCTTGTCTTAATGAGCCCTAACTGTTTTAAAACTCAGTACAATATTGATGCAAGGGTAAACAGTGAAGTAACTAAAATAAAAAGAGGCGAAAAAAAGGTTGCAGTCAAAAATTTAGAAACCGGTGAAGAATACGAAGAATCCTATGATAAGCTTGTACTTTCACCTGGTGCTAATCCAATTCTCCCCGGAAGTATTAAGGGAGTAAAAAAAGATAATGTATTTACAGTAAGAAATGTAGTGGACATTGATAAATTACATACTTATATTAATGAAAACAACATCGAAGATGTTGCTGTTATTGGTGCTGGATTTATCGGTGTTGAAGTTGCTGAAAATCTTCATGATGCCGGAAAAAATGTAAGTCTTGTAGAAGCAATGGATCAGGTAATGGCTCCTTTTGATTTCGATATGGCACAGCTGCTGCATAAAGAACTTTATGATAAAGACGTAAACCTTGTTTTAAATGATGC
>JBNJGL010000065.1:0-11770 GCA_051747745.1 Bacillota bacterium | reverse complement strand
TTCTTTTGCACTATTCTCTGGATAATTTTGTTCTTTTCTGTTATAATTAATATGTAGAAATATGTATTTAAAAGGAGGTGGGAAGAGAAATGAAAAAAGCAATTATATTCTTATTAATACTGCTGCTGATATGTTTTTCTTCTGGAGTACTGGCCGAAGACAGCCAAAAACTTGATAAAGCCACAGAAGATAATTCGAAAACTCTCGACCTGCCTTCTGAAGAAGATAAAAACTTTTCGGATAAAGGTAGAGAAGAACTGCTGGGTATAGCATCTATGTTTGACAGTGATGTAAATGTAGATGGAATAGAGGTAGAAAATGATGGCTTTGATTTTACTGGAGAATCACTGAGCAGAACTCCTGAGGGTTTAAATCTGCTTTCCAACCTGAGGCTGGACGCAGAATACAGTGAAGAGGTTGACGATGATAAACTGGAATCTCAAACAGATCTTAATCTGCAGTATGCAGTCAACTCCCGCACACTGATTAGAGCCGGTTATTCGCTGGCAAGTCGGGAGTGGTGGGATGTAAATGGTATTACAACGCCGGAATCCGGAAGTGTTGATAGAGAACAGACAGCTCTTGAACCCTTAGAAAGCAGAGTAACAGAAAATGAACTTCTTTTGGGAAATAATAACGCTGTCTACAATGAAGAATTAAACAGAAAGCAGAGTCTTGGTATTGCCTATCAGACAAATGACAGGGTTACTGTTTCTGCTGATTATATACACAACAATGAATTTGAAGATTATTTTGGAAATTCCACCGTATTTGGTGTAAGTTATACAGATGAACTTGGACAAATAAGAGCCAATTTTCAGCTGGATACAGCAGAAAATGTAAAACAGCAGATCACAGGTATAGAACTTGACTTTAGAGATCTGGCAACTTTCAGTGCTTCGTATAAGCTGCTTGATCCAGCCCAGATAGAATCTGCACTAAATACTCAAAAAAGCTCCTGGAATATAGGTCTGGGGGTTAATTTGAACGAAGAATCCAAAGTTTCTTTAGGTTATGAGGTAACAGAAAGTGAAGATGAATCTGAAGAAAAAGAATCCAACATTAAAGCAGCGTTTGAAATCAAATTTTAGCAGGGAAGGTGAAGTCAATTTGAATTTTTTTAGAAAGTCAATTTTTGTTTTATTTTTGGTTTTTGTATTAAGCTCTGTAACAGCTGCAGCACCGGCAGCAGCTGCAGGAATAATTCCTTTAGAACAGATCGGAGAAGTGGAAAAACTTCTCTATGGTAGTCCTCAGGATACAGCAATGCTGAAGAGAATTGCTGACATAGAACAGACAGTTTACAGTGATAAACAGTCAGGTTCTATTGTGGAAAGATCGGAAAAGATTATCAATGATGTAATGATAAGTACTGAAGGTAATCCATCACTTCTCTTTTTGCTCAATACTGTCGGCTGGTCTTTAAACGGCAGGGTAGAAAGAGGAACAATTCTTGAAAGGCTGGAAAATCTGGAAATGATGATATCCGGTTCTAAAGGAGAAGGATCACTTTTAGATAGAATAAAAAATTTATATGAAATAAGTATAAGTGGCAAAGAAATACCGGTTAAACAGGTAACTATTCCTGATGATCAGCTGATAAGAATAAAACTTCTTGAAAGTATAGATTCCGGTAAGTCTTATGCAGGTCAGCTTATTCCCTATGAAGTGGTAAATGACATCTCTATAGAAGACGGCCTTGTGATTCCATCCGGTATAAAGGGGAATCTGCAGGTGTCTGAAATAGAATCAGCCGGCAAGATGGGCAAAGATGGTGATATAAAAATAAGCTTTAAAGATTTGATGATTATAGATGGAAGTTATCTACCTGTTGAATTAAACGAAGAAGCACAGGAAGAAAACAAATCACAAAAACTTGCCATAGGAGCCAGTCTGCTGGGAACAGCACTTTTTGGTCTCCCCGGAGTAGTTGTCGGTTATTTTGTAGAAGGTGAAGAAGAAGAAATACCAGCTGGTTCAGAATTTTATATACAGAGCAACGGCAGCCAGGAAGCATTTGGCCTCCTCGTAAATAATGACTAGACTAAAAAACCTGTCCGGGGAAACTACCGGGCGGGTTTATTTTTTTAATATTTTTTAACTCATCATTTAAAATAGGAGAAATAAGCTTTATGAATCTAAATAGAATGACAATTAAAAATACAGCCTTCATAGCACTATTTATCTCAGCACTCCTAATTTTATTTACCGGCAGTATCACGGCAGAAGAAGGTTACAAAATAAACGGTGATGAGATGATTTTTTCTCAGCAGGAAGCAGAGATAATTGTGAGCGGAAATGCAGTTTTTTCCTCTGCTGAATTTTCTATAAAATCAGACCAGCTTAAAGTTGATTCTGAGAAAAAAACAGTTAGATCACCGGGACCACTGGTACTTATATCCGGCAGCCAGGAAGTTACAGGAGAAAGTATGGAATATAACTATGAAGAAGAAAAAGGAACAATTTATGGTGCAGAAAGCAGTCTGGGAGAGCTTAATTTCGGCAGTAAAAAATTAAATATAACAGCCATATCACCGCTTGAGCTTAATATGACAGACGGAGAATTTACACCGTGTATTAGAGAAGAACCACACTACCATTTTAAAGCAAAAGAAATAAGGGTACATCCGGATAAAAAAATTACTATTCACGATATAGTTCCATATATAGGTAAAATACCTGTTTTTTATCTCCCCTACTATGCAGCAGAATATGATCCATCAGATGAAGAAGATATGGTCAAAGATGCTATGCCAGTACCTCAGATCGGTTATGAGTCTGGTAAAGGTATAACAGTAGAATTTTCCTATCCCTATCAGATCAGCGAAAAAAACAGCGGTAAAATATATTACTGGCAGGCAGGAGATGACGAAGATACCCGGGAATTTGTAAACAGACAGCAGCTTACAGATACTTTAAGCTGGGAAAATAAATATAAATATCTGTATATATATGATAGTGATGACGAAGAAGTTGATGAACATGATGAGGAATTTTTCAGCACCTTGAATTATAGAAAGAACAGTCTGTCTGTATCTGCCGGAGCCGGAAAAGACCTGCTGGCAGATGAGCGGCGCTATCTTCTAACATACAATCAGACATATCTGCCCGGTTTGAGGGGCAGTGTGCGGCAGGAATATAATGAGGAAGGGCTGCTTAAGGAGTCATATGTACTCAACTCATCTATGCATAAAATACGCTGGAATCTTAAATATATCGATGGTGAAGACTACAACTATTATCCATTTCTGGATCTGTATTTTCCATCTTATATTAAAGGTATTACCACATCAGCCGGATTTGGTGAGGTGGAAAATGGTGGTGTTCAGCTCAATAAACAGGTAGGCAGAATCAATATGAATTACAGCTATAAGCTGATCGGAAATTTGAGATACCATTTTAGGCATTATTACAGAGTACATCATTATGAAGGAGACTATGAGAACTACCATACATTTAATCTTTATACAGGTTTTACCCACAGCAAACAGTTTAAAAACAGAATAAAGCTTAATACACGGCTTTTCTTTGATAAAATGGAGGTAAGTGGTATTTCTCCCCTGCCTGATGATAGAGAAGATGAAGAAACATTTATCAGACCGGGAATGACGCTCAATATTCCATCAGATTTACCTCAGTCTTCCTGGCAGCTGAGTGCAGATGGTGCCTACAAAATAGAAACAGAGGAATGGGATGAAGTCACTGCCAGAATTACAAAGGTGGAGGACTGTTTTAAACTTTTTGTTGGCTATGAATTTATAGACAAAAATTATTTATTTGGAATAGAATTATAAAATTGTAAATATTTTGCAGGAAATTATTACCTTTTGCTAGAACTATGTAAAAAAAGGGTGATTTTCTGTGAAAAAGAAGCTTTTAATCTATTGTTTTAGTTTAGCTGTGGCTGCTGTTATTTTGGGACAGCCTATTTATGTGTCGGCCGGAGATTATAAGCCGGAAATAAGCGGCAGTTTTGAATCAGGAGACAGGCTGTATACAGATCCGGGAAGTTTTGACTGGGATTATCCCGGAGAAGAGGATTTTGTAGATTATCTCCGCTATAATAAACAGTGGCTTAAATACAAGCAGAAGCTGGCTCCATATGAGTATTATTATCTAAAGTTTGAGCGCTATGAACGAGATTATGATAACAGAACAACATATGATAATATTTCTTATAAAATGGAGGGAAATTATACTTTTTATCTAAAAGAAGGACTGAGGAACAGAATTAAAATTATGTTGAGAGATAAAGATTATACTGAATCTGAGATTAAATCCTACCAGGTTGCACGGATAAATTACAGCTGGCAGTTTTCTCTTAATGAAGCACATGATTATGAAATATTTTTGCAAAAGCAGTGGACAAAATATTATAATAAAAAAGATAAAGACTATAACAAAGATAAGATAGGAATTACCTGGGGCTGGGAAATAAACCCTGATCTTGATATTGATACCAGGTTTCAGGTGGAGCGTCAGCTCCATGACAGCAGCTCAGATAGTACAGATAAATTTGCCAAAAAGATATCTGTCAGATTTAAATATAAATTATAATCTAAGATTGATTTAAAGCATTCAGTATAAAATCACAGCAGCAGGAAGGAGTTTTATATTTGCCGAGAAAAAATTTTAGACCGCGCAAAAATGTAAAAATACATCCCTCTGCAGTTGTTTCCCCGGAAGCAGAACTTGCATCCGGTGTAGAGATAGGACCATATACAGTTATTGGTGCAGATGTTAAAATCGGCAGTAATACTACCGTAGGTGCAAGTGTACACATAGATGGCTGGACCAGAATAGGTGCAGACAACAAAATTTATAACGGGTGTTCTATTGGACTGCCGCCACAGCATCTGGACTATGCAGGTGAAAAGACCTATGTCTTTATTGGAGATGGAAACTGTTTTAGAGAATTTGTTACAGTACACAGAGGGACAGTGGATGGAGGAGGAGAAACCCGAATAGGATGCTGCAACCATTTTATGTCATATTCACATGTTGCACACGACTGTATTTTGAGCAATAACATCAGCCTCGGAAACTGTACAAATCTTTCCGGACATGTAGTTATTGAGAATGATGCTGTTCTTGAATCACTGGTCGGTGTACATCAATTTGTGCATATAGGGCAGCTGGCCCGGATCAATACTCACTCTAAAGTGGTAAAAGATATACCTCCATATATAGAAGCAAGTGGACATCCGGCACAGGTTGTTGGAGTCAATTTCAGCGGCCTGCGCAAAAAAGAAGTTGATGAGCGTTTAAAAAAAGAGATTGTTAAAGCATATAAAATACTCTATGATTCAGGCCTGAATACAGAAAAGGCGCTAATCAAAATGGACCAGGTGCTTAAAACCAGTGAAGAAATAGAGCATTTTATAAGATTTGTCCGAAGCAGCACCAGAGGTATCTGCAGATAAATAAGGAGGAGAACAATGGAAAACAGGATAAAAGTTGGAGTTATCGGTGTAGGGAGCATGGGAATAAACCATGTCAGGTCATATGCTTCTTTAAAACATATTTGTGATCTGGTTGGACTTTATGATACAGACCGCAAAAAAGCAGATGATATAGCTCAGAGCTATGGGGTCAAATCGTTTTCCAGCCTGGAAAATCTGCTGAAAGAAGTAGATGCAGTAAATATTGCGACTCCCACATCGACCCACTATGATATAGCAGTAGAATCAGTAAAAAAAGGTATACATATACTGATAGAAAAACCGATAACAAGTGAAGTAGAACAGGCGGAAGAGATTCTTTCTATGGCCAGAGACAAAAATTTAACAGTACAGGTAGGTCATATTGAGAGATTTAATCCTGCTATCCAGGCTCTGCCGGGAATTCTGGAAGATGAAAAAATCATTGCTCTGGATGTACAGCGTATGGGTCCATATGATCCCCGTATAAATGACACAGATGTAATACAGGATCTGATGATCCATGATATTGATGTTGTGAACTCCTTAATAGAAGGAGATATTAAAGATGTGCAGGGATTTGGCAGAGTGGTCGAATCAGAGAAGATGATAGATTATGCAGTGGCAAACATGCTTATGTCAAACGGAGTTATCGCCACATTAACAGCAAGCAGGGCAACCCACAAAAAAGTGAGAAAACTCAGTATAACAACCATGAAGTCCTATGTAGAGCTGGATTATATGCAGAGAAAAGTTATTGTCACCAGGAGAGGTGGCCTTGTCCATGACAACAACTATCAGCAGGAAAACGAACTTGAAGAGATTTTTTCCGATGAGGAAGAACCGCTCAAGGCACAGCTGAAGCATTTTATCTGTGCAGTAAAAAATGATACCAGACCGCTGATAAATGGCTCTGATGGTCTGGAAGCTTTAAGATTGACCAAAAAAATACAGAATCAGATTTACAGGAAGGATTAGATAGAAATGATACCGATTGCAAAACCGATTATTACGGAAGCAGAGAAAAGAAGAGTATTAGAGGTAATGGACAGCGGGATGCTGGCTTCTGGAGCTTATGTGAAAGATTTCTCAGAAAAATTTGCGGAATTTATAGGCACCAAATATGGAGCTGCGGCTTCCAGTGGAACGGCCGCATTACATACAGCCCTTCTGGCAGCAGGAATAAAAGAAGGGGATAAGGTGGCAACAACACCTTTTACTTTTATAGCAAGCAGTAATTCAATTCTGTATACAGGGGCAGAACCTGTATTTGTTGATATTGATCCAGAAACATATAATATTGATGCCGACAAACTGGAGAGTAAACTTCAGGCTGATCCCGATATTTCAGCTCTGCTGATTGTTCACCTTTATGGTTTGAGCTGTGATATGGATAGAATTATGGAATTGGTAGAGAAATATAATCTGACCCTGATTGAGGACTGTGCTCAATCACATGGTGCAGAATATAAAGAAAAAAAGGTGGGAACATTTGGTGATACTTCAATCTTCAGTTTTTATCCAACCAAAAACATGACAACAGGAGAAGGAGGTATAGTTCTTACCAATAATGAAGAAATATATAATAAAGCTGCGAAAATTATAAATCACGGCCAGGCAGAAAAGTATTATCATGACCGGCTGGGATATAATTTTAGAATGACCAACATAGCTGCTGCGGTCGGTCTGGTTCAGCTGGAAAAGCTGCCGGAATTCAATTTAACCCGTATAGAAAATGCCGCACTTTTTGACCTGGAATTTTCTGATCTCAACTGGCTTAAGACTCCTTCAGTACCAGATGGATTAAAACATGTTTATCATCAGTATACAGTTCGGGTTAATGATAGAGAAAAATTTGCTGATTATTTAGAAGAAAAGGGAATTGGTTATGGGATCCATTATCCTTTAACGGTTAATAAACAGCCGTATTATAAAAAGCTCGGTTATGCAGAGTTGAAATTTGCAGAAGCAGAAAAAGCTGCAGATGAGGTAATTTCTCTGCCTGTACATCCTTCGCTCAGTGATTCCGACTTAGAACAGATTGTAGAAGTGGTGAAAAATTACAAGAAATAACTCGTTTTTACCATATATTAGAATAAAAATTTAACAGCTTTATAATAAATTTTTTTTGTGATATAATAATTTCTATAGTCTGTGCTGAGCTATTGGAGTGATCTCAGGTCAGATTATCAACAAAGGAGTTGATCAATTTTGAATTATATGTCCAGATATCGCGACTGGGTTGTAAGCGATTATTTTGATGAAGAGACAAAAGAAGAGCTTGAAGCTATCAAAGATAATGAAGAAGAAATAGAAGAACGTTTTTATAAAAATTTAGATTTTGGAACCGGCGGCATGAGAGGCAAGATGGGAGCTGGCACCAACAGAATAAATAAATATACAGTTAGAAAAGCTACACAGGGATTAGCTAATTATATAATAAATTACAGTGATAATGGCAGAGAAAAAGGAGTTGTAATTGCCTATGATTCGCGCCACAATTCGGCCGAATTTTCTCTGGAAGCAGCACTTGTCCTGGCGGGAAATGGGATTAAAACATATCTCTTTTCTGATCTGAGACCTACACCGGAACTTTCTTTTGCAGTTAGAGAATTAAATGCAGTTGGAGGTATTGTAGTGACTGCAAGCCACAATCCACCAGAATATAATGGTTATAAAGTATACTGGGAAGATGGTGGACAGGTGGTACCGGATAGGGCCAGAGATATAATAGCAGAAATAGAAGAAATCGATGACTTTTCTCTTGTCAGGAGAATGGAAGCAGAGGAAGCAGAAGCTCAAAATCTCCTGGTTTATATAGGTGAAGAGATGGACAGGCGTTTTGAAGAAGATATTTTAGAGGTTCTTCCAGATAAAGAACTTGCGGCAGAAAGCGGCAAAAATCTAAAAATTGTCTTCACACCACTGCATGGAACAGGTAATATTCTCGTTCCCAGTGTGCTAAAAAGGCTCGGCTTCAGCAGTTTAAGTGTTGTTGAAGAACAGGCGGCAGCAGATCCGGAATTTTCCACTGTAGATAGTCCTAATCCTGAGGACTTTTCAGCTTTTGAGATGGCGGTTGATCTGGCAGAAAAAGAAGATGCAGATCTCATTATTGCAACAGATCCTGACTGTGATAGAATGGCACCTGTTGTAAAAGCTGATGACGGCAGCTACAGAGCTCTAAATGGAAATGAAACCGGAGTTCTTTTTGCCGATTATCTGCTCAAAAAGATGGAAGAAAGTGGAGAACTGCCTGATAATGGCGTTATTATCAAAACCATTGTTTCCACTGAAATGGTCAGAGAAATAGCGGCAGATTATGGTGTGGAAGTAATGGATGTTCTGACAGGATTTAAATTTATCGGTGAAAAGATAACGGAGTTTGAAAAAACTGGAAACAAAGAATTTATCCTCGGATTTGAGGAAAGTTTAGGCTATCTGATAGGTAAATATGCCAGAGATAAGGATGCAGTTATAGCATCTGCACTGGCAGCACTGATGGCCCTTCACTATAAAGAAAAAGGATTAACCCTTTTTGACAGGCTGGAAGAGCTGAGGGAGGAATATGGATATTTTAAGGAAGATCTTCAGTCGATCCGCCTGGAAGGTAAAGAGGGCCAGGAAAAAATAGAGAAAACAATAGCTGCTTTCCGCGATAAGAGTCCGGAAAAGCTCGGTGGAAGAAAAGTTTTAGTCAGCAGAGACTATAAACAGAGTCGGACGGTTTACCATAAAGAGAAAAGAGAAGAGACTTTAGAACTGCCTAAATCCAATGTGCTCCAGTACCTTTTAAAAGGAGATGCGAAAATAACCATTCGCCCTTCTGGAACTGAACCTAAACTGAAGCTTTACTTTGCTGTTAGAGAGAAAAATGACAGTGAGGCAGAAACGGCATTAAAAGAACTCAGTACCAAAGTTATGGCTGAGATAAATAAAATAATCGAAGACTTTTAATTGTCACTGAAATATAATATTTTGGAAAGGGGAGCAGTAGCTACTGCTCCCTTCTTTAACAGAAACTTATTTTTAAGGAGGTCAAAAGTGAAGTGTAAAAATCACCTCTTAATTTTACTGATTATATCGATGTTTCTTCTGTCAGCGTCTTCGGTACATGCAGCTGAGGATGAGTTTAATATTACAGAAATAGGTTATGGAGATGAATCATATCTTGTAGAAAATTATCTCCAGTTTCAGCAGAAGATTTCCAGCAGAAATAGGCCTGTAGTAGGTCTGGCACTTTCCGGTGGTGGTGCAAGGGCCATGGTTAATTTTGGTATAGTAAAAGCACTCAGAGAGAACGGAATACCGATAGATTTTCTGGTTGGCACAAGTATGGGATCCATTGTGAGTGTCATTTATGGTGGTGGACTGCCTGTTGATCAGATGACCGATATTGTCGGCAGCACCCCTTTTGCAGAACTGTTTAATATCAGTATATCTGGAGGAGGTTCACTGCTTGAAACAGAAAAAGTGAATCTTTTTCTGGAGAGAATTTCACCAAATAAGCGGCTGGAAGAATTTCCTGTACCGGCAGCTCTTTTGAGTTTTAACCTTACAGAAGGAAAAAAATATCTTTCAACAAGCGGCAGGATATCTGAGGTGATTCAGAGTTCTTATTCTATTCCATTTTATTTTCCGGTACATTCTAAAGGAGAAGATTATTTTATTGATGCAGGTATTCTTGAGGCCACTCCGGCCAAAGCAGCAAAACTGCTGGGAGCTGATATAGTAATAGCGACAACATCTTTTGATAATTTAGATTCAGAAGATTATGGTTCAGCTTCTCGTTCAACCGGAAGGTTTCTCAATATAATGCAGGAAAAATATTCTACACAGATAATAAATAGATATGCAGATATTGTTATTGAATGTGATGTAGGAGACTATTCTTTTATGGATTTCAATATTGCGGACAGATTTATACAGATCGGCTATGATACAGCATCTGAGATGATGCCTGAAATTAGAACAGAACTGGCTAAAAACGGTGTAAGCACTGTTGATTATTCTCCCCGGGAAAAATATGATGTTTCAGAACCACTTCGCGATCTGGAGCACAACAGATTTGTGCTGCCCGGTAAAGATCTGGAACTTCTGCTTTATTATGGTCGTGATTATTCTGCATTTAAGCAGTCACTTCTCCTGTCTTCATTTAATGATTTTCAGACAGGGCTTAAATTTCGAAACAAAAACTTTTCTGTAAGTGTTTTAGAAAATGATGGATTTGATGAAGGATATGAAGCTTCTCTTCGTATTACCAAAATGACAGATGATCTGGATTTTCTGCTCAGCTACAGCAATGATTATGATCCGGATACTGAGGACAATTATGAAGCAGAGATAAAGTATTTTGGTGAAAGGTTTAATTTTGGGCTTGGTGAAGGACGCCGCAGGGGAAAGGATTATTATCTCTTTGGGGCAGATTTTAGAGAAGTAGGTCGAAAAATTGAATGGCGGACAGAAAATGATATAATATTTTTAAAAGATGAGTCAGAAAGTGAAATACTTTCTTCTCACCACATAAATCATGATTTCAGCAGAACCTGGGGAATTGAAACCCGCATGGTATACAACAGCAGTGATATCCTGCCTTCTCCTATTATTTATCGGGGGCGGGAACTGGATGATTTTGAAGTAGAATTTCAGTCTGCTGTAAACTTTAATTACAATTACCGGTTAAGTGAACCTTTTGAACTTCTGCAGCTGCTGCAGATGACCGACATCGGCAGTTATCTTATTGCAGATTATTATAAAGATATTAATGGAGACACAGCTTATGCGGCTGGGATAGGTATAAATTCCAAACTTTATCTGCTTGGACTGAAGCCGGTAGAGCTGAATATTTATTCGGCCTATGATTTTGAAAGAGAAGATGAAAGATTTGGAGTTGAACTGGGTTATAAATTTTAATGAAACCGGACTTTGACATCCTCCCCGCCCGTTCGCAAACTCACGAACGAGGATTCCTGAAAGGAACTTTCACCGAAACTCTCTTTTGTATTATGCAATGATAGTATTGGAGTTTGAAATTGGAATTTAACTTTTCATGGTTTTTAATGAGTCGGTAGCAGTGTTCCCAGAAAACATTGGTAGCTTCCATGCCAACTTTAATAATATCTGGTTGGAGCAGGTTGGCATTATCAGCAATTAGATTAATCAGTTTTAAACAACCTGGTCTGTTGTTTTCAACTGAATAGGAAGGGAAAACTTCTTCACCCTGATCATCCATTGCACAAGCTACAAGAGATTTTTTGGCAACATCAATACCGACAATCATTTTATTAATATGAATCACCTCCTTTGGTTTGGGAGTCTAAAAAAGATAACCAGATTTAGTCCCTGAAAAA
>JBNJGL010000064.1:0-11917 GCA_051747745.1 Bacillota bacterium | reverse complement strand
TAATAAGAAATATATTCTCAAAACTGCAGCAGAGGCAGAACAGTTTTCTAATCATCCAATAGCCAAATCTATTCTGGATGCATATGGGGAAGAAGAAAACCTGCTAAATAATGCTGAATTTGAAGAGATATCCGGGGCAGGTATTAAAGCGGAATTTAATAACAAAGTAGTTATGGCAGGTAATGAAAAACTTATGAATCAATTTTCTATAGATTTTAAAAAAGTTTTGGAAGAAGGTACAGTTATTTATCTTGCCGAAAATGATCAATTTATTGGCCATATTCTAATAAATGATGTTTTGAAAGAAGATGCTGAAAAAACTGTAAAAGCGCTAAAGAATATGAAAATAAAAGTATCTATGTTGACCGGAGACCGCAAACTTGCTGCTGCTCAGATAGCAGAAAAGCTTTCCCTGGATAGTTATTATTCGGAACTGCTGCCAGGAGAAAAAGTTGAAAAAATAGAAGAACTTTTAGATAATAAAGGTAAGTTAATTTTTGTAGGTGACGGAATAAATGATGCACCGGTTTTAGCAAGATCAGATATTGGTGTTGCAATGGGAGCTTTAGGGTCTGATGCAGCAATAGAAGCAGCAGATATAGTTTTAATGACAGATGAACCTTCTAAAATTATTACTGCAGTCAATATTGCCAGAAAGACGAAAAAAATTGTCTGGCAGAATATATATATGGCTCTAGGGGTAAAAGGTATAGTTATGATTCTTGGTGCATTTGGATCTGCAACAATGTGGGAAGCAGTATTTGCTGATGTAGGAGTTGCCCTGCTGGCTGTATTTAATGTTATGCGTATTTTAAAATCTGATTAATGGAGTGTTGAAAATGATTGAACAGCAAAAATACTGTGATGTATGTGAAGTTTTTAATCCAGATAACAGTGTGGTAGAAATGATGAAAGAAAAGAAGCTGGATGATGATGTAATCTACGAATTATCAGAACTTTTTAAGACAGTTGGTGATCCAACCAGAATCAAAATTTTATATGCTCTTAAAGAAAGAGAACTGTGTGTATGTGATCTGTCCGAACTTTTAAATATGTCTTCTTCTGCTATATCTCATCAGTTGAGAATTTTAAGAAATAATAAACTGGTTAAGTTTAGAAAAGAAGGACGTTCAGTATATTATTCCCTGGATGATGACCATGTGATATGTCTGTTTGGACAGGGCCTGCAGCATGTACTGGAAGACAGATAATCTTTATATTTTTAAAAATGCAGAAAAATCCAAAAAATTATAATTAAAAAGAAGGAAAATATTAAATCATATTGAATATATTAATTAACATTAAATATTTCAATTAAGGAGTCTGATGTATGGATAAAACAGAACTGAGTAAGATCGATTCGATATTGGATGATCACAGAGGAAAAAAGGATAGTTTGATTACCGTACTCCAGAAATCTCAGAATGAATTAGGATATTTGTCAAAAGATACACAAAAATATATAGCAGATGAAATGAAAATACCTTACAGCAAATTGTATGGAGTGGTAACTTTTTATTCACAGTTTCACCAAAAACCGCGCGGAAAATATATTGTTAGAGTTTGTGAAGGAACCGCCTGTCATGTAAGAGGTGGTGATAAGGTCCTCGAAGCCCTTAAAGATGAACTTGGTGTAGACAGGGGAGAAACTACTGAAGACCTACTCTTTACTCTGGAACCGGTGGCCTGTCTTGGGGCCTGTGGACTTGCACCGGTTGTAATGATTAATGATGAAAGTTATGGGAGAATGACTCCTGAATCAATAGTAGAAGTTATTAATGAGTACAGGGACAAGAATTGAGAAATATATCACTAATAAACCCCGTCCGGGGTTTATATTTATTTGGAGGTGTAGTTAATGAAATCTTTTGCAGAATTAAAAAAATATCAGAATGAAATTTCTGATAAGAAAAAAAATAATCAAAAAACTGACAATAAACCTGAGATAATAATAGGTATGGGAACCTGTGGTATTGCGGCAGGGGCAAAAAAAATACGCAATGCAGTTGTGGATGTAGTTAAAGAAAAAAATCTGGATGTCAAAATAACAGAAACCGGCTGTATTGGTATGTGTGAAAAAGAACCACTTATGGATATAAAAATGCCCGGTATGGAGAGAGTTACATATGGTGAGATTGAAGAAAGTGATGTTAAGAGAATAATTAACAAACATGTATTTGAGAAAAAAATAGTTAAAGAATTTGCAATTGCTAGAATTTCAGAATAATTGTGAGGGAGGATAGATTTGATGAAAGAATATACTGCTTTAAAAGAATTACCATATTATAAAGAGTTAGATTTTTATAAAAAACAAAAGAGAATAGTACTGCAAAACTGTGGTTTAATTGATCCAGAAAAAATAGATGATTATATAGAAAAAAAGGGTTATCAGGCTGCTGCGAAAGCAATAACACAGATGGAAAGTAAGGAAATAATAGAAGAAGTTAAAAACTCTGGTCTCCGCGGCCGTGGAGGTGGAGGATTTCCAACTGGATTAAAATGGCAGTTTGCAAAAGATGCAGAAGGTGAGAAAAAGTATATAGTATGTAATGCAGATGAAGGAGATCCAGGTGCATTTATGGACCGCAGTTTGCTGGAAGGTGATCCACATAGACTTCTGGAAGGTATGATGATAGCTGCTTATGCTATTGGTGCTGATGAAGGATATATTTACGTCAGAGCAGAATATCCTCTGGCTATTAGAAGATTAAAAAAAGCTATTTCTCAGGCAGAAGAGCTGGGCCTGCTTGGAGAAAACATTTTTGGAACTGAGTTTAATTTTAAAATTCATATTAAGGAAGGTGCCGGAGCTTTTGTATGTGGAGAAGAGACTGCACTTATGGCATCAATAGAAGGCAAGAGGGGAACACCAACTTCCAGACCACCTTATCCGGCTCAAAGTGGTTTATGGGGTAAGCCGACTAATATAAACAATGTTGAAACATATGCCAATATTCCCTTTATTATTGATAATGGGGCAGAAGAATTCAATAAGTTTGGTACAGAAAACAGCAGTGGTACAAAAGTTTTTGCATTAACCGGTAAAATAAAAAACACCGGGCTGGTAGAAGTTCCTATGGGATTGAGTTTAAGAGATATAATTTATGATATTGGTGGTGGAATTACCGATGATAAAGGATTCAAAGCTGTTCAAACCGGTGGACCTTCAGGAGGATGTATTCCTGCTGAACAGCTGGATCTTAAAATAGATTATGATTCTTTAAAAGAAATTGGGGCAATGATGGGTTCAGGTGGAATGGTTGTAATGGACGAAGATACCTGTATGGTAGATGTGGCTCGGTTTTTTTTAACATTTACTCAATCTGAATCATGTGGAAAATGTACGCCCTGCCGACTTGGAACAAAGAGAATGCTGGAAATACTTGAGAGAATTACAGAAGGTGAAGGTGAAAAAGGTGATATTGAGAAGCTTGAACAGCTGGGAAAAGTTATTAAAGAAGCTTCTCTATGTGGACTGGGCCAGACTGCTCCCAATCCAGTACTGACTACAATTAAATATTTTAGAGATGAATATGAAGCACACATAAATGATAAAAAATGTCCTGCAGGGCAATGTGATGCACTTAAAGGAAGTTATGTTATTGATGAAGATCACTGTATCGGCTGTGGACAGTGCAAAACAGTATGTCCGGCTGATGCAATAACTGGGGAAAAACAGAAAGCCCATACTATAGATCCGGAAGCCTGTATCAGCTGTGGTGCATGTGCAGAAGTTTGTCCAGTTGATGCAATTTCTAATTGAAGGAGGAGTTCAAAAATTGAAAGAGATAATAATTGATGGAAATACTTATAAATTCAAACCCGGTCAGACTGTTTTAGAAGTTGCCCGGGAAAATGATATTGATATTCCAACACTCTGTTATAGTGAACATTTGAGTATAACAGGTGCATGTAGGATGTGTCTTGTAGAAAATAAAGAAAACGGCAGTCTGGAGACATCCTGTACACTTCCAGCCAGAGATGGACTGGAAGTAGAAACTGATAATGATAAAATTTATGAAGCCAGAAAAACAGTGCTTGATTTAATTTTATCAGATCACCCGATGACCTGTATGACATGTGAAGCCAATGGTGACTGTCAGCTGCAGGATCTTGCCTATAAATTTGATATAGAAGAATCATCTTATGGAAGTAAAAAAGAAGATAGATTTGAACTGGAGGAAAGAAACTCCTTTATAGTGTATGATCCAGATAAATGTATTCTCTGTGGAAAATGTGTTAGAGCAGATAGTGAACTGCAGTGTTCGGAGGCAATAGAATTCAGTGAAAGAGGATTTAAAACAAAAGTTGCAGCAGCTTTTGATGAAGGACTGGGTGGAGAGGATTCCAGCTGTGTTTTCTGTGGACTGTGTGTAGAAAACTGTCCAACCGCAGCTCTTTCCTATAAGCCTGCCAGAAAAAAAGGCCGTGAGTATGAACTCCGAAAACAGCGGACAACATGTGGTTATTGTGGAGTTGGCTGTCAGGTAGAGTTAAATATTAAGGGGAATGAAGTAATAAAAGTTGATTCTGTTTATGATGATACTGCTCCAAATCCAGATGGTGAGATGTGTGTTAAAGGAAGATTTGCCTATGGATTTATTGACAGCCCTGACAGGTTAAAGCATCCTCTTATAAAAAAAGATGGAGAATTTGTAGAAAGCAGCTGGGATGAGGCTCTAGATTATATTGCAGATAATTTAAGCAGTATAAGAGATGAACATGGTGGTAAAGAGATTGGAGCACTGAGTTCTGCCCGCTGTACAAATGAAGAGAACTACATTATGCAGAAATTTATGAGGGCAGTGATGAAAACTAATAGTGTAGAACACTGTGCTCGGTTGTGACACTCCTCTACTGTGGCTGGTCTAGCCAAAAGTTTTGGTAGTGGAGCAATGACAAATTCTATTGATGAAATTGCCGGCAATGATCTTATTTTTGTAATTGGTTCTAATCCTACAGAAAATCATCCGGTAATCGGAGCAAAAATGAAAAGAACAGTAAAAAATGGAACTAAATTAATCGTAGCTGATCCGCGCCGGATTGAACTTGCTGAATATGCAGATATAGTTATTCAGCAGAAGCCGGGTACCGATATAGCACTGTTAAATTCTATGATGAATGTAATAATTGAAGAAGGTCTGGAAGATACTGAATTTATAGAAGAAAATACTGAAAACTATGAAGAGCTAAAAGAGATTGTCAGCTTCTATCCACCGGAAAAAGCAGAAGAAATTACCGGTGTTCCTGCTGACACAATAAGAGAAGCGGCCCGATTATATGCTTCTCAGGATAAATCAGCTATTTACTATGCAATGGGTATAACACAGCACAAATCCGGAACAGAAAATGTAACATCTATTACATCACTGGCAATGCTGACCGGAAATGTAGGTCGAAAATCGACCGGGGTGAACCCTTTAAGAGGTCAGAGCAATGTTCAGGGAGCATGTGACCTTGGTGCACTGGCAAATGTTTATCCAGGTTATCAGTCAGTGACTGATCCAGCTGTGAAGGATAAATTTGAAAAAGCCTGGGATGTTGAAGATCTCTCAGCTGAAGAAGGTTTAACAGTGGTAGAAATGTTCAGAGCAATTGATGAAAATAAACTTAAAGCTCTTTATATTATGGGAGAAAACCCTGCTTTATCAGATCCTGATCAGGGACATATAGAAGCTGCTTTAGAAAAGGTGAAATTTCTTGTTGTACAGGATATTTTCATGACAGAAACTGCTGAATATGCAGATGTTGTTTTACCTGCTGCCTGTTTTGCCGAAAAAAATGGCACATTTACAAATACAGACCGCAGAATACAGAAAGTGAACAAAGCTGTAGAAGCTCCTGGAGAGGCAAAAGCAGACTGGGAGATTATCTGTGAACTATCCAATAAAATGGGATATAAAATGGATTATAATTCTACAGAGGAAATAATGGAAGAAATTGCTGAATTAACTCCTATTTATGGAGGAGTACATTATGACCGTCTGGATAAAGAAAAAATTCAGTGGCCCTGCAGAGATAGAGAAGATAAGGGTACACAGTATCTTCATAAAGGTGGTTTTATTAGGGGAAAAGGTAAATTTTATCCCTCTCACCATATACCTTCTGTTGAAAAGGCAGATGAAGAATATAAATTTATTATGATGACAGGAAGAATGCTCTATCATTACCATACAGGTACAATGACCAGAAATTCTCAACCTATTGATGAACATGTACCAGATGCTTATGTAGAAATTAATGCAGAAGATGCAGAAAAAATGGGAATTAAAAATGGAGATAGAGTAAAGATCGGCTCACGCCGGGGAGAAATCGAAACAAATGCTGAAATAGTTGAAACAGTTCAGCCGGGGCAGATATTTATGCCTTTCCATTTTGCTGAAAGTCCTGCCAATCGCTTAACAATGGATGAGCTGGATCCGGAAGCTAAAATTCCTGAATTAAAGGTAACAGCAGTAAAATTGCAAAAGGTATAAAAAATATAATTATAATAGATTGGGACAGCTCTATTCTGGCTGTCCTAATTCTGTTTTTATAATAAAAAATATGGTATAATAAAATTTAAATTAATAAATACTTAATAGTTGGTTCTCACACAAAATGGGTTGGCGACGCAAATATCCTTTTTGTGTTACAATCAATAGTTAAATTTAAAACTAAAAAACTGCTATATATTAACTCAAAAAGGTGAGTTACATATAATTATTTTTGGGATGTGAATTGATATTGAAGATAAATGCTATTTTGCTTGCTGGAGGAGAAAGCAGCCGCTATGGAGAAAATAAAGCCCTACTCAGCTTCAAAAATAAGCCGCTAATTGAATATGTGTATAACAGATTAGACAGCTATTTTGATAATGTTATTATTATTGGCCCTCCAAAAACTTATAGCTTTATTGAAGGTGCAGAAATTAGAGAGGATATTATAAAAAATAAAGGGCCGCTGGGCGGACTATACACAGGATTGTATTATTCCAGTACAGAATATAATTTTCTGACAGGATGTGATATGCCGTTTTTGGATGAGGACTATTTTTTCTTTTTAGAAAAAAAACTGCAGAGAGAATTAACTGCAGATAAATATGAAATTCTGGTTTCAGAATACAATGGTTATTTAGAACCTCTGGCAGCAATTTACAGCAAAAAGCTGCTGGATAAAATAAAGGCCAGCCTTGCCAGCAGTGAGCTGAAAATAAAATCAATTTATAATAAAAGCTTGCTAAAAATCATTAAAGAGGAAGAACTTGAGAGTTTTTTTGATCTAAAAAAATTATTTTTCAATATAAATTATCCTCAGGATAAAGGAACAGCTGAAAATTTTTTGGATTTTGATTAGCTTACAAATAAAAGCACATATTATCATTTGGATTAAATGTTTTTTATTATTTTTATAAAGTAGTTTGTTCAAAATTATTTTTAGATTTGCAAAAGGAGAAACTCCTTATTTTCAAAGTTAAAAAGATGGGTTTTACTAAAAATATATTTCAGAATTTATAAATTTAAAATTTGAGTAGTTTATAATGCTGTTCAATAAAATACAAAAAATTTGGAAACTCTCAGCAGCTGAACTTGACATTTAAGCGCTGAATACTGTATTATAAAAACAATACTAAAAAATATAATTAAAGACTGTGATGGGGAGGAGTAGTTTTAACTTATCCAAAAGAGAGCAGAATTCGTCGGCTGAAAGGTTCTGCAGGGTAATAAAATGAATGTCGCCTCTGAGTTGATTACATGAAATCAGTAGTGTAATTCGGTAAAAATAATTATCGTTAACAAAAGGAGAGCTGTCAGGCAGCATTTTTGCCGGCAGAATTAAGGTGGTAACGCGAAAATACTCTTTCGTCCTTAAGTGGATGAAGGAGTTTTTTTAGTTTAAATATTTTTAGGAGGTTGAGAAATGGAAAATTTAGAAAAAACATATGATCCAGCAAAAGCTGAAGATAAGTGGTATAATTTCTGGATGGAAAATAATTATTTTGCGCCGGTAGAAGATTCTGAGGGAGAAATGGATACTTTTAGTATAGTTATGCCTCCCCCAAATATCACCGGACAGCTGCATATGGGCCATGCACTGGACAACACACTGCAGGATATTTTAACCCGCTGGAAAAGGATGCATGGTTATCGCTCTCTCTGGCTGCCCGGGACAGATCATGCCAGTATAGCAACCGAGGTAAAGGTTGTTGATAAACTGAGAAGTGAAGGGATAGAGAAAGATGAAGTCGGCAGAGAAGGATTTTTAGAAAAGGCATGGGAGTGGAAAGAAGAGTATGGAGATCAAATAACAAATCAGCTTAAAAAATTGGGTTCATCCTGTGACTGGAGCAGAGAAAGATTTACAATGGATGAAGGTTGTTCTGAAGCTGTTAAAGAAGTTTTTATAAAATTATATGAAAAAGAATTGATTTATCAGGGTGATTATATAGTTAACTGGTGTCCCAGCTGTCACACGACACTTTCCGATATTGAAGTTGAACATGAAGAAAAAGAAGGTAAATTTTATCATATAAAATATCCGTATAAAGATCGAGAAGGATTTATTACTGTTGCTACTACAAGACCTGAAACAATGCTGGGAGATACAGCTATTGCCGTACATCCTTCTGATAAGAGATATAAAAATCTTATTGGAGAAAAAGTTATCCTCCCACTGATGGATAGAGAAATAGAAATAATTGCAGATGAATATGTAGATAGTGAATTTGGGACAGGTATGGTTAAAGTAACACCTGCTCATGATCCCAATGACTTCGAAATAGGTAGACGTCATGACCTGGAAGTTATTAAAGTAATTGATGAAGATGCAAATATGTCAGAAGCTGCCGGCAGCTATGCTGGTCTCGACCGCTATGAGTGCCGCAAAAAAGTTATTGAAGATCTGACAGAACTGGAATTACTCATTAAAACAGAAGAACATGTTCATAATGTCGGAGAATGCTACCGCTGTGACACTGTAATTGAACCTCTTGTTTCCAAACAGTGGTTTGTAAAAATGAAACCACTTGCAGAACCTGCCATTGAAGCTGTTAAAGATGGTACAATTAAATTTATTCCTGAGAGATTCAGCAAAGTTTATATGAATTGGATGGAAAATATTCGTGACTGGTGTATTTCCCGTCAGCTCTGGTGGGGACACAGAATTCCTGTCTGGTACTGTAATGACTGTGGTGAAGTAATTGTAGCTAGAGAAGAACCAGATGAATGTCCATCCTGCCAGAGCAGTAATTTAAAGCAGGATGAAGATGTACTTGATACATGGTTTTCTTCAGCCCTCTGGCCTTTTTCTACACTTGGTTGGCCTGAGAATACTGATGATTTGAAGAGTTTTTATCCTACAGATGTTCTGGTCACAGGTAGAGATATTATTTTCTTCTGGGTTGCAAGGATGATATTTATGGGACTGGAATTTATGGATGAAGAACCATTTTCCGATGTTTATATACACGGCCTTATTAGAGACTCACAGGGCAGAAAAATGAGTAAATCACTGGGCAATGGTATAGATCCTCTAGAAATTGTCGAAAAATATGGAGCTGATGCTTTGAGATTTACTTTAATTACCGGTAATACCCCCGGTAATGATATGCGTTTTAGAGAAGAGAGGCTGGAAGCCAGCCGCAATTTCGCCAATAAAATTTGGAATGCATCAAGATTTATTTTAATGAATATGGAAGATTTTGAACTGAATGAAGTAGAAAAAAATGATTTAAAACCTACACTGGCAGACCGCTGGATTGAAAGCAGATTAAATACAGTATCCGATGAAATTGATGAAGCCCTGGAAGATTATAATTTTGGAGAAATGGCAGGTAGTCTATATGATTTTATCTGGAATGAATTCTGTGACTGGTATATTGAGTTAATTAAAGCAAGACTTTATCAGGATCAGGATCCAGATGCAAAGCTGACAGCACAGTATTATGGTTTAACTATTCTGGAGAAAATACTGCGTTTGCTTCATCCGGTAATGCCTTTTATTACTGAAGAAATATGGCAGAAACTTCCTGGAACTGAAGGCAGTATAATGAATTCTGACTGGCCAGAAAAAACTGGAACAGGTGCAGATGAAGAATCTGAAGTTAAAATGGAACTTATTATGGAAGTTATTAAATCAATTAGAAATATTAGAAATGAAATGAAAGTTAATCCCGGCAAAAGAATAGAGGCACTGCTGTCGGCAGAAAGTAAAAAAGCTGAAATTCTGGAAGAAGGAAGAGAGTATATAGAAAATCTGGCCCGAATTAAAGATCTGACTATTGGAGGAGAAAATATCAATAAACCGGATAAAGTTTCAACTGCGATAGTAAACGAAGTTGAAGTAATACTTCCTTTAAAAGGAATGATAGATTTAGATAAAGAGCTTAAAAGATTAGAAAAAGAGATTGAAGATGTTGAATTTGAAATCAAGCGAGCTAACGGTAAACTGAACAATGAAGGTTTTGTAAATAAAGCCCCTGAACATCTTGTGGAAGCAGAAAAGAAGAAACTGCAGGAGTATAAACAGAAAAAAGAAAAATTAATACAGAGGCTTGAGGAACTTAAAGATTAAATTAAGAAAATAACAAACAGAACCTAAAAAAGTGGATTTTTTAAACATAATAATAAAAATAATATTTTTATTTAAAGATAACAGCTCCTGATAACTGATATTTAGGGGCTGTTTTTTCTTTCAATTTTGTGAATTAAAGAATTTGCAAAAAAATGCAGGAATCTTATTGAATAATCAGAATATATATAATATAATACAGTCGACAAACGACATTGTAAATAATCCTGGATATGCAGTAAAATAAAAAAAGAAATGAGTGGTTACTTTTGAGTGACTATTATAAAGGAGTTTTATTCGCACTTTTTTCTGCATCCGGTTTCGGTATTGTACCGATAATGGCTATATTTGCCTATAATGGAGGAGTAGGGGTGTTCACACTGCTCTTCAGCCGATTTTTACTCGCTTCTCTGATCTTATTTATATTTATTTTTCTCAGAAAAAAGAAAATAAATCTGGATTTTAAAAACACACTGCTTTTATTTATACAGGGGGGAGTAATTTACGCTTTATTTAGTATGCTGTATTTTACAGCTGTTAAGATAATATCTCCTTCTCTGGCAGTTTTGATCTTTTATACATATCCTATAATTGTTGCAGTTTTATCTTTTATACTAGAAGGGGAAAAGATAAATGCAAAAATAATAATCTCTATAATAATCTCATTTGTCGGTCTGGTTTTACTGCTGGGTGGACAATTTCAGGATGTAGATAAAGCCGGAATACTGATGGCTGCTGGTGCTGCTGTAAGTTATGGAATTTATACTATATATGGCAGCAGAATGCTGAAAAAAGTTTCTCTTATGGTAACAACTGCTTTTGTAAGTCTATTTGCCGGTATTTCATTTTTTGTAATAGGTTTAATGACTGACAGATTGCATTTTCAGTTTGAGAGCAAAAGCTGGATTTTCATTATCATAATTACCTTTATAACTGCAGCTGGATTTCTAGCATTTTTTGCTGGAGTAAAATTAATCAAGCCAACATTTGTTTCTATTTTAAGTATGATTGAGCCGATTGTAACTATAATTTTATCGGTGATTTTGTTTTCAGATAAATTTTCTTTCGTACAGGCATTGGGAAGTATCCTTGTTCTGTCAGGAGCTTCATTGATTTTTATAAAGAAAAATATTTTAAAAAATATTAAATTTTCAAAAAAATAAGAAGGAATATTATAAATCATGTTGAATATAAATTATAGACGATTGTCGACAAACGACAAGAATTAACTGAAAATATTGAATTAGAAAATAATAAACTCATTTTAATAGATTTTTTAAAGATATATATAATAAAAGATTAAACATATTTTTAAGGTGGTGATAATTTAGGTAAATATTAGGTCAAAAGCAGAGTTTATTTCTAAAAA
>JBNJGL010000063.1:0-13010 GCA_051747745.1 Bacillota bacterium | reverse complement strand
ACAAACTCCACATTCACAACAAAGTTGTGCGGATTTTAGTACTTCGTCATCATCAGAATAAGCAAGTGCACGCATTATTTTATGTGGCTCAAGTTCATGACCAATTAAAAAGCGAGGACAAAAATCTGTGCACATCCTGCACTGGATACAGGCTGCTTTTGCCTGGTTTTTTATATGCTCTATACTCTGTTTATTTCTTTCGATTATAAAATGATCTTTTGGTACAACAATAACAGCTCCATCTCTTTTGGTTATAAATGTCTCAGCTGCTTCTTCCTGGCTTAAATTTTGACCCATCATTGGTCCACCTAGAATAATTGAATATTGACTTAAACCGCTTCCTCCAGCTGCATCTATACATTTTTCTACTGATGTTCCAATTGGAACCTTAATAATACTCGGCATATTGACCTCACCCAGTACGGATACATATTTATCAATAACAGGATTACCCGCAAGAGAAAAATAAGTATTTTTTAATGTACCAACATTTGTTACTACTGCACCAACATTTATTGGTATTCCACCTTCCGGAACAGTTCTACCTGTAATTTCATAAACAAGTATTTGTTCATCACCAGCAGGATAAAAACTATCCATTAGAAAAAAATCTATCTCATAATCTTTTTTGTTATTAATTTCTTTTAAACATGCTATTTCTTTTTTATATTTCTTTTTTAAAGCAAACACTATTTTTTCTGCCCCTATATTTTCTGCAACTTGATGGATAGCCTCAATTATTTCTTCTGCAAAATTGCGCATAAGATATTTATCAGTCATCAATAGAGGTTCACATTCTGCTCCATTTATAATCAAATACTCTGCTTGACAATTGTATTTAACATGAGTAGGAAAACCGGCTCCACCGGCTCCTACGACTCCTGCTTGATATATGTCATTAACTAAAGTCATATCAATACTCCTCTCAATAAAACTAATAGCTTAAATAATTGAAAAACCATCTACCAGCACACATCTTCTTTTTCTAGTAAAGCTTCTAGCAGAAGTTAGTCCTTCTCCAGTAGGACCGGCAATAGTAAAAGTAGCATATCCTTCTCCACCCGCTCCAATACCAGCATAAGAAGGAGCATTTTTAACATAAATTGTTGTTTCAATTTTCTTAGCGAAATTTGTTAAATTATCAACATTTTTAGAGTGGATAATTGCAGTATGACGATTACCCTCTTCAATATTTACACCCATTTCCATTGCTTCTTCAAAATTAGCAGCTCTAACCATTGGTATGACAGGCATTAATTGTTCTTTTTGTACAAAAGGATGATTTAAGTCTACATCTACTACTACCAAACGAAGATCTTCACTTTTGGCTTTTAATCCTGCTTTATTTAAAATATAAGCAGCATCCTTTCCTACAAGTCCTTTATTAATTGAACCATCATCATTTAAAATTACTCTTTCCAATGCTTTTATATCATGAACTAATTGAGCGTTTTGATTGGTCATCTCATCAAGTAAAGAATCAGCTATACTGTCTAAGGCTACAATCGCTTTTTCGGAGGTGCAGGGTAAATTATTATCAAAACTCGCACCATTTATTATATCTTTTGCAACCCTTTTTAAATCAACAGTATCATCTACTAAAACAGGAGGGTTGCCGGCTCCAGCACCAATAGCTTTTTTCCCTGAAGAAAGCGCAGCGTTTACTACTCCTGGTCCACCAGTAGCAACAATCATTGCGATTCTATCATCTTTCATACAGCTTTCAACAGTCTGTAAAGTAGGCTCACTAACAGCGGTTAATAAATTTTTAGGTCCCCCTGCTTCCACAATAGCCTTATTCAAGATTTTAATAATATATTTCGAAACTTTTTTTCCGCCTGGATGACTATTAAAAACTACCCCATTACAAGCTGCAATCATTGATATTGCATTGGAGATAATAGTTTCAGTTGGGTTTGTAACAGGTGCAATAGAACAGATAACTCCAAATGGAGCCTCTTCTACAATTGTTAAACCCTTTTTGCCACTAAAGGCTTCAGTTCTGAGATTTTCTGTTCCAGGGGTTTTATTGATTGCCAAATTATTTTTTATTATTTTATCTTTAACCCGCCCCATACCTGTTTCTTCAACAGCCATATTTGATATTTTTTCTACATGCTGTAAAGCATAATTTCGCATGGTTTGAATAATTTTTTCTCTATCTTCAATTGAATAGTTTAACTGCAGACAATTTTGAGCTTTTACCGCTTCTGCTATAGCTTCATCCATTGTTGAAAAAATTCCATTTGTTTCACTTAAATCTTTATCTACATTTTTTTGACTTTTATTTATTGAATTTATAACTTGATCTATAATTTTATTTAATTCATTTTCTTTAATTTTCAAATTCTCTCCTCCTTTTTAATTACTTGTATATCTATTTATAAAAAATTCTACTGCAGCTTTAGCTATCGCTATATCTTCTTCAACACTCCCACCACTTACACCAACAGCACCAATTACTTTATCTTTAAATCTAATTGGTATACCTCCTCCAAAAACAACTATATTATCACAGCTATTCTCAAGCCCATAAAGCATTTGACCGGGCTCAGTTAAAGTTTTTAATTCTTCTGTGGTCATTCTCAAAGAATAAGCAGTATAAGCTTTTGCAGGTGCTAATTCAATACTGATTGGAAGTGCGTCATCCATTCTGCTAAAGTAAACTAATTTACCGTCATCACCCATAATAGCTATTGAAACTGGGATGTTCATTTTTTTTGCTTTTTCTAAACATTTTTCTGTTAAATTTTCAGCTATCTTGAGGTTAATTTGCATTTTTATCACCTTTTACCGCTAAAACTCTTAATACTCTTTCTGTAACTTTTTCGATTAATTCTCTATTATCAGAAACTCTTCCCATAATATATAACAAATCTGAAAGTCTATTGATATAGCTTTTCAAAGTATCAGAATAAATTAATTCGTCATTTTCAGCTGCAATCATTCTTCTTTCAACTTTACGACATATAGTCCTGCTTATATCAAATAAACTTCCTATTTCACTTTCTCCTGGTATAGTAAAAGCTCTTAAATCAAATTTGTTTTGATAAAGATTTAGCTTGTCGTCAATATAATTTAATTGAGATTCGGTAATTTGTTCTTTCGGTTTTTTTGAAAGAGAAGCCAACTCTGCTGCTACAGTAAATAAATCTTTTTGGACTTGATAAATAATTTTTTTTAAATCTGAATATTTGATTTTAGAACGAATTAAACCGAGATATGAATTTAATTCATCGACAGCGCCATATGCTTCAACCTGTGGATCAGACTTTTTTATTCTTTCTCCACTTAAAAGGCTGGTATTACCTTTGTCTCCCCGTTTAGTTGCTATCGACATTTCTACACCCCCTTAAAACTCTCTTTCGTCCAGCTCTATATCATCGATAATACCAACTATAGCCATGTCAATTGGGCTGTCAGAAAATTGATCAACCTTGCGAGCAGCACTTCCTTTTGCAACTAACACTCTTTCTCCAACTCCTGCCCCAACTATATCAATTGCAACTAAACAATCTTCTTTTTTTGCTTTTCCAAAAAGCGGTTTAATAACAAGTAATTTAGCACCCCTTAAAGACTCATCCTTTTGAGTTGCAACAACATTACCAACTACTTTTGCTGTAAACATATTATCATTCCTTTTCTTTCTGCTACTTCTCTTGCATATGGTGTTATTATTGCATTACTATTTAAATAAATTTTATCTATATTATTAGCTAGTGGATTAATATCTTTATAAGTTATTATTTTCGAGTCAAGATGAATACTTTTAGTATTTGATTTATCTGAACTAGAAATAATATTTTGAGAATCCATAGTATTAATAATTTTTTTGTTATCATCATTTAAGATCGAAAAAGATTTTTCAGCAAGATTATCTGCAGCAGTCAATTGAATACCATACGACTTAATTTTTTCTAAATGACGCTGATTTTCCAACTTAATTGCATCAGAATAATTATTAAAACCAAGTTTTTGCCAGCCCGTTCCATTTAAATCTGCTGCATCAGATGCTGCAATAACAGGAACAGAAGACATTAATGATCTAAAAATATAATCTAAAAGACATGTGTCAAGAAAATGTGCTGATAGTTTGGCAGCAGTATTACGAGTTAAAACTGGAATCAATAATAAATCATTTTCTTTAACTGTATTAAACTGAATTGGTTTTTGATTAATTTGCTGTTCAAATTCACATCTTATTTTATTATGATTATGAATTTCTTTAGCTGATTCTGAAAAAATAAAATTCCAAACTATATTATACTTCTTATCTATTTTTTTTAATTGAGATAAGGCTTCTTCAAATTTAATTTTACCTCCTGTAAAAATAGCAGTAATTTTAATTTTATTATCTGCTTCTAGAGCAGCTATTACTTTCTTTATTATTTTTCTAATAAGTTCTTCACTAATTTGATTCACAATTATCTCTCCTTCCAGCTATTTGCAATTCATAGCAATACCAAGAGGAGTCACTAATAATGTATGGGATGGTTTTACTACTTTAAGGCCGGTTTTTTTGGCTAAGATATCTTCTATTCCTTTAATACTGCTTGTACCACCAACTAAATAAATTGTTTCAGCTTTATAATTTTTTATATGCTTATTTATAATTGAAGCAATTTTTTCAATAACGGGGATTGTCATTGGAAATATATCATTAACATGTTTAGGATTTTCTTTCATTTTTTCTGCCTCTTCAATACTAATCCCAAGTCCACCTGCTATTACAAGGTTTAAATGAGTACCTCCAGTTGCTTCATCTGCTGTATAAACTACTTCACCATCTTCAAGAATTGAGATACCAGTTGTCCCCCCGCCAATATCAACTACAATACCTTTTTCAATCTCTAAGACAGTTGCTGCTGCAGATGGTTCATCAATAACATTGCTTACTTGGAATCCGGCTCCTTCTACAACATTTTTGAAGGTATCAACATCACCTTCTCCAGTTCCAGGCGGCACAGCAGTTGCTGCATATAAAATTTCTCTTCCCAAAATATTTTCCATTTCATTTTTCATTTCTCTTACTATTCTTAAAGCCCCAATATAGTCTACTACCAAACCATCTCTAACAACTTTACCTGATTTTTTTAAGGCAGCTAAAGGTTTGTTATCCTGATCAACAAGTGTCAAAACTAAATTTGCTGTACCAAGGTCAACACCTGCTTTTATTTCTCCATCATAATTTATATTATTGTTTTCTTCTTCTATTAGACTATTTAGTTTTTCAAGTGTTTTATTAGCTTTTTTTATGTAACAATCCATTAATTACCCTCCAGACAATTAAGGCATACTATTATCCCCCTCCTTTTAATACACTAGGAAGGGGATTTTTTTATTTATTTCATTTCAGGCATATCTAATTCTTCTCTTGCGATTTTTGGTAAAAGACCATCAACATCTGTATGAGGTCTTGGAATTACATGAACAGAAACTAATTCTCCTACTCTACCAGCTGCTGCTGCTCCTGCATCTGTAGCTGCCTTAGTAGCTCCAACATCACCTCTAACTAAAACTGTAATTAATCCACCACCAATTTTTTCATAACCTACTAAAGTAACATTTGCTGCTTTCACCATTGCATCTGCTGCTTCAACTGCACCTACAAATCCCTTAGTTTCAATTAATCCTAAAGCTTCGCCACTCATTTATATTCCCCCTTCTATTTGCATTAACTATTAATATCATCATAATGTATACAATCCGTGTGTAAATCTCCTTTAACTCGAGGACAGGCTGGATCTCCACAGAGATTACATATATCCTCTTCTTTTTTTTCTTCAGATTCTATTTCTTCTACCGCTTTTGATTCTGAATTTAAGTCATCTGATTCCTCAGTTAATCCGTCATCTTCATCAACTTCGGCTTCAGTTAGATTCTCTGCTTCTTCTGTATCTTCTGCCTCTTCTGCCTCTTCTGTTTTTGAATTTAAGTCATCTGATTCCTCAGTTAACTCGTCATCTTCATCAACTTCGGCTTCGGTTTCAGTTAGATCCTCTGTTTCTTCTGCTTCTTCTGTTTCTTCTACCTCATTTGATTTATTATTTATTGTATCTTCACTATTTATCATCTTTTCTATTTGTTCGGCAGGTCTGGCTATTACATGAGAAGCCCAAACCTTAGATAATCTAGAAGCAGCAGCTTTACCAGCATCAACAGCTGATCTCACTGCACTTACATCACCTGTAAATTTAATAACGATTAAACCACCCCTACTGATTTCATAACCAACCAGTTTAACATTGGCTGATTTCAAAGCCACATCTGCAGCTTCATATGCAGCAAGAATTCCTATTGTTTCAATCATTCCAAGAGCTTTTTGGGACATATTCCCTCCTTCCTCAAAAGTGCCTCTTAAGTATTATCTATTTTTCTACATCTTTTAATTTCTGACAAATATAATTAGTTATTTCTTTTATTCTCATTTCATCTACTTTTTTTTCGGAATTAGAGATTTTTTTATTATCAACATCCTCATTGATGCTCTTAAAGTTATCTAAATCAGTTAAAATATCAGATACAGATTTATTTTTATGATCTATTTCTAAGGAAATATCTTTAATTGGAATACCTTTAACTAATCGAGCTGCATTTGATCCAATAGCTTTTGCCTGAATTTCTTTGCTTATTTCTTTTTCAAAAAAAGGTTCTTCAGGTTCTAATTTTTTATGATGAATCAGCACTTTATTGTTTTTCCCAAGCGCTAGAGAAACATTTAAACGTGAGGCTTGAGCTGCTTGATGTGCTAAATAATAAAGATTTTTAGCACTATCATTCATCATTTGAAAAGGTATCCCTTCTTCTTCCAAACCATAGCATAAATAGTCTAATAAAGAACTATTTTGATAATTATCCTCAACTGCTATATATACAGATGGTTTTTCCCTATGATCAACCATTTTTAACACTTCCCTCTGTATCCAGATAAGAAAGAACCAATCCAGTAGCTACAGCATTGCGTGGTCCCATAATTGCTCTAATATTACCTCGTCCTGCTACAACTCCAAATTCAGATAAACGATTAGATATTAGGGTTGGTATCTCAAAATCAATAGCAGATCCTCCAACCATTACTACAAAATCAATATCTCTAATATTCCCTGTAGGAATAATTCTTTTTAAAGCTCTTTCAGAATTACGCACAAAAACATCATTTTTAGCCTCTCTTCTAGCCTGACTAATTTTATCTAAAGAATGTTTAGTTGGAATCGGAATCATATCATTTTCTGTTAAGATAACAACTCTTCCAAACAATTTAGGTGCTAAAGGCTTATCAAAGAATTTAACACTCCCATCTTCATATCTGATATGAAATATACTTTCTACTTTAGCCAGAGGATATTTTTTAATTAATTCAGCAAGTTTTAAATCATCAATTCCTAATTCTATATTAATTAAAAGTGAAACCATATCTCCAGCACCAGCTAAATGAGTGGAATATACTTGATCTTTAGTTGTAACCATTGCTGCATCAGTAGAGCCTCCACCCATATCCAGAATAACAAATGGTTTATCAGTACCAGGAGTGGTTAAAGCCCCACGAATTGCCATATTTGCCTCTACTCCAGCAATAACAACTTTTACTCCAGTTTTTTGCTGTAATTTATCAGCAATTTTTTGCATCGGCAATTGAGAAGTTTTAACCATTGCAGCAAGACCAACTGCATTTTCCATTGCATGTTCTTCTGCAAGCCCTCCTTTTACTTTTTGAGGTACAAAAGTGTTAACTGCAAGTATATCCTTAATCATTATTTCAGATAAGTTTTGATCAGTAACCTGACTCATTGTCACTTTAACTCTATCTAACATTCCTCCAACATTTGTTCCGGATTCACCCTTTACATCTTTTAGAGGTTGAATTTTTTCTACTGAATCCATGATTTGATCTGCTCCAGAATCTACACTAATTTCTGATTTGCCCTTATCACCAAAAATTACTAATTTTCCAGCAGGAATTTTTCTTTCTTCTACATCTCCTTCTGGAGTTCTGATTACAACAGCAGAACGATTACCAATTAATGATCGGGCCACTGGAAAGATATGTTTAGTATCTTCCGAACTAAGCTCAAAAATTGTTGCAATGCCATAAGGATCAGAAAGTTTATTAATAGTACCACCGGGTCTTGCAACTTCTACAGCTGCTTTTTTGTTTAGTGGTATCTTATTAATATACTTTACTTCATCAATGACTGGTATATTCTCATTAAGGCGATTAACAATCAAAACAGCATCATCTTTTTGAGCAACAGCTCCATTAACTTTGATGCCGGATTCTACTGCTTTATTTATTAAAACAGCAGCATCAGCAAAATCAACATCTCCCGGAATGATAATAATTAATTCATCCCCAGGTCTACAGTCAGATAAATCTTCTATTCCGGTAGTATATCCAACTCCAAGGCCTATTCCTCCTGGAGTCCAGGGATCATGTCCTATCATTGTTGACTCAGTAATAACTGTTTCTGTAATTGTTTCCATGGCTACATCACCAATTACAGGTGTAGCCTCATTTATTCTAATTAAATCTAGATCTTCATATTTTAAATCTACCTTTTCAAGAGCAGAATCCAAAGAATTTATTATTCCTTCTATGTTATCTACTGTACCTTTGAAGCCAGTAGTCTTATATATACCATCAGTTATAAATTCAATGTTCTTCTCTGCTTTATTTACTTTTCCTATAGCAACCTCTGTAGTAGAGTTTCCTACATCAACACCAACAATATATTCCATAATCATCACCTACTTATTAACTTATCTATCTCCTTTGAGGCGCTCTCTTTTTTCATAAACATCTGCAGCCTCACGTATCAGGTTTGCATTAATAACTGCATCATAATTATTTTCAAGTTCTTCAGCAATCTCTATTAATTCTGCTTTAGTTGATCGATAAGGTCTCATTGCATTATAGATTTCAAGAATTCTATCATCATCTACTTTTGTTAATTCTGCAGCCCTCTCAAGATTTTTGGCAAATTGTTCTCTACCAACTGATCTCGCTATTTCTGCTTGATTATAAAGGGTTTCTGCAGTTATTCTCAGCTCAGATCCATCCATTTCTCCAGAGATAAATTTTTCTAATTTTAAGTCATTTAATTTTTTTCCTGAAGGAGTCTTTACTAAATCTGCCTGCTTCTGTGCTAAGGGATAATCCTTATCTGTAAGGCCTCCACTTTTATTTGCTGATTTTTTGCTTACATTGTCATCTTTTTCTAAATTACCTAAAACATCACGAACAATAGATTCAATCAATTCTTTTTCCATAAATTACACCCCCTGATATTATAATTACTTACTAAAATCAACTGCTAATTCTACAACTTTTTTAGCCTTATCAAGACATTTAACTTCTTTATTATATAAAACAGCAGATATTGCTTGATATTTTGGCCGAGCCATCTGATCATTTTGAGTTGGAACAGGATCAGGATTTTCTCCTTTTGCATAACGAGCAGCATTTTTTCCAATTTTTCTATATGTTTCTAAAGTTAAAAGTGGAGCTTGTGGAAATAACTCCAGGTTAGCAAGTGGATTCAAATCTTTCTGGTGTATCAAAATTGTACCTTTTGACTGTAATCCGATTCCTATACCTGAACCACTTAATTGAGCTGCCTGATGCCCCATAAAACCAACATCAGCTGTAATATAATTTTTTACTACTCTAGCTTTTAATCCTTCTTCTTCAATTCCAGCCATTATTTCTCGTAAAATATTAGAATGTTTCTCATCAATCATAGTCTTTGATAATTTATCTCCAAAAGCAGGTCCAACTGCAATTACAACTTCATCATTACTTCTAGCCTCTTCAGCAAGCCCTATTTCTTGAATCTTAAGATCACCAGACTTTACTGCAGCTGAATTATTCTGCTTATTTGTATTAGAATTAGTATTTCCTTCACTCATATCTTCTAACACACTAACAACTATCTGACGAATAGTATCTTCATTTAACTGCATTTTAACACCTCCAAAATTTTATTTTATTCACCTATTTCAGCAGGATCCCTTGCAAGTCTGGTATTCTTAATTTTTTCCCAGAGTTCATCAGAAACTCTATAACCAGTGCCAGGACCAGCATAATCATTTTTATCATTTACTGCACTAATGCAATTATAATCTTTATCAAATATTGCAGATGTATGTAAATAGTCCCCTGCAATTCTTTGTTTTAAAAGATTGAAAACATTATCTGCTACATCATTAAATCCATGTTTAGCAAGTGCTTTTACAATTTCAACACCTGTGGTATTTCTTTCTAGCATATCTTCAATACCTCTAAAATCTTCTCTTACATCACGGTCAGGTACATCTTTACTACCATGAGCATAGGTTACTGCTTCTACTTCTTCATCAGTTATTTCGGGCATACCTACTTCTTTGAAAACTGCCTGAAGAGCTTTGGCTGCTTTATTTCTAACTTTAATTACATCTTCTTCTTCTACTGGAAGTAAGCCACCATTTACTTTCAAGTCACGCTGCAGAGTCAAATAATCATCATAATCATCTACATCATGGGTTGAGCCAGCAAACATATTATCATAATTTGGTACACCACTATAACCAGAGAAAATAAAGTCAGTACCTGGTAAAAACTGCATTAACATTCTTGCTGTTCTTCTTGTTCTGGAATGAGTAAAAGTCTGATCATTTCCAGAAGCACACTCTAAATCAAGCAGCATTGCTATTAAGTTTTCTGCAAGAATTGCTCTGACTCCAGAAGGAACCGCTCCAGGAACTCCAATACAGCTTATTGACCCATTTTGAATACCCTGTACACCAGCACCTTTGGTCATATATAAACAGCGAGACTCTAAATAAAGCATTGATTTTCCATCAGCAAAACCCATTTCAGCCTCTGAACCAGTTCCAGATGTATATCTCATCTTTAGTCCACGTGAAGCATATGCTGAAGCTAAGAAACTCTTAGACCATGGGGTGTCATCACCATCAACAAATACCTGTTCTGTACCATATACAGATACTGTTTCTGCATAAGCTGTAAATCCACGCATTCCCATTTCTAGTTCCATTGCTTCTTCAACGGCACACTGTGTTAGTACTCCTCGCCGGCCTACCTGACCACCAACTAATAATGCAATAGCATTTGAAGGAGCATATCTAACTATACCTACTGTAGTCTCCATTTCATCAAAACCTCGTAGGGCTGCCTCAGCAGCATCTGCTGCAATTAAAGCTGGATGATCTTTTACATTAGTGATATGACACTGATTTGAAGGAGTTTTTCTGGCCCTCATTTTTTGTACTGCCATCATCATTTCTACTACATTCATTGTTCCTACCACTTCTATAATTTTGGCAGGAGTCATACCTAATGTGATATTTTTAATTTCATCTCTAGATACATCTACATTTACAATTTTTTTAGCTAATTCAATAGAATCCTGTGACATTACATCTTCAATTATATCTAAATCTAAAGTATGATCTGCTATAAATGAATCTAGCATATCAAAGTCAGCCCGTTTTTTCCCATCTAATTCAACAATTTTATTGTTTTCAATTTTAACACTTGGTTTTGGGTCATCTGGTCCTTCCATTGCAACTAGACCCGCTTCAGGCCATTCATTAATAAAAGCATCTTTACTGATTGGTCTTTTTTCTAATTCTAAAAATCGCTTGGATCTTTTCACATTTTTCCCTCCTTAAACATTATTTATACTTTATATTGTCTGCATTTTAATTTAATTTTAAATATATGGTTTTGTTGTAGATTCTGGTTTATCTCCTAAACTTGATAGAAGCTTAATACCTACTTCACGTGCAGCTATAATTGCTTGACGAACAGCGCCCGAATCTCCACTAAATTGTAAGATAACCTCATTAGTAAAGCTTGTTCCTTCACTTGGGCTGGCATAGCCAATAACATCAACAGTAGCAGCTTTTACAGCAACATCAGCCATAATAACTCCAATACCTGCAGGCGCTCCAACTGTAATTCCAAAGGCTTTACCCTCAGGAGCATTAAAGGCTTTATTTAGTGCCTTACTTGCACGGGCTGTGTACTGAAATTCTAAATGACCAGCATCATTGGCATAAACATCACCAAAAGTTCTATTTAAATCATCTAAGGCTACTTGAACAGCTCTACGTGCATCTGAAACTTCTTTTGCCCCAAAGATAATTAAAGAACCATGACCGGCTCCTCCTTCAGTATCACGTGGGAGTTCAATTTTAACAATTTCAGTATTTGAAGCCTTTACTGCTTCATCTGCTGCATATATTTGAGGACCTGCACCTGTTCGACCACCAAAAATACCTATAGAGCGTAATTCTTCATCGAGTCCCATAAGTTTTCTTAATTCAGGATCAACATTCGCTATAACAAGACCAATTGTATTTCCAATTGCAGTACCAACAAATTCAGTTACTTCACTAGCTAAATTCATCTTGCTTTCACCGCCTTCAGTTTTACTATTATTTTCTATTTTTTCATTCTCTGCTTTCTTAGCTTCAGATTCACTTTCCTTAATTCTATTTAAAACATCATTGACAAGTTGATCAATCTTTTTATCTTCCATTTATTAAGCCTCCTCTTCAATTTATTCTGGAAGAAGTCTTGAAACATCTTCATGTGGACGTGGAATCACATGAACAGATACTACTTCTCCAACTTTTTTTGCTGCAGCACATCCTGCGTCTGTAGCTGCCTTTGTTGCACCAACATCTCCTCTTACCATAACTGTAATATAACCTGAACCAATTTTCTCATAACCAACTAATTTAACATTAGCTGCTTTAACCATTGCATCAGATGCTTCTATTGCACCTATAAAACCAATAGTTTCAACAAGTCCTAAAGCTTCTCTTCCCATTTTTTTTCCTCCTCTCATTTCTAAATCTAATAAATATTTATTTTTGGCTCCTAATACTTATAATTAACAATATCTTTCAAATTACCTTTGCAAAAAATTGTGCTGTTATCATAACTTTTTGTTATTTTTTATATATTTAAATTTTTCTGATAATTTTATTTAATCGATTTATTT
>JBNJGL010000062.1:0-13384 GCA_051747745.1 Bacillota bacterium | reverse complement strand
TGTTACTGGTTTCATTTCTGCTGCCTGTGCTATCGCAATATCACTTTTCATCAATAATCATTCCTTTCTTATTTTATTTACAAATCTTACTGTAATTTTAAAAACATCAAATTTTATTGGACTATTTCAATAGAAAATTTAGAAGGGAGCAGTTTAACTGCTCCCTGATTTTAATATTTATTCAGCAAATCTTTCTTCTGCAACTCTAATTTCAGTCAGCAGTTTATCCAATATTTTAGATCCTGTTTCACCTACATCATTTCTGTATTCTTCCCAGACAGTTTTTGCAACTTCTTTAAATGCCGCCTGTTCATCTTCAGTTAATCTATTAACTGTAAGTGAAGGTTTATCTTCCAGCATCATATCCAATCTTTCAGCATTAAGTTCTTTTTGGACATTGAAGATATAATCTGTCATACCACGTGCTGTTTCTGTAATCATATCCTGATAATCTTTAGGTAGAGAATCATAGAACATCTTGTTAACTACAACACCGGTAATAAATGGAAGCTGTTTAGCTTCTGTCAGATAATCCTGCTGCTCATAGAATTTCATCTCCTGATTGGCAAAATATGGCTGTACCTGTGCATCAATCATATTAAGCTGCAGAGAACTGTAGATCTCAGAATAGGCAAGTCGAACAGCATTTGCTCCATATGCCTGATAGTTCTTAATAAGAATTGGGTCACCCATAACTCTGATCTTAACACCTTTAAAATCATCTGGCTTTCTTAAAGGTTTATTTGAAGTCCAGATCTGCCATCCTTCATGAAAAACAGAAAGAAGTCTCAGATTTTTCTCAGTATATAGTTTTGACATATCCTGGTAGATAGCTTCACTATTCTCCATCACATATTTGTTGGTTTCCAGATTATCAGACCAGATATAATGCAGTGAGAATAATCCTGCCTCAGGTATTGTGGTAGCAAACCAGCTGGGTGTAGAAAATGCAAATTCTAAAACACCATTCATAGTCTGCTCAGAAATATCTCCACTTGTACCAAGAGTACCATAAGGGAAGATATCTACCTGAACATCACCATTACTTTTTTCTTCTATTCTCTTTTTAAATTCCTTTGCCCACTCATGCTGAACACTACCTTCTATTTCTTCAAGAGCAATCTTCCAGTTGAACTTTGCTGCTTCAGCACTGGACATATTAACTGCCGAAAGTATCATAACTGCCACCAAACTAAGTATTAGAATATGGGAAAACTTTTTCATTAAATTTCCTCCTTTAATTTTTTAATTCTCTACTAATCTACTCAGAACAACAGACTACTTACTGTGTACTTAGCTCACCTCCTTTTAATTATTAAAATAGTTCAAAGCACCTAATACATGCATTTTGACACCTGTTAATAGTGTATCTTCATCAATATTAAAATGTGGATGATGATGTGGATAATCTGTTCCTTTTTCCTTATTACCAGTACCAATAAAGAAAAATGTGCTCGGTACTTCCAGAGAAAACTCTCCAAAATCTTCACCGGCGAGATTTGTATAATTAATAAGATTTTCTCTGCCAACTATTTTTTCTGCTGTTTCTCTTGTCTTTTTTACTATCTCCGGATTATTATAAACAGGAGGGCTTGCTGCTACATAATTTATCTCATAATCTGCCTGATGAGTGCGGCAGACCTGTTCAACTATTCTTTCAAAACGCTGTTTTGGTTTTTCTTCACTATTTTCATCATCACGATAAAGATAGCGAATAGTTCCTCTTAATTCAACTTCTTCAGGAATAACATTTGTTGCTGTCCCTCCATTTATCTGGCCAAACATTATAACTGTTGCTTTTAATGGATCAATTTCTCTGGACTGTATAATCTGCACAGTCTGAATAATATTAGATGCAGTAATGATTGGATCAATTGAAAAATGTGGAGCAGAAGTATGACCACCTTTTCCAATAATTTTAATCTCAAACTCATACAGCCCCCCCATAACAGCACCATCTGATACTGCAACTTTTCCACTTTCTATGGGGGTCCAGAGATGTGCGGCAAGTGCTGCATCAACATCAGGATTTTTAAGTACCCCTTCATTGATCATTACTCTAGCAGCTTCTGTTTCTTCATTGGGCTGAAAAACAAATTTAATGTTTCCTTTTATCTTATCCCTGTTTTCGGACAGTACTTTTGCTGCTGCAAGCAGCATAGCAGTATGACCGTCATGGCCGCAGGCATGCATTACACCTTCATTCTGCGATTTATATTCAACATCATTCTGTTCAGTAATGGGAAGTGCATCCATATCTGCCCTCAGCATTAATGTTTTTCCATCTTCTTTTCCCTTAAGGAGCCCAACAACACCTGTTTTTGCCACTTTTTCTTCAACTTCCAGACCACACTCTCTGAGATATTCAGCAACAATCTCAGCAGTCCTAAATTCCTTGAATCCCATTTCAGGATGTTTATGAAAATCTCTTCTCAATGATATAACTTCTTCTTCTAATTCTTCAATTCGCTTTAGAATATCCATTTACCATTCACTCCTTAGTAACCAAATGCAAGATCTCTTAAGAACAGTGCCACCTGTGGGAAGAAAATAAGAGTAGCAGAAACCATCAGCAGCATTGCAATAAATACCGGTGTTCTCTTAATAACATCAAAATATGGTCGTTTAAAGACCGCAATAGCCGTGAATATATCACACCCAAATGGTGGTGTTGCAGAACCAATCGCTGCCTGAAGTGTTACCATTGTACCGACAAGAACAGGATCAATACCTAAAGTTGTAACTACCGGCTTAAAGATTGGTGTCAGCACCATGATGACAACAATAGGATCAACAAACATACATCCGATAAAGAACGCAACTCCTATTACAAATAATACCCATGTCTGGGTTGGATCAGGTCCTATTATACCTGGCAATATGGCCTGTGGAATTCTGGCCAGAGAAATAAGCCAGGAAAATGCTGTACCTGCACCAACAAGGATAAATACCACTCCTGTTACAAGACCTGTTGAAAGTGCAATATCTCTCAAATCTCCAATCTTTAAATTTTTGTAAATTCCAATTTCCACTACAGCTGCATAAAATACAGATGCTGCTGCTGCTTCAGTAGGACTAAAAAATCCAGAATATATTCCACCAATTATAATGGCTGGAAATCCAAAAGGGATAAGTGCCCTTTTAGTTGCTTCTTTTCTCTGTGACCAGTTGGTTTTTGGTGCAGAAGGAATGTTTTTTCTTTTTGCGTAAAAATAACTGTAAACAGAAAACATAAAAAGTGTTAATAAACCAGGCCCAATACCTGCAATAAACAGCTCTCCAATAGATGTACCACTAACAACTCCATAAACAATCATACCAATACTTGGAGGTATTAAAAGTGCAATATCACTTGAGTTTATTATCAGAGCTGTTGTAAATGAATCATCATATCCACCTCTCAAAAGGTGAGGCCGCATTGTACCTCCAATTGCAACAACAGTAGCCTGAGTTGAACCAGAGATAGCTCCAAAGATTGTACAGGCAGCTGCTGTAGTGATTGCCATACCACCCTTTATATGTCCTACAAATACTCTAACAAAATCAACCAGTCTATTTGACATTTCTCCGGCCGACATAATGTCAGCAGCTAATATAAACATTGGTACAGCTATAAGAGAGGCTGGAAGAATACCAGCAACCATCTGTTGAACTAAAATCATTGGATCAAATGCCGGAAAATAAATATGCATTATTACAATAGGTGCAGCAAGAAGCGGTATCATCATAGGAAATCCTAAAAATAGCAGTACCGCCATTACAGAAACCATTAAAGTTAACATTTAGATTAACGCCCCCTATTCCTACGAATTCTCTTCATTATCTGTATATTTTAAACCATCATCACCACTCATAGCAGTTTCTAAGTCTTCATATTCTGATTTTTCTTCAAATGAAATCCATACATCATCTTCAATTACATTTTTTACAAAAGCAAGTGTGTAGTGAAGAGATGTCATCAAAAAGCCTATCGGCACCCAGGCCCAGATTAAAAACAGCGGTACTCTCATTACAGGACTTACTCTCTGGTACATAAAAACCTGTCTTACATAAATATATGATAAATAAGTCATATAATACATTATTACAGCTGTACCTGAAGTCATCATAAATGTAAGCATTTTTTTCCACTTATCATTTGTAATATCATATAAAGCTGACATCCTGATATGTCTTCCATTTCTGGCTGCATAACTGGTCCCGAGGAATGTAATAAAAACAATTAAAAATTCGTTAATTTCTGTTGCAAATGAAAGTCCATGACCAAAAAAGTTTCGGGATACAACATTAACTATAGTTAATGCGGCCATAATAAGTACTCCATATGAAAGTATAAACTCTTCTAATCTCTTGATAGCTCCATTTAACTTATCTAAAAATCCCATTTACTGCACCATCCTTTCGCTCAAAAATAAATTATATTTCATCAGCTATTTTATAAATAATTTTCTGGGGAACTCCACAAATGTTTCACAGCCATTTTCAGTTACAGCAAAAGGTTCACTGCATTCAAACCCAAATTCATCAAGCCAGATACCGGGCATAAAATGAAATGTCATTCCTGGTTTCAAAATAGTTTTATCACCAGGTCTTAAACTTGCAGTATGTTCTCCCCAGTCAGGAGGATAATTTAAGCCATAGGCATATCCTACTCTGGATTCTTTAACAACTTTACTTCCAGAAATTGATTCTCTCCATTTTGCCTCTACCTCTTCACAGGTAATACCGGGTTTTATAAAAGCAAGTGTTTTGTTGAGACCATCAACTACAACTTTAGATATTTCTGCCAGATCTTCAGGTGCTTTACCTATGTAAACAGTTCTGGATAAAGGAGCATGATATTTATACTTGCTTCCGGCAAGTTCCAGCAGTACTACATCTCCTTTTTGATATTTTCTGTCTGTCCATGTTAAATGAGCAGTTGATGTTCTTTCTGCGGAAGGCATTATTGGTGCAATAGCAGTATAGTCTCCTGTAAATTCTTTTGTACCACTAATCTGAGCTTTAAATACTTCTGCAGCTGCATCACCTTCTCGAACTCCAGGCTCTATTACATCTATTGCTTTCTGCATTGTTTTTTCAACAATCTCTGCAGCCATGTGCATATATTTAAGCTCCTGAGGAGATTTAATCTGTCTTACAAGGGGAACTAATTGATTGGCATCTTTAATCTTAATCCGGCTAAGATTATCTTTTATCGAATTAAGACAGCGCGGGGTGAAATAATAATTGTCCATTTCAACTCCAAGATGACAGTCGTCATATCCGAGTTCCTTTAGAATATCAGACATATAATCCATTGGATGTTTTGTTAGAGACTGAACATAATCATCCTGATATCCGCGGATATTTTCTTCCTGCAGCCAGGTGGTCAATCTGGCTCCATTGCTGTCCTGTTCTCTTCCAAACCAGATTGGCTCTTCTCTATCCAAAAAGACCAGAACACCCTGATGTACATAAAATGACCAGCCATCATAACCTGTTAAATAGTTTAAATTAGCCGGGTGTGATGCAAGCAGGACCTCAATCCCATCTCTATCCATTTTTTCTTTAACTTTCTTTAGTCTTTTTTTGTATTCCTTTTTTTCAAAAACAGGCATTTTCGTCTCCTTTCTACATAATTTAAGCATTTAAATAGTTTAATGCAATAAGTGAATGTAAAGCGGCACCCTGAGGTAATCTTGCTTCATCTACATCAAAATTTGGATTATGGTGTGGATGATGACTTCCTTTTTCTTTATTACTAATGCCCAGAAAAATAAATACTCCTGGTTTGTCCTGCAGATAATATGAAAAATCTTCACCAGACATTACTGGCTTACCTTCAAAAACATTATTTTTAAATATTTTTTCAGCTGCTTCAATAGCAATTTCAGCCTCTTTTTTCGTATTAATAGTTGGCGGAAAAGCATAAAGATTATTAAATTCAAAATCCAGATTATGCATTTTTGCTAAATGATCACCTATAACTTTTATTTCATCAATTATCTTTTCTCTAACTTTTTCATCAAAAGTTCTAATTGTCCCTTTAAGTTTAGCGGTATCTGGAATAACTCCCCAATCAGCTTCTGACTTAAAAGATTCAATACTAATTAATGAAGGACTCCTGGTATCAATTTTTCTTGCATTCATTTTATACAGTTGATTAACTAATTCACTTGCTGCTAATAAAGGTTCTTCTGTTTCATTAGGGGCTGAACTATGACCTCCTCCACCTTTGAAGTTCAACCAAATGTTATCAACCGAAGCCATCATTGGTCCTTTATTTATCATAACTTTACCTGATTCAATTGGAGACCATACATGAACTCCAAAAACAGCATCAGCATCATCAATTACACCCGATTTTTTCATTAATTTTGCTCCACAACCGCGTTCTTCATCAGGCTGGAATAAAAATTTTATTTTTCCCTTAATTTCCGATTTGTGTTCAGTTAATATATGGGCTGCTCCTAATAACATAGCTATATGTGAGTCATGTCCACAGGCATGCATAATTCCTTCATTTTGAGAACGAAAATTGTTTTTATTGGGCAGATGATTTGGATCTGTACTTTCATTAACCTGTAATGCATCCATATCTGATCTCAAAACAACTGTTTTGCCGGGAGTTTCACCTTCTAAAATTCCTGCTATGCCAGTAGGACCATGATTTTCTTTTAAATCTTCGCCCAACTTATCTAATTCTTTTTTTATATCTTCTCTGCTGTATAGATTATCTTTTATTTCTAATCCTAAATTTTCCAATTCTTTTTTTATAAATTTATTAGTTTCATGTTCAGCTAAACCTAATTCTGGATTTTGATGAATTTTTCTTCTATATTCAATTATTTTCTCTGAAATTTCATCTGCTTTATTAGTAATTTTATCTACAACTTCTTTTTCCAAATTCATCAATTTACACCTCCATTTTGCTAACTTTGTAAATATGGGGCTTCTTTATATTATCTAGTATTCTATCAGAAACCCCATATTTTTATGTCTAATTTCTAGAATTATTCATTAAAGCTGGTACTTTGATCATAATCTAACTGGCCATTACTTCCAAAAAATTCTTTAGTAAGTCTTTTAACATCACCAATGAAGAAAGTAATTACTACTGCATTGATTGCAACTGTTAGCGCCATAAATAGATCAAATAATCCCCAGACGACCTGTAAGCCACCAACTGCTCCTATTACAATAGCGATTATAAATAAATATCTAAAAGGTTTGACAACCTTATCTCCAAATACATATTGAGCACCGGTCTCTGCATAATATTCAGCTACCAAAATGGTTGTGTAAGCAAAAAATGCAGTTGAAATTGTAACAATCAAATCTCCCGGTCCTGGAAGTCCCTGTCCAAATGATAATGCTGTAAGGCTTGCACCAACTTCTCCACTAGTTAAAGTTCCTGTCACCATTATTACCAGGCCAGTCATTGTACACATTACAATAGTATCTATAAACACCTCAAAGATTCCCCAGACACCCTGACGAGCTGGATGGTCTGTTTGAGCAGTTGCATGGGCCATTGGTGAAGTACCCATACCGGCTTCATTAGAAAATACTCCTCTTGAAAAACCGTGGCGGATAACAACCATTACAGTAGCACCAGCAAATCCACCAGTTGCAGCCATACCATTAAAGGCTGATGAAACAATTTGACTTAAAACCTGAGGTATAACATTAATATGTGTTATAAGAATTGCAAGAGCACCGAAAAAATAAATAACTGCCATGATAGGAACAATTCTTTCTGCAACTTTTCCTATCCTTTTAATTCCGCCGATAATTACTATACCAACCAGAATAGCTGTTACAATTCCTACAACCATATTATTCCAGCCAAAAGACAGACTCAAAACATCTGCCAGGGCATTAGATTGAACAGCCCCACCTATCCAGAACTGTATGAAAAATAGAAAACTCCAGATAGAAGCCAGCCATTTCCATTTACTTCCTAAACCATTAGTTACAACATACATAAATCCTCCACGATAAACTCCTTCAGAATCCTTTTCTCTATAAAAAATTCCCAGAACAATCTCAGCATATTTAACAATGGCTGCAAGTAAAGCAACTACCCACATCCAAAAAATTGCTCCTGGACCACCTAGTCCTACTGCCACACCAACACCAGCTATATTACCCGTTCCCAGTGTGCCAGCTAAAGCTGATGATACTGCCTGTATGGGAGTTAAAGTACCTTCACCAGTAGTTTCTTTAGAAAATATTTTTCCAAATGTATTTTTCATTATAAAACCAAATCTTTTAAATTGAACAAATTTTAATCCTATTGAATAAATTACTGAAACCACTGACAATATTATTACTAAAGGCCAACCCCACATCCAACCAGCAAAATTAACTAATGGATCCATAATTGCAGACATAAATAATTAATACTCCTCTCTAATGTTGTTTTATAACTGACATAAAATCTTCATTTGAAATATTTTTACCAGTTAAAACTACTGCTATCTTCTCACAAGAGTTATTAATTTTATCTGAAAGTAAAGCAGCCGTTCCTACTGCTGCAGCACCTTCGACAACAAAATGATCCTTATAAAATATATGTCTCACAGCTGAACTAATTTCATCTTCAGTAACTAATACTATTTCATCAACATATTTTTTAACCATTTTAAAAGTATATTTATTATCCAGTAAAATTCCTCCCTGTAAACTGTCGGCTAGAGTATCGAATTCATCAACTTCTACTTCCTTACCAGCTTTTATGCTTTCATACATAGCAGCTCCTCGATCCATTGATACTCCATAAACTTTACAATCCGGATTTATAGATTTAACTGCCAAAGCTATACCACTTATTAGACCACCTCCACTTAAAGGGACTAAAATACTATCTAAATCAGGAATTTTATTTAAAATTTCTGTTCCAATTGTTCCCTGTCCAGCAATAATATCTGGATCATCAAAAGGAGGTACTACTGAACGTCCTTCTTTACTTCTTAACTCATCAGCTTTAATTTTTGCCTCATCCTGACTATTTCCATAAACTATAACATCTCCACCAGATTTTCTAATTCCCTCCTTTTTATTTTCTGGAACATTTTTGGAAAGACATACTTTAGCATCTATTCCCAGCTTTTTAGCTACATGAGAAACTGCTCTTCCATGATTTCCAGTAGAATATGTAACCAAACCATTTTTTAATTTATTCTCAGACAGGTTCAAAGCAAAATTGCTGGCTCCTCTTAATTTAAAACTCCCTGTATCCTGAAGAAATTCCAGTTTATAATAAATTTCTTTACTGAACTTTTTAGATAAATCAACACTTTTAAATAACGGAGTTTTCCTTGCTATTTTATAAACATTATTTTTTGCCAGATAAATATCTTTCAATTCCAACTTTTTTGAATTCATTTTTAGACCCTCACTTCACTAAAAATGCTTAAGCTTCAGCTATAACATCAATTTCTACATCCAGACCAGCATCCAATCCTTTTACTGCCATTGCTATTCTGGCCGGTGGATTTTTTTTAAAAAATGACTTATACACTTCATCCATTTCTTTTTTATACTTCATATCTGAAATATAAACATTAACCTTTAATACCTTTTCCATACTTGAATCTGCAGCTTCAAGAATATTTTGGGTATTTGTTAAAATTAACTCTGTCTGCTCTGCCACTGTTCCGTGAACTGGTTTTCCAGTTTCTGGATCATCAGCTGTTTGTCCTGATACAAAAATTAAATCTCCAAGTTTCACCGCCTGTGAATAATTTCCAGGTTCCGGTGCATTTTTTGTATAAATAATTTCTTTATTCATCTTTTAGCCTCCTGAATATATCCAATAATTTTAATATTTTTCTAATTCCCAATATTTAATCTGTTTCTACAGATTTTAAATTTAAGATCATATTTTTAAATATTTATGTGAATATTTAAAAAGTTTGTGAAATATATGTCGTTTGTATAATGTCGACATATATTTTTAAAAAGAAAACCCTCAGCTGCAGCTTTCAACTCTATGGGAGAGGGTTATAATATGATTTCTTAAAGATTCTTTTGCCTTTTTACAGTCTTTTTCTTTTAAGGATTTTATTATATTAAAATGCTGCTTAACTGATTGAACCAAATTCTCCTCTTTTTTGGCATCTATCAGCATTGCAAGCTGAAGCTGAAAATAAAGACCGGTCAATATTTTTATTGTCCACTTACTTTCAGATTTTTTCCACAAATGATGATGAAAAGCAACATCTCTTTTATTAACTTCAAGAACCTTCCTGTTTTCATCTTCAGTACTTTCTGCAGTTTTAATCATATCCTGAACAAGTCCTTCAAGGTAGTCAAAATCTTCTTCATCCAGTAAATTTTCATTGATTATTTTTTCTAATAGTCTATTTTCCAGCATTATTCTGATATTAAATAGTTCCTGTATATCTTTTTGACTCAGCTGAATTACAAAGGTACCTTTTCTTGGAATTGTTTCCACCAGACCCTGATTTTCCAGTTCTTTGATAGCTTCTCTTACCGGAGCTCTACTAATATCAAGCTCTTCTGCTATCTGAGCTTCAAGAATACGGTCTCCTTCTTTATAATTTTCCAGAAATATCTCTTCTTTAAGATATTGAACAACCATATTACTTAAGCTGTTGTGTGAAAAACGTTCCTTAATATCCATTTTTATCCCCCAGCAATCTTCTTTATTATAGAATAATTTTTTAAAGTTACCTGTCTGTCAATCGCTAATATAATTATTCTATAATGATCTTAAAAATCCTGCCTTATTGTAAATTTTGTGCCCCACCTGACAGATCTGCCAGGTGAGGTACAGCTGAGTCAAGTTTTATTTGGTAAATAACTTTTTGGGGAAATTATAAAATTCTTCACAGCCATCTTCAGTAATTCGGATAGCTGAACTCATTTCAAACCCTATATCATCCTGCCAGATAATAGGTATCAAATGGAACGTCATATTTTCTTTTAAAACAGTTTTATCATGAGGACGCATACTGGCGGTCTGTTCTCCCCAGTCAGGTGGATAGTTTAAGCCAAAAGAATAACCCAGACGAGATGCATCTACAAGTTCACCTTTTGCAATAGAATTTCTCCACTTTTCTTCTACTGCTTCACAGGTCACTCCAGGTTTTATAAAGTCAAGAGTTTCTTCCAGACCTTCAACAACAATTTCGGTAATTTCTTTCATTCTTTTTGGAGGCTCTCCCAGATATACTGTTCTTGCCATTGGGGCATGATAGCGATTATAACATCCAGATAGTTCTAAAATTATAGGTTCATTTTTTTCGTATTTCCTGTCAGACCAGGTTAAATGTGGAGCATCTATACCAGCACCGGCCGGCATAAGTGGTACAATTGCAGGATAATCTCCACCAAATTCATCTGTTCCACTTATCTGTGCTTTTGAAATTTCTGCTGCAGCATCACATTCTCTAACTCCAACACCTACTGATTCTATACCGGTCTGCATAACTTTTTCAGCAATTTTTCCTGCTTTTTTCATAAATTCAATTTCCTGTACAGATTTAACCTGTCTTACCATAGCTACTAACAGATTTGCATCTTCAAATTCTGCTTTAGGAAGATTTTCAGCCAGAATTTCGTAAGTTTTATGGGTGAAATAAAACTGATCCATTTCCAGCCCTATTGTCTTATCTTCCCATCCTTTCTCCTTAATTACATCTACCATATAATCAACTGGATGTTTTCCTATCGGAGAATGAACATAATCATCTGCATAATTTCTAATATTCTCACTGCTCAAATATGTTGTCACTTTAGCAGCATTGGCATCCATATTTCTACCGATCCAGACAGGCTCTTCCTGATCTAATGAAACCAGTACACACTGATGTACATAAAATGACCAGCCATCATAACCTGTTAGGTAATTCATATTTGCAGGATGAGTAGACATTAAAACATCTATACCTGCTTTTTCCATTCTTTCTTTGGTCTTTTTTACTCTACTTTTATATTCTGATTCACTAAAAAGCATATATTTCCTCCTTTACTCTATACCCAGCCTCTCATTTCTACAGCATGTGCAATTTTCTCTACAGCTACTATCCAGGCACCAATACGTGGTGTGGTATCATATTTTTCTTCTGCTGCTCTTGCCTGTGCATACGCATTTAGAATCTGCTTTTTTAGCCTTTTTTCTACTTCATCCATATCCCAGTAGTCATCTGTTATTCCCTGAATTCTTTCATAATGACAGACAATTGCTCCTCCAGCATTTGCAACAACATCCGGAATAACCTTTATTCCTTTGCTGTTTAAAATTTCTTCTGCTTCAGGAGTTGTTGGTCCATTTGCTGCTTCTACAACCATTTCTGCTTTTATATTATCTGCATTATCTTTATTGATAACATTCTGAACTGCAGCAGGAATCAAAAGATCACATTTTGTTTCTAAAATATCTTTGTTAGATATTTCCTCTGCATCTTTATATCCTTCTAATACTCTATTTTCTTTTACATATTCCTGCATTTCAGGAATATCTAAGCCATTTTTATTATAAAAGCCACCGCTAATATCACTTACTGCTATTACTTTTGCCCCGGCATCATAAAGATAACGTGAGATTGTGGCACCAACCTGACCAAATCCCTGGACTACAACTTCTGCACCCTTCAGTTCTATTCCTTCATCCTTACAGGCTGCTTCAGTTACATAGAATATTCCCTGACCGGTTGCTTCAGCACTGCCGACTGTACCTCCCATAATTGAAGGTTTATCATTGATCGCATGTGGATTATGTTCTCCAGTAATCTGTTCATATTCATCCAGCATCCAGGACTGTGTTCTATAATCTGTTCCTATATCTGCTCCAGGAATATCAACATTTGGCCCTTTAGGCTTTAGATTTCTAATAAATCCTCTTGTCAGCCTTTCTAATTCCCATTCACTTAATTTAGATGGATCAACTTTAATTCCACCTTTTCCACCACCTGCAGGTACACCTGACACTGCATGTTTAATTGTCATAAATAATGCCAGAGCTTTTACTTCATCCATTTCCAGATTGGGAACAAATCTTGTTCCATCTCTAGTTGGACCAAGTGCATCATTATAATGAACTCTATATGCTGTAAACAGTTTAAAACTTCCATCATCCATTTTCAGTGGAATTGAAAAATCTATAATCCTTTTGGGACGTGATAAATATTCCATTACTTTAGGGTTAACATCTGCTATTTTACCTGCTTTCTGGAGAGAATCCATAGCAGATTCAAATACATTATCCATTTTATTACCTCCTTGTATATTGGAAACTGTATGGCCCGGATAAAATTATCCAGGCCATCTTGATAAAACTATATCTATGGCTTAGGAATAGCTAGATCTTCTTTGTAATCATTAGTTACAATATCATAGTCAGATCTTTCTACCCATTCCATAATTATCTGTG
>JBNJGL010000061.1:0-13647 GCA_051747745.1 Bacillota bacterium | reverse complement strand
CCAGAAAAATAGGCATCAGCATACAGACAGTTTCTGCAAAGGCATGGAACATCGGCAGGATACAAATATATCTACCGGTCTCATCAACATGCAGGTGTTCAATGGTGGCTTCTGTGTCGTAAATCAGGTTGTGATGTGTCAGCATCGCACCTTTTGGATCACCTGTTGTACCGGAAGTATAGAGGCATGCTGCCACAGATTGCTCATCGATATATTTTAATTCTGGTAGGATTTCAGGTTTATCATCAAATTCATCAATATTGATAGTTCCTTCTATATCTTCATCGATCAGTATTATATTCTCCAGATAATCAAGTTCACATTTTTCTAGCAGAGGTAAAAAACTGCTATTAGTTATAACTGCTTTTGCTTCAGAATTGTTGAGAATATATTCTACTGCAGGAACTTTGAACATTATGTTTATCGGAACCATTGTAGCTCCAGACTTCATAACTCCAAAATAGGCTGTCAGAAACTCAAGGCTGTTGGGAAGCATTATACTTACCATATTCTCTGCTTCTATACCCAGATCTATTAACCCATGGGCCAGTTTATTTGATCTGATATTTAGTTCTTTATAGCTTATTGTATCATCATCAAGAAAAGCTGCTGTCTTATCTCCTTTTTCTGCTGCAACTTTATTTAAAACATCTCCTACTAACACTTTATTTCCTCCTTCAAATTAAATTCTACTGATCTGCTTAAATTATACTCTACTGCTCAAAATTTGCAGCCAACTGTCAGGTCAGATCCGCCAGTTTACCATCTTGCTTTAAAACCTCTGCTGTCCAGATGAATAAAAGGTCCATGACTTCCATTTGACCTGTATTTTGCTATCCCTCCCACAAGAGGACTATACACTTCTTTGTTTTCTAAAGATACAAATATTCTGTAGAGAACATCTGCATCTCTAATATCGATTCTTCCATCACCGTTTAAATCATCCATAACTCCATTCTGGTTTTGATCTATAAATATATCAACCGCATCTCCAAAAACATGGCGGCTGTGCTCTGAATTTCCCAGTGAACTGTTGTAATAGGGTGTTCTGTATGCACTCATTATGTTAAAAGTATCTGCCCTGATACCTTTTTGGTTAACCTCTATTAAGAAATATTCCATTTTAAGCAGTATATCTTCTTTTAAAACCAGATATTTGGGGTAATCACCGATCTGACCGCAGATAAACTGCCCCAGTGTAAAATGAGGACTCACCCTGACATCCAGTATAGATGGTGTCACCTCAACAAAACCGCGTGGAGTCTGATAATGCTGCCTCATATTTTGTGGTATTGATGGATATTTTCCGATCCGGTAATTATTGATAAAACTTCCCCTCTTATTCTGATAGGGAAACATCACAAAAACTTTAAATTTAATTTTACCATATTCAGAGCTGCTGCCATTTCTCATCTCCAGCTCATAGAGCCCTACTTTTTCTGGTGCCTTCCATTTGAAGCTGTATTTATCATTTTTTTCGAGTTTGCCTGAATCATAAAGCAGCTTATAATTTCTATCTCTAAACTCTTCAGCTGCCTCAAGTTTTATGCTTTCTCCCGGCATCACAAAAAGGCTGAATTCTCTAAAAGGTATTCTGTAATTTTTATAGTTTACCGCAAAATCTGCTTTCTCTAGCGAAAAAGCATGCAGTGGAGCTGCTGAAGTAATTATAAATGCTGCTGTTATTATTATGAATACTGATAGTTTTTTTAACTTCATCTAAATTTTCTCCTTTTAAAATTTTCTTTGAAATTTACTAAATTTGATATTGATACAGTCTACACGACTCCTAATTCTGTTTAAATTTCCCTCTTTCTTTTGAAAAACGATTCTCCTAATTTTGCATCTCTTCCATAGATATCTTTTCTAAAATTAAGGTTTCCTTCTCCATCAACCCAGGCTGTAGCATACTGCAGATGAATAGTAAATGGGGTATTTAATGTGATATATTTTTCCCGGTCTTTCTGCAGCTCTTTGTCTATCTTTTCATCGGTCCAGTCCGGATTATTTTTCAGCAAAAATTTGGCCATCTCTATCGGTTTTTCGATACGAATACATCCCGAACTGAAGCTCCTCTCACTGTGATCGAACAGACCTCGGCTGGGAGTATCGTGAAGATAAACACTGAATTTGTTGGGGAAAAGAAATTTAACCCTCCCCAGTGCATTATTATCACCAGGATCCTGTCTAATGAGAAAATGGAAATTATCTTCATCTATATTTTCCCATTCCACTTCTGCAGCATCAAGCTCTACCAGAGAACTTCCCTGATATTTATAAAGTCGATAATTATTCTCCTTCAGATAGGAAATATCCTTTTTTATGAGTGGAAGTTTGTCCTCCACAGCTATTGATTTAGGAACAGTCCAGTACGGATTCAGCACAACATATCTTATTCTGTCGCTGAACACAGGTGTGCTTCTCTGTTCATTACCGACTATCACCTTCATATCCATTACCTTTTTTCTGTCTTCCACAACATCCAGGCTGTAATCTGCAATATTGACATAAATATAGCTTTCTCCAAGACTGTCAGGCAGCCAGCGCAGCCTCTCTAAGTTCACAGCAATCTGATTAATTCTGCCGTCAAGACTTATATTGAGCTCTCTTAGAGTATTATTTCCTACAATACCATCTGCCTTCAGTCCATAATCAGCCTGAAATTTCCGAACTGCTTCTGCCAGATTTTCATCAAAATAATCAGGTGAAGCACTACCTCCTATTTTATATCCGTGTGCAAGCAAATTCTGGCGCAGAAGTTCTACTCTTCTTCCAGATGCACCGACAGCAAGCATTTCTCCTGGTGGTATATAGGACCATTCTGAAGCACCTTTTTTTCTGCGAAATTCGGCCAGCTTTTGTTTTAAATTTTTATATTTATCAAACCCCGGCAGCAGAGCCTGGAGAGAACCTTCTATATTTTCATTTTTTAAGGCCATATTAAGATAGCTCATAAAATCCATATTGTTCTTTTCTATAAAAAAATGGGTCTCAAATTCCAGAGTTTCCGGATCAACCTTTCCCGAAAGATAATCACTGGCAAGAGTAAAATATGCATCAGTGAGGAGTATATCGAGCAGATGCAGGTCTTCAAACTTTTCCGGTTCTGCACTGTTATATTTATCCAGTAGAGCTGTAAGTGAAGCAACATGATAATCTTCTGGATTCAATCCTTCTTCCCGACTTCTTTTGATCTCAGAAATAAGATTATATGCATTATTATCTATCATATTATCCCCGAACCAGATCAATTTGTATTCATTATCTTCGTAAAAAGACAATATCTTACCCCGGTAGTTTATATTTTCTCCTTCCAGCATCCCCTCACTAAAAGCAGGTGCCTCTAAAAGATATTTTTTTACAGAAGGCTCCAGTTCAGCTGAAGCAGAAAGGTTGAAACATAAAATAATCAGCATTACTGCTGCTATTATCAGTTTAGTCATCATTATATTATCTTTTTTATGCCTGTGTTCTGCTGAATCTTTGTCTGCAGCTGTAGTTTGCACAGATATCCCTCCTTATTTATCTATCTTTTGCCTCTGATTCCTTAATTATGAAGGAAAAACAGATATACATTAACTATTAATTATTTTATCATAAATAAGAGAAAGCCGAAAGTTATCGGCTTTAAAAAATTATCTGATTCTGCTGCTGTTAAAAAAACATGCTTAAAATAAGTATAAGTCCAAATGACAGATGCAGCTTATTTGTAGTAGGCACCCCTTCTCTGCTGGTTTTCGCAACAGTAAGATAGGATTTAACAGCCAGTGGAATAGTGAGTAATGTTAAAAGTGAATATATCGGCAGCAGGTCAAATATAGTATAAATAATTATTAGAAGATAAGAAAAAATGAGCAGAAAAAGAAAAAGGTTTTTGCTGAATTTGTAGCCAAAACGCACTGTCATCGTTCTTATCCCCCATTCCTGATCTCTCCTGTAATCCCTCAGTTCATTGCTCAACATCAGCATGGGAATCATAAGGCTTAGCGGCATCCCAACAATTATCGGATACCAGGAAAAACTCTGACTGAAAACCAGATAACTCCCGAAAACCATCAGTGGACCCATCAAAATGAAAGAAAGAACTGTTCCCAGCCCCCTTTTTTTGTAAACTATCGGTTCACCTGTATAGGAATAGCCGCCAATTAAACCTAGAATACCAACAGCTAAAAGTTTTGTAGTTGATAAATAAACGAGGTGAATTCCAATCAGGGCAGTTAATAGAAAACAGCATATTCCCAGATAAAATACCAGAACATCAAAGGCAGATCTCTTTTTACCTAAAAATTGATATTTTTTGTCCCCCTGAGAATTATATGTAACATATTTTATCTCACATTCGAAAAAATCATTGATCAGATTAGTGGCAGTTTGTACAGAAATACCGGCCGCTGTAATGATGAAAATAAGATAGAGATCAAAAAGATAATCATTCTGAAAAAGTAATTCCTGACGATATGCAGCCATTATTCCTACAGTTGTCGAATAAACTGCCAGTGTTAAAGACAGCGGTCTTGATGCCCACCAGAGATCTTTGAAAAGGTTAATATTAAATTTTAAATCTTTGAGAAAAGTTTTGTTAAGCAAAATTATCACCATTATTAATTATTTCATATTTGTTTTATCTGAACAAGTGAAATTTAACAGGATTTCCCCAAAAATATATTTTCGAGCTGCAAAAAGGGAGCTTTATCGTAAACAAAATTTATGAATTTATCTAAAAATTTCAATATTCCTGTGTTTCCCCTTTTTGCAGCAGTATATAAAAAATGGGGAAAGTACAGGTGAAAATTAATAATTACAGCTGAAAATTGCAGTCCTGCTTTAATGCTAATTTTTATTGTAAATTAAACTCAAAAGTTATATAATAAACAATAAAGTTAAATTTATCACATATCAAATATTCTGGAAGGATGATAACATGAAAAAATTAATTACTCTATTTTTACTAACAATTGTAGTTCTATCTTTCAGCTGTTTAAATTTAAATTTTGCTGAAGCAGAAGATCTTTCTTTAAAAATAGGACTTATGCCTGCCGTTGATTCGGCTCCAATTTTTCTGGCTGATGAGAAAGGATATTTTCAGGAACTCGGCTTAAAGGTTGACATGGATATCTACAGAAATGCAAATAACCGCCAGACTGCTCTGCAGAGTGGTGCACTGGATGGAGCAATGACAGACTTAATTGCTTTTGTAAACAATATAAACAATGGTTTTAAAGTAAAAATCACTACAAGTACAGACGGCAGTTTTCCTTTTCTGCTGAAAAATGACTTCAAAGAAAAAGATGAAATTCAAATAGGTATGATGAAGGTAAGTGTATCCAATTTTCTTTCTGATAAATTTCTGGAAGATAAATATGAAATGAAGAAAATATATATACCTGCCATCCCGGCCAGGCTGGAGATGATTGCAGCCGGACAGATGGATATGGCAATTATACCAGAACCTATGGCTTCTATGGGCGAACTGCGCGGACTTAAAAAGCGGGTTTACGAAAATGAAGATGATTTTATGCCTGAGGCTATGATATTTACCGAAACAGCTTTGAAAAACAAGGCCAAAGAAATCGAACTGTTCCACACAGCTTACAATAAAGCGGTAAAAGATATCCAGAAAGATGATGCTGAGGCAAGACAAGTTCTCATATCAAGACTTGAACTTAATCCTGATATTATGAATATGATAGAAATGCCGGAATATCATTATACACGTGTGCCGAGTCAGGAATATATGCAAGAAGTTATTGACTGGATTGAAAGGGTTCAAAATGAAAAAATTATTGTAGAATATGAAGATATGGTCGAAAGGAAGTTCAGCAAATAATGATAAAGGTAGATAATTTATCAGTCTGCTATACTGATGAAGAGGAAAAACTTTTTGCTCTTAAAAATATTAATCTTGAAATAGAAAAAAACAGCACCTGTGCAATTATTGGTCCTTCAGGATGTGGAAAAACGACCCTTATCTATGCACTGGCCGGTCTGCTTGAAAAAGAGTCCGGCTCAGTTGAGATATTTGGGAAAAAACAGGATGGTATCAGAAAAGAAACCGGCCTGATTCTTCAGAACTACGGGCTGCTGCCCTGGAAAAGCATCCAGGAGAATATTGCTCTCGGCCTTATAGTTAGAGGTGAGGATCAGAAAATAATCGATAAAAAGGTAAATGAAATAGTAAAAAAGCTCGACATAAGAGAACTTAAGGAAAAATATCCGGCACAGCTGAGTGGTGGGCAGAGGCAGAGAGTTGCAATTGGCAGATCACTTGCCCTGAATTCTGATCTACTTTTAATGGATGAACCTTCTTCTTCTCTTGATGAAATAAGCAAAGAAAAACTTCAAAATCTGATATTAAAAATACACAAAGAAAATCCCCTGACAATCGTTGTTGTAACTCACAACATAGCGGAAGCAGTTTTTTTAGGACAAAAAATTGTAGTAATGAAAAACTCCGGGATTAAAGATATTCTGGATAATCCATATTTTGGAGACGAATCTCTGCGCTATAAAATGGATTTTTATAAGATATGTCTGGAAGTAAGAAAAAGCCTGGAAAAGGAATGAGTTATATGAATAAACAGAAGAAGAAAATAGATTATACTGAAAAAGAAAATAAAGATAAAAGTTTTATTTTTAAACTGATTGAAAATATGAACACAGCCTATGGTACTTTTATGATATTATTTATCTGGTATATTTTTTATTATCTAATTAGCTCACCGGTTATTCCGGCACCACATAAGGTGCTGCTGAACTTTATTAGGCTTTTTCCTGATGTAATTCTTATTCATTTAATAAGAAGTCTAATCAGGATAACAGCTGCTGTATCTATCTCTCTTCTGCTCGGTGTTTCTATAGGTCTTGCGCTGGGAATGAACGAAAAGTTTGATGAGATATTGAGCCCTGTAATTTATATTCTCTATCCTATACCTAAGATAGCTTTTCTGCCTGTTTTAATGATACTTATGGGGCTTGGTGATCTGCCGAAAGTAGTTTTGATTACCCTGATAATTATCTTCCAGATTATTGTTACAACGAGAGATGCGGTTAAAGGTCTGGGAAAAGAACTTTTTTATTCTGTCAGATCACTGGGAATGAATAAAAAACAGATCTACAGACACCTTATTATCCCGGCTGTTCTGCCAAAAATACTGACTTCTCTGAGGATCAGTGTCGGAACCAGTATAGCTGTACTATTTTTTGCCGAAAATTTTGCCACAACATATGGAATAGGTTATTTTATTATGAACAGCTGGTCTACGGTAAATTATACTGCCATGTTCAGCGGCATTCTGGCCCTAAGCCTGCTCGGATTGGCTTTATTTAAAATTATAGATATTGCTGACAGCAAATTATGCAGCTGGGTAAAGCTCAGCTAAATTGCTTTACTCTGCTTCCAGGTCCCTTTTTTGAACCAGAAAATTCCTATTACAGCACTCAAAAAGTTGGACAGGAACATCCCCCACCAGATACCTGTTGTTCCCATATTGAAATAATCTGACAGCAGTTTGGCCAGTGGTACTCTAAAACCCCACAGAGCTATCATGGCCAGAATCATTGCCGCAACAGTATTTCCTGCTCCTCTAAATGAACCACCTATTACTATGCGAATTCCCAGAAAACCGAAAGACAGCCCGACTATTTTTAAGAAATCAACTCCATATTCTACAACTTCTGGATTATTATTAAACACCGAAATTATCTGTTCTGGAAATACCCATGTTACGGCGATAAGGGCCATCATAATTCCAAATGTGAGGCCTATTGCAGTCCAGGCTATCTTTTCTGCTCGGCTGACATCATCTGCTCCTATCGTCTGGCCCACCATCGTGGTTGTAGCCATTGAAATCCCCCGCATCGGCATCATTACAACCGACAGAATTCTGTTTCCAATTCCATATGCCGCCACGGCCAGCACACCAAAATTAGATACAATACTCATCAGAATTATCATACCAAAAGAAATGATAGACTGCTCTGCTGCAGAAGGAGTTCCCAGCCTGATAATTTTGAGCTGAAGTGGAAGGTCCGGAATGAGATTTTTAAGATGCAGTTTGATACCTTTATTTCCTTTAAGCAAAAAATAAATACCAATAACTCCTGCTGCCGCTCGCGAAAACACAGTTGCAATTGCAGCCCCTCTAACACCAAGTGCAGGAAATATCCACCATCCAAAAATAATAAATGGATCCAGTATAATATTCAATACTGTTGAAAAAACCATCATCTTCATTGGTGTTTTAGTATTTCCTACCCCGCGCAGCAGTGCAGTAAACACAAAAAAAGTAAACATAAATCCAACTCCACCGAGAATAATATTTAAATATGCAACAGCATCATTGATAATATTGGCAGGTGCACCGATTAGGTTTAAAACTTTTCTATTAAACGTAACTCCCAGGATACCGAACAGAAAAGATAGAAAAATAACCAGAGTAAGTATCTGGCCTGCCACATGATCTACCATCTTCTTATTATCTGAACCGGTGTACTGGGCAACCAGAGTGGTGCCGGCAATGGTCATTCCATTACCAATTGAAATAAGCAAAAAAACAAATGGAAATCCTATTGAAATAGAAGCTACAGAATCAGCTCCCAGTTTACCAACCCAGAATGTATCGGCAAGATTGTAAAGTACCTGCATAGTATTCCCAACCATAATTGGCCAGGAAAGTTTAAACAGTGTTTTTGTAATAGAACCATTCAGTATGGCCTCTCTATTATCAATATTATTCCTCAAAACATTATCTGCCATCAATATCACCTGTTCATTTTTATAATTATTATAATTGGTTCTCACACATCTATAATTATCTTTTTCATACTTTTTTAATTTTCTATACTTCTCTAATTTTCTTTTATTCTGCAAACACCTATATTATCTCATTTATATATTGATATATTTTAACACAAAACAGGGGTTCTTTCAAAAACCATTTTTAATAAAGGAGTTTGTGTTTTTAACAATTTAGCACTTTAGTTTGTTAAACACTATTTTATCTTTTTAAAATTAATTTTTGATTTTAAAAAACATTTTTGCTATAATAATTTCTGCGTGTGTTAATTTTTAAGAAGGAGGTGTAAATACAGCTGAAAGATTAAACTGATTTAAATATTTAAAAAATTTTACAGGAGGTAATTTAAACATTGACTGAAAATTTAAAAAAAAGAAATTTAACTGACAAATTTTTGGACAGAATAGAAAAAACAGGTAACAAGCTGCCTCATCCAATTATTTTATTCTTTATTTTTTCTATTATAGTTTTAATATTATCATGGGTTGTAAGTATCTTCGATGTAGCTGTAACTCATCCGGGTACAGGAGAAACAATCGAAGCTGTTAATTTGCTGTCAAAATATGGAATAAGGCGGATTTTTACAGATGCAGTAGGCAATTTTACAGGTTTTGCTCCACTTGGAGTAGTACTTGTTGCCATGCTGGGTGTTGGAACAGCAGAAAGATCAGGACTGATTTCCGCACTTCTTAAAAAAACTGTTATGAGTGCTCCTGATAGATATATTACTGCAGCAGTAGTTTTTGCAGGTATAATGTCAAATATAGCTTCTGATGCCGGGTATGTTGTACTGGTTCCACTGGGAGCAGTTATTTTTGCTGCTAAAGGACGCCATCCTCTGGTCGGACTGGCAGCTGCATTTGCCGGTGTATCTGGTGGATTTAGTGCCAATCTCCTTGTTTCTACCCTTGACCCGATGCTGGCAGGACTTTCTCAGGAAGCGGCACAGCTTCTGGATACTGCTTATACTGTTCCTCCTACAGTTAATTATTATTTTATGGTTGCTTCAACATTTATCGTCACAATTGTAGGTACCTGGGTTACAGAAAAAATTGTGGCACCTCGTTTTGGAAAATATGAAGGTGATCACTCTGAGGAATTAGAAGAGATTACTTCTGAAGAAAATGCCGGTATTAAATCTGCTCTTATCTGGCTTGCAGTTACTCTGGCATTAGTTCTACTTATGGTTGTACCTCAAAATGGTATTCTGCGGAGTGATAACGGAAATATTATTATGGGTTCGACCCCTTTTGTTGGTGGTCTTGTACCTCTAATTGCAGTCTTTTTCTTTGTTCCTGGTCTTGCCTATGGTAAAAAAACCGGCACAATTAAAAATTCAAATGACATTGCAAAGTTTTTAAATGAGACAATGTCCGGACTTGGTGGATATATAGCACTTGCTTTTGCAGCCGGTCAGTTTGTAGCATATTTCAGCTGGTCAAAACTGGGAACCATTCTGGCCATCAGTGGAGCTGACTTTCTAAAATCTATTAATTTTACAGGATTACCGCTGATAATTTTATTTATTGTTGTGGCTGGATTTATTAACCTCTTTATTGGTAGTGCTTCTGCAAAATGGGCTATTATGGCCCCTGTATTTGTCCCAATGCTGATGCAGCTTGGGTATGCTCCCGAATTTGCCCAGATGGCATACAGAATTGGAGATTCAACTACAAATATTATTACTCCATTAATGCCCTATTTTGCAATTATTATAGCTTTTGCCAAAAAATATGACGAAGATATAGGAATAGGTACTCTTGTTTCGACTATGGTTCCTTATTCTATCGCATTTATGATCGGCTGGACCATTCTGCTGATAGTCTGGTTTATGTTTGAACTACCTATTGGTCCAGGTGGTACAATTTTCTATTAAATAAATTTTTTTTGACATAAAAATAGTCTAAAGAAAAAGAGAAGGGATATCCCTTCTCTTTTTTAATTTTAAGCTGTTTTTTTTATTACTGCTGATTCGGCTATAATTGTAAACCTCTTCCACCAATTCAGAAATAAGATTTGGAAGGAGTTTTCTTTCAACATTTTGATTAAAAGCTCTTCAAATGAATTAATTATCTATTATATCAGCTATTATATTCTGCTAATTCTGGTATTGAAGGTAGGGCTCCATACCTGGTTACAGAAATAGAAGCAGCTCTATTTGCTGCTTTAACAGCACCAATCAATCCTTTTTCGTCCAGCTGTGATGCAAAAACTCCAATAAAAGTATCTCCGGCAGCAGTTGAATCAACTGCTTTTACTTTTTCTGAAGGTAGATGTTTTTCTGTATCTTTATTTATAACAACTGCTCCACTTTTACCTAATGTTATTACTATATTCTCAATTTTATCTAAAAGTATTTTACCGGCTTTTCTGGCATCTTCAGCATCCTGAACTTTTATATCTGTTAGATAGGCCGCTTCTGTCTCATTAATTATTAAATAATCTATCATCTTAAATATTTCTTCCGATATTGGCCTAACTGGTGCAAGATTAAATATTATTTTATTGCCGAGTTCCTTTGCTTTTTTAATAAAATATTCTCCAGCATCTATATTTATATCCCAGTGGAGAAGAACATATTTGCTTTCTTCTAATATATCTAAAACTCCATCAATATCTGATATGGAAAGTTCTTTATTTGCTCCTGCATGTGTGATTATAAAGTTGTTGCCATTTTTTGCAACTGCTATAATTGAAACACCTGTATCTATATTTTTTTTAAAAATGTAATCTGTATTAACACCATATTTTTGGAGTTCTTTTTCCATAAATTCGGCATTATTATCCCTACCTACTGCACCTAAATATATTACATCTTTTTCTGCTCTCGCCAGTGCAGCTGCCTGATTGGCCCCTTTCCCACCTGCATATATGGCAAAACTATCAGACTGGATCGTCTCACCATCTACAGGCAGATGAGGGACTTCAGCAACATAATCTACATTGGCACTACCAAGAACAACAAAGTCTGCCTGCTTTTTCATTTAAAGATTTTCCCTTACTTTATTTACTTCTTCCATAAGTCCTGCAACTCTATCATAATCAACTGGATTCCACCATAGACCATCCTTTTTCAACCAGCTGCCGACTATAGATCCATCCGCCCATTCCAGAATCTGCGGCACATTATCTGCTGTTAATCCACTTCCAGTAATAACAGACAGATCTGTATTGGATTTTATCGCTTTTATTTCATCTACTTCTGCTGCATCACCTGTTCTATTTCCTGTTGCTATTAATACATCTGCATCAAAGAAAATATTATCTCTTGTCTGCTCTGCTACACTTCTATCTGCAACAATAGAATGACTGCCGTGTTTTACATGTACATCTGCAAATATTTTAACCTCATCTGCCTTTATAGCAGAGCGGTAGCGCATTGCCTCTGCAGAAGCTCCATTGAGAATTCCTTCATTGGCTACATAGGCATTTACCCACTGGTTTACTCTTACAAATTCTGCACCAACTGCTTTGGCAACTGCAAGTCCAGGTATTGCTCCATTTGCAAGTACATTAATACCAATCGGCAGGCCAGATTCTTCCTTAATAGGTTTAGAAACATAGGCCATAGCCGCAGATGTTTCATGTCCTATATTTTCAGGTCTGGAAAATGGAATATCCCAGGCATTTTCGATTACAAGCCCGTCAACCCCACCTTTTACAAATGCTTCAACTTCCTTTAGTGCAAATTCTATTACTTCATCTAATGAACCTCCATCAAAATGTGGTGCTCCTGGAAGTGGTTTTAAATGAATCATACCTAAGATCGGCTTTTCTACACCATAAATCTTTTCTAAAATGTTCTCTTTCTCCGGAAATATTTTACCCATTTTTGTCACCTCATAATTTTATTTTCGCTTCAATTTAACATGATACCTGTATCTATCTGCACGATAAATTATTTTTACATACTCTAATGGTTTTCCATCCTCTGTATATGTCTGCCTATTGAGAATCAACACCGGAAATGATTCAGGAATATTCAACATATTGCTGATATTACTGTCTGCCGGAGATGCTTCTATAGTTTCCTCAGCCTCACCTATCTTAATTCCGTATTCATTTTCAAATATTTGATAAAGAGAATTTTTTTCAAAGTCTATTTCTGTAAATTTACTGGCTTCCAATTCTTCTAAAAGCTGTGCATTTATATATGCTTCATGTAGCCCTACTGCTTCCCCATCGATTGTTCGCAAACGTTTAAGCAAATATACTTTATCTGTATTTTCAAGATCTAATTGTTCTTTTACAAATTCATCTGGATTGAGAAGCTTATTTTCTATTACCTCTGACCCTGGTTTTAAACCTTTATTTTTAATATCTTCGGTAAAACTTGTGAGATTAGGAAGAGGATGGCTCAGTTTTTCTTTACATACAAAGGTTCCCTTTCCCTGATGTGTTTCTAAAATTCCCTCATTAACAAGTTCTTTAAGAGCATTTCTGGCAGTTGTTCTGCTTATGGAAAGTTCATTCTGAAGTTCAGTTTCCGAAGGAACTCTTTCTCCCTGACTGTAATTTCCAGCTTCTATTTTATCTTTTATCATTTCTTTAACCTGTATATAGAGCGGAATATATGAGCTGCGGTCCAGTTTTACATTCAATCTGCGTACACCTCCTGGTAAAACAGATATATTAATATGTTAACACATCATAGGGTTGTTATAACAAGCTATATAAATTATTTCTCTATATTTAGATAAAATCCTCTTTTTATTTTCATTTTTAATCCAATTATGTATATAATATAGGTACCGTGTATATATATTGAGGATATCTTCAATGGTACCGGGTACAAGTGAAATTTTTAACTTGTACCCGGTACCAATTAGCAGATATGTACCCGGTACTAATA
>JBNJGL010000060.1:0-13786 GCA_051747745.1 Bacillota bacterium | reverse complement strand
ATTACATTTACAGCCTTCAGTCTGGCCCTTATTTTTGTTTCACTAACTTTATTTAGAGGGACCACCAATATTATAAACAGCCTTACTGTTCCGATAATTATTCACATAAATATCAGAAAGTATGGTATACGAAATTTTGTTTTACTTATATTTTCAGCACTCATTATTTCTATTTTATTCTTTTTTCAGCAGCTTGTATTTATCTTTATTTATGCACTTATTGCTCTGAACCTTAACTTTATTCAAACACATAATTACAGATTTTTTAAAAGTTCAGTAATAATTTCGTCTATTACTTCTGCTGGATTTTTAATTGGTGTTAATTTAACAGACCTGATATTCGGAACAGCGATAACAGATGTTTTTGCATCAATCTCCGGTGGAAATATACTTGTTCTGCTTGCAATTTTTGCAGTACAGGGGATTTTAATAGGTAATCTGCTGCTTATTTTAGTTAAAAGAATTGAAAATAGAATTGATTATTAAAAGACAGAGGCCGGATATTTTATATTAGATTAAACTTTGCTTACACTTTATAGATAAAATAATTTATGATGGGGGAACAGGACAGTGGATTTTTTAAATAAGATTGATCTTAAAGAAAAGAAAATATTCTATATCCTATTAATTGGTTTTCTGATCAAATATAACTACTTTTGCTGGAGTATCTTTAATGTACCATCGGTAGTGAGCCTTATTATTAAAAATATAATTATAATTCTTACAGTATTTGCTGTTCTACCGTTTTTTTTGAAAACTAAAAACCGAAAAACAGTTATTTTTATACTTTATTTTTTCTTTACGGTATTTTTTCTGGCCAATCTGTGGTACAACAGGTATTTTGGCAACTATTTGAGCCTGGCAGATATAACAATGGGCCAGGGGATTAGACCTTATAAAGTTCTCTTCAGACAGCTGTGGAGATTTTTTGACATTATTTTTGTTTTTGAAATTCCTATCATAATTTATTATATCTTTTTTAAAAAAGAAAGCAGCAGCGGCCGCTATATATTTACAACAGACAGACATAAGAGAATTTCTTTAGTAAAGAACAGAATAATTCTGCTTTTGATAGTTATCATATTACTGGGAGGGCAAATATTTTACACCGGTTCACTTTTTTCTGCTGATGGATTTCTTGAGCTTTATGAGTACAGTTCTACCGCCTTTGTAAATGTTTATGGTATTTTTCCCCTCTATGCTGCAGAATTTATGCAGATGAAAAAAAGATCTGAAGAAGCTGACGGCAAAATAGATACTCCTCCGGTAGAAACTGAAAAAAAATTAAGTGGAGATTATGATATAAAGGATGTAGAAAACGTGCTTGTCATTCAGCTGGAATCAATGGATGATAAAATTATTGACTATGAATATAATGGAAGAGAAGTGACACCATTTTTAAATAGAATTAAAGACAGTTCTATGTATTTCCCGAATATTTATGCCCAGCATATCAATGGAAGTTTTGATGCGGAATTTTCCTTTTTAACATCCCTTTATCCGATAAATAAAAACTATGCTTTTAAAGTGAATGATATGGCAGAATTTAATACAATTGTTAAAAAATTCAATGATCAAAAGTACAATACTCTGGCATTTCACGGTAATGAGGAAGGGTTTTTCTATCGTGATAAGGGATATCTGGAAATGGGATTTGATAGATTTTACAGCAGAAAGGATTTTTCTGTCAGCCAGGGGCTGATCGGAGAAGATAGTTATCTGGGTATTAATGATTATGATTTTTTCTATCAGTCACTGGAATATATTTCAGAAGCAGAACAGCCTTTTTTTGCTTTTTTGATAACTGTCAGCAGTCATACTCCTTTTGATTTTTATCCCGAAGAAGAGAAAGTGGATGAGTTTGATGATATTTCCTCAAAGTTTGTAAGAGATTATTTTAATTCCATGCACTTTGTCGATAAATCACTGAATATGTTTTTTCAAGGACTGGAAAAAATGGATCTGCTGCAGGAAACACTTGTGGTAATATATTCAGATCACACGGCAGATATTAATAAAGAAGAATACAGTTCTGGTGGGAATTTTATTGTTCAGGGAAATGTCAAAGAACCAGAGAATATACCATTAATTTTCTTTCATCCGGATATAAAAAATAAAGTGGTGGGAAAAAGCGGTACCCATACAGACATTGCCCCAACTTTGTTTGATATACTTGGCTATGAGGAAAAACCATCCGGTTTTCTGGGTGTATCACTGCTGAAAAAAGCTAAAGAACCTCTGCTTTTTCTACATGAAATTCCACAGATACTTTTTAAGAATAATCTTTTTATACGGATGCCCTCTGCACCGGATGAAGAGGCTGCAGTAAAAAACATTGCAGTAAAAGAAGGAGCAGAAGAAAAGATAACCAGACTTCCACATGAAGAAATACTGCGCCTTGATAGGATAATTAATTATATGCGCGAAATTATGAACAAAATATTATCAGATTAAGCAGAACTTTAATTTAACGCTCAGCAAATAAGCTGCTGTATTTAGAGAATATCTTTTAGCTCTATTTTTTTGAGGGACTGCTCTAAACCGTTTTTATAAAGTTCATAGATTTTTTCCATTTCAGGCTCTAAAAATATATTTTCTATATCAAAATCGGAGATTATGTGTTTGGAGCTGTTTAATTTATAGAGGTTGATTTTATCTAACGGACTGGAGAGAAAATATCTGTCAGACTTAGATTTTACAACATAACCAGTTTTCTGCAGCATTTCTAAATTTTCTTCTATTATTTCCGGTGGAAAGTTTATTTTTTTCATAAACTCCCTCAAACTGACACCTTCTTTGTCTTCACTTTTGAATTTTTTGCTCAGGGTAATTATAATTGCTGCCGGTATAAGATCTTCAAAATCCTGAGTTATATTTCTCTTTTGAGTTAAATAATTCAAATTAGAGCGGTACTGAAAAACATAGGATATCACTGCACCGGTTAGTATTATAAGCCAGACAAGATAGAGCCAGACCAGAAAAAAAGGTATTACAGATAGTGATCCATAAATTTGCCGCTCAAAGCTGTATGCTGTAAAATATTTTGTATAAAATCCATAAAGATTTTTGCTGAGGATAAACAATATACCGCTTACTGTACCGGCAAAAACTGCAGAAGATGCTTCTACCTCTGTATTTGGTATAATATAATAGGCAAATATAAAAATGAGAAAATTTGAGCTGAACATTATAATGTTAAAGACCAGGCTCCCACTTAGTTTTGAATTATTTAACCAGAAACCCAGATATTTTTCGGAAAAGATCAGGCTGCTGCTGAGCAGTAGAGTAAGAATAAAAGTTCCCAGAGTAATAAATGTCCAGAAGGAAATGAACCTTTTAAAAACATCTCTGTGTTCTTTTACCATCCAGATTTGATTAAAAGTAACTTCCACTCTTGCCAGCATGAAAACAATTAGAAGTATAAGTGAGAAAAAACTTACTGCACCAAGCTGTTCTACATCAGCACTATATATATATCTTTCTAAATAATTAAGAACTGACTGACCGGTTCCTGCTGCAAGATTTTCCAGAATAATATTCTGGATTTGTGATGATATTTTATCTATTCTTCCGAAAAAATCAAACAGTGTAAATATGTAAAAAAGAAAAATGAAAAACGGGATAACAGACAGCAGGGTAATATAGACCATTCCCATTGCCTTAATTAGAATATCATTTTCTTTTAGTTTTTGATATACTCTTATTATAAATAGTTTCCAGTTTATATGTAAAATTTCCGAAAAGAAATCCGCTATATTTGTAAACATATTAAACCTCCATTAATTTTGTGGGACAGATTATTTGATAACAAATAAATATACACTTTTATCTGCTTAATAATTTCAATAATGATAAAAATATTTTAGAGAGTGCAGAATATGTGTCAAAACAATTGTACCATAAATAAAGAAGAAGTTGAACATATAAGTAATGAAGATTGTATCTGCAGGTGGATTTTTGCACCTTTTTTTAAATTATGCTATAGTAAAATTAATATTTTTAAAATAATAATGTTTTTGTTGGAGAACCAAACTTTATAATTATAAATGTTTTTCTCAGTAATTATTAAAAAACAGGAGGGAGTATTGAGAATGCCGCAGAAATTTAGAAAGGTACTTGTTGCAAATAGGGGAGAAATAGCCATCAGGGTTATTAGAGCCTGTAAGGAGCTTGGAATAAGAACAGTTGCTGTGTATTCGGAAGAAGACAAAAAAGCACTTTTTAGGACAAAGGCAGATGAATCCTATCTTATTGGAAGAAACAGAGGCCCAATTGATGCCTATCTTAATATCAACGAAATTATTGATCTGGCTGTAAAAAAGGATGTTGATGCAGTTCATCCGGGTTATGGTTTTCTGGCAGAAAATCCGGAATTTGTAAAAAAATGTCGTGAAGCCGGAATAACTTTTATCGGGCCAGATGCTGAAACCATGGAAAAATTGGGAGATAAGATCAAATCAAAGCTGCTGGCAAAAGAACTCGGCATACCGGTCATTTCCGGTCTGGAAAAACCGATTAAATCTGAAGAAGAAGTAAAAGAATTTGCAGAAAATGTAAAATATCCGATTATGCTTAAAGCTGCTGCAGGTGGTGGAGGAAGAGGAATGCGGATTGTGAGATCTGATGAAGAGCTTATTGACTCATTTAAATCTGCCCGCCAGGAAGCAGGAAAAGCTTTTGGATCTGAAGAGATTTTTGTAGAAAAATATCTGGAAAATCCCAAACATATAGAAGTACAGATACTGGCAGATAATTATGGAAATATTGTTCACCTGTATGAAAGAGACTGCTCAATTCAGAGAAGGCATCAGAAAATTGTTGAATATACCCCTGCTTTTTCGCTCAGCAAAGATAAGAGAAAAGAAATATATGAAGATGCAGTTAAACTTTGTGAAGGGGCTGGGTATAAAAATGCAGGTACAGTTGAGTTTTTAGTGGACAGCGATAATAACCATTATTTTATAGAGGTAAATCCAAGAATTCAGGTAGAACATACTGTAAGTGAAATGGTGACAGGAATAGATATTGTTCAGTCACAGATTTTAATTGCTCAGGGACATAAGCTTAATTCTGAAGCGGTAAATATAAAATCTCAGGCAGATGTTGAGATGAGGGGCTATTCTATTCAGTGTCGGGTGACGACCGAAGATCCTGCCAATAACTTCATCCCGGATACAGGCAGGCTGGACCACTACAGAACAGGTTCAGGGTTTGGTATTCGCCTTGATGGAGGAAATGGTTATACAGGAGCAGTAATTAATCCCTATTATGACAGCCTGCTTGTCAAAACTATTTCCTGGTCGCGAACATTTGAAGATGCGGTGAGAAAGGCAGTTAGATCTGTTGAAGAAATGAAGGTTAAAGGAGTAAAGACAAATGTCGCTTTTTTAATAAATGTGCTCAATCATCAGGACTTTATAAATGGAAAATGTGATACAGGGTTTATAGAAAATAATCCTGAACTACTTGACATTAAACCAAGTTCAAACAGAGAATATAAGGTGCTGAAATATCTGGGAGAAAAGATAGTAAATGAAACAAGAGGACATAAACCGGATTTTGACGTACCGCGCATACCACCTGTGGAAAAACCGGAGAAACTGGCAGGAAGCAGACAGATACTGCTTGAATCCGGTCCAGAAGGTCTGGCAAACTGGATTAAAAATACAGACAGACTTCTCCTTACAGATACAACTTATAGAGATGCCCACCAGTCACTGATGGCCACCAGAATGAGGACCATTGATATGGAAAAAATAGCAGAAGCTACCTCAGTACTTGCATCAGATTTATTTTCACTTGAGATGTGGGGTGGAGCAACTTTTGATGTGGCATACAGGTTTTTGAAAGAATCTCCCTGGGAGAGAATAGCAAGGCTCAGGGATAAAATACCGAATATACTTTTTCAAATGCTGCTGAGGGGTTCAAACGGGGTTGGCTACAAAAACTATCCCGATAATGTAATAAGAGAACTTGTCAGAGAATCGGCTGCAGCAGGAATAGATGTTTTTAGGATATTTGATTCCCTCAACTGGCTGCCGGGTATGGAGGTTGCAGTAGATGAGGTAATTAAAAACGGAAAAGTGGCAGAAGTATCTCTCTGCTATACAGGAGATATTCTGGATAAAAACAGGCAGAAATTTGATCTGGATTATTATCTGGATCTGGCCAGAAGGATTGAAGATATGGGAGCACATATACTTGCTGTTAAAGATATGTCCGGACTGCTGAAGCCCTATGCTGCATTTGAATTAATAAAAGCTATTAAATCGGAAATATCTATCCCTGTTCACCTGCACACACATGATACATCTGGCAATGGAACTGCAGCAATGCTGATGGCAGCAGAGGCAGGAGTTGATATTGTTGATACTGCTTTTAACACCATGTCCGGTTTAACAAGTCAGCCCCCTCTAAACTCCATTGTGGCAGCACTGGAAAATACAGAAAGAGATCCCGGTTTAAATAATGAAGATATTCAGAAGATATCAAATTACTGGGGCAGTGTGCGGCCAGTTTATGCACAGTTTGAGTCAGATTTAAAATCAGGTACAGCAGAAATTTACAAATATGAAATACCTGGAGGACAGTATTCCAATTTAAAACCCCAGGTTGAAAGTGTCGGCCTGGGTCATAAGTTTAAAGAAGTTAAAGAGATGTTCAGGAAGGTTAATTTTATGCTGGGTGATATTCCCAAGGTAACTCCTTCTTCCAAAGTGGTGGGAGATCTTGCCATATTTATGGTAAAAAATGATATTACACCGGAGAATATCTATCAAAAAGCTGCAGATATGGCTTTTCCAGATTCGGTATATGCCTACTTTAAGGGTATGCTGGGCCAGCCGCCCGGAGGTTTTCCCGAAAAACTGCAGAAGCTGGTTTTAAAAGATGAAGAACCGATAACAGTTAGACCGGGAACACTGCTGGGAGAATTTGATTTTAAAAAAGCAGAAAAAGAGCTGAAGGCAGAGTATGATAAAAATTTTGACAGAAAAGATCTGCTGAGCAGTGCACTTTACCCACAGGTATACAGAGACTATCTTGATTATCTTGAGGAATATGGAGATTTGAGCCATATGGGCAGTGATGTATATTTCCATGCCCTGGCTGAAGGAGAGAGCAGTGAAATAAAAATAGAAGAAGGAAAAACACTTATTGTAAAACTGCTTGAGATCGGCAAAGTTGATGATGAGGGATACCGCCGTCTTGATTTTGAGGTAAATGGATTTAGAAGAGAAATAAAGGTGCTGGATAAAGCGATATCATCACAGCAGAAAACAGAAAAAAGAAAGATGGCAGACCCTGATGATAGAATGCAGATCGGTGCAAGTCTTCCGGGAAGTATAGTAGAAATACTGGTAGAAGAAGGTCAGCTGGTTAAAGAAAATGAGAGCCTTGCTGTTATGGAGGCAATGAAAATGGAGACAAATATAAAAGCTCCGGTAGATGCCCGGGTAAAGCGAATCCATGCTGAGGCAGGAGAAGAGCTTGAATCCGGTGAATTAATAATAGATCTGGAAACTCCAGCTGAATAACAATTTGGAGAAACAATGTACTAATGATATAATAAATACTATCAGTTAAAAGAAGTATTATTATAGAAGGGGCTGTTGTAATGAACGATCAGAATATAGTGAGACTTGAATATGAAGGGAAAGAAATTATACTAATACCTACAGCACATATTTCCAAAAAAAGTGCCGAACAGGTAAAAGAAGTAATAGATGCTGAACAACCTGATAGTGTTTGTGTAGAACTAGATAAACAGCGCTATAATTCCATAAAAGACGAAAATCGCTGGAATGATATGGATATATTTCAGGTGATTAAGGAGAAAAAATCCCTCCTGCTTTTGGTAAATTTGATAATCAGTTCTTTTCAGAGCCGTATGGCAGAAAAGCTGGGGATCAATGCCGGGCAGGAAATGATGCAGGGCATAGAGTCAGCTGAAGAGATCGGAGCTAAACTGGTACTTGCCGATAGGAATATACAGATTACATTTAAGAGAGTATGGCGTGGACTGGGTTTTATAGAAAAGCTCAAGCTGATAATGCAGATAGTTTCCATGATCTTTTTTGATGAAGAAATAACAGAAGAAGAGATGGAGGAGCTGAAATCCAGTGATTCGCTGAATATACTGCTTGAGGAGATGGCCTCCTCTTTTCCGGGAATAAAGCATTATCTGCTCGATGAAAGGGATCAGTATCTGGCAAATAAAATAAAGAATGCTCCTGGTGATAAAATCGTGGCTGTTTTAGGTGCTGCACATGTTCCAGGTATACAAAAAGAAATTTATAAAGAACAGGATCTTGACAGGCTGAACGAACTGCCGCCCAAAAAAAACTGGGGTAAAATATTTTCCTGGGGTATCCCCCTTATTATTGGGTTTATTATTCTCTACACATTTATCAATAATTTTCGGACCGGGATTGAGGTAACCAAAGCATGGATTATCTGGAATGGATCTCTGTCAGCTCTGGGAGTTCTGCTGGGGAGAGGCCATATTTTGACTATATTGACTGCTTTTCTGGTTGCACCCTTAAGTTCGCTTAATCCCACACTTGCTGCCGGCTGGTTTGCAGGGATTGTAGAGGCATATGTAAGAAAACCTAAGGTCCGAGATTTTCAGGATTTATCAAAGGGAATCAGTGTTAAGGAAATATGGACCAACAAGGTGACCAGGGTACTGCTTATTGTAGTACTTGCCAACCTGGGCAGTGTAATTGGAACATATATCGGAGGGGCAAGTGTAATAAAAACTTTTTTTGAAAGCTTGAATTTGTAAAGGATGATTAAAATGGCAACAAGCAGAGATCTGCAGGCTAAACTAACAAAAGAAAAAATTTACAGCAATGCGATCAAATTGATCCGCGAAAAAGGTTTCGAAAATATTTCTGTAAGTGAAATATGTGATAAATCTGATGTCTCTATAGGAACCTTTTACTATTATTTTAAGACAAAACAGGATATTTTATTTGAAATTTATAAAAAAGCAGATAATTATTTTAGAAATACGGTTTGCGAAAAACTCAAATCAGATAACTATCTGGAAAAAGTGAGGGAATATCTTTTTTACTATATTAAATTTGTCGAAGATGATGGTATTGATATGATAAAACATCTTTATATACCGGACAATAAGCTCTTTGTAAAAAAAGGGAGGGCAATGCAGACAATTCTGCAGGATATTATAGAAAAGGGACAGCAGAAAGATGAGATATCAGAAAAAATGGAGCCGGAAGAGGCAGTTAGATTTTCCTTTGTGGTAATGAGAGGTATTGTTTTTGACTGGGCACTTAATGACGGCAGTTATGATATAGTGGAATATGCAGAGCCGTTTATAGACAGTGTATGTGACTATCTTTCTGTATAGGAAGATAAGGTCGAGTATAATTTAGCGGTTAAAATATGATTCTCCCACAAATAGCCTTTTTTTGGACACATAAAAATACAATTAAATAATTTTGATGTATAATTAATAAGCTCTTCGTTTGAACAGATTAAATGTAAAACCTGTTCAAATTGAAGAGTTTTTTTAGTTGTAAATTTTTTTTAAAAAAAGATTGACAAATTCAAATAATAATATTATACTTATAGTGCACTAGTAAACTAATGCAATAATAAACATTAGAGAGGGGGAAGGAAATGGATATTGATTTCAATGCCGCCTATCCAATCTATGAACAGGTTATAGAGGAAGTAAAAAAGGAATTGGTTAGAGGAGAATTAAAGTCTGGAGATAAATTGCCATCACAAAGAAAACTGGCACGAAAAATTGATGTAAATCCAAATACTGTGCAGAGAGCATATAGAGAAATGGAGCAGCGTGGCCTGGTAGAAACGAAACGAGGAAAAGGAACCTTTATAAAGGATGATGAAAAAGTAATGATTGAAATAAAAAAAGAAATGGCAGATACAGCAGTTAGAGAGTTTATAGAAGAAATGCTTTCACTTGGATTTGATGAGGAAAATATTATGGAAATAGTTAATGAAAAGCTTAAAAGGAGGGGGAAAAATGTCTGAAAATATAATTGAAATTAAAAATTTGAAGAAAAAATTTCCAGGAGTGCAGGCATTAAAGGGAATTAATTTAAATATTCCAGCAGGAATGATAACAGGAATTGTTGGACCAAATGGAAGCGGTAAATCGACTCTTTTAAAAATCATCGCAGGATTAACAGTTAAAGATAGCGGAGATCTTGCTGTAAATAGAAAAAATAAAAATAGACATTTAATGCAGGATATAGCTTTTCTGCCTGAAATAAATCATCTTTACCGCTGGATGAAGATAAGTGAAATGTTTAAATTTCATCAGGAACAGTTTGAAGATTTTTCTAAAGAAAAAGCAGAAGAATTACTTGTTTTTATGAATTTAAAAAAAGAGCAAAAAATAAAAAATTTATCAAAAGGAATGGCTGCCAGATTAAAGTTAATTTTAGTTTTAAGTCGTTCGGCTGAGGTATTGATTTTAGATGAACCTCTGGCAGGAATAGATCCAGCCTCCAGAGAAAGAATTTTAGAAAGTTTAATTTCTGAATTCGATTCAGCCAACCAGAGTATTATTCTGGCCACTCATGAGATAATTGAAGCAGAAAGATTTTTGGATTATGTGATATTTATGCAGGGTGGAGAACTGTTATTAGAAGGAAATGCTGATGATTTGAGATCAGAAAAAGGTCAGTCGATTAGAGGTTTAATTGGGGAGGTATTTGAATGAAAAGCATAATTTCTTTAATAAAAAAAGAACTGAGGCAGTTAAACATTTTGATTATTGTTTCAACATTGATAATTGCCGGCTGGGAATGGTTTTTAATTACCAGAACAGAAAACTGGCTGCCGGGAATAAGTTTTGGACTTGGTTTTATACCACTGTTTTTTCTGCCCTTAATTATGATGTTTTTAGCCTATACATCTTATCGAAACGAATGGGAAAACAGTACGATTTATCTGCTGAAAATATTACCGCGTAAGGGATATGAAATCAATCTGGCAAAGTTTATTCCAGCATTCGGTTATTATCTGATTTTAAGTGCTGTTTTACTTGCCGTAAATATTTTCTTTCATCAGGGGTTAATAGAGCAGATGTTGAATGAAGCACCGGATATAATAGGTAGGCAGATGTCAAAACAGGTTTTTTTATTAAGTTATTTAGCTTATTTAATTACAGGGATACAATTATATCTGATAACCCAATTGTCCTATATAGTTGCTTCTTTCTATAACCGTTTTAGACTGTTTATCAGTATTTTGGTCTTTATTCTTAGTCACTATCTGATTATAAGAATTGGTGGATTTTTAAATTATCTTTTTAACTGGCTTCCGGACATTCCAGTTACGGTTTTTATAGAAAATCCGGCCGGCATATCTGAGTCCACAATTTTTATTGGCTCAGCTCCATTAATAGTTATTATGCTGATCATGATCGGGCTGTTTTTCTTAAATTCACATTTAATTGCTTCTGATGTGGATGTTTAAAAGGAGGATAAAATGAATAGAAAAAAACTTATAACTTATTTATTAATTGTTTTAACATTAATTATGATTGTTGATGTCAGATATATAAGATCTGAAAATCATCTTTTTAATGGTTTTGTAACAGAGTCAATGGAAGATATAGTAGGAATGCAGGTTCAAAATACTTATACCAGTGACAGTCTTAAAGCTGAAAAAGATGGGAGCTTAAAGCTGGAGGGGGATTTTCTAGCAGAAAATACGGAAATTAAAGAATTATATCTAAAAAATGATTTTGGAAGTATAGAGCTTAAAGGAAGTCAGAAAAATAAAATAGACATAGATTATACTTTAAAAGTTTATGCTGAAGATAAAACTGCAGCAGAAGAATTTATTAAAGATCTGGAGGTAATTTATAGTTTAGAGGGAGAAAAAATAAAAATTTCTTTAAATAAGAGTCAGACCAAAACTCCAGAATTAATCAATGTAGTAAAAATCGACTACAGGATCACAATACCAGAAAAACTAAAAAGCAGCTTGTTTAACAATTATGGTTCACTAAAGGTGACTGATTTAAAATCTGAGCTAAAGGCAAATAATCGTTATGGCAGTACTTTAGTTAAAAATATTGAGGAATCTGTGGAGATGAGTTTGGCTTTTGGAAATTCTGAAATTTATGATCTGGACTCTACTTTAAATTTAGAAACAGCTTATACAGAAAATACAATTAAAAATATTAATGGCAGATTTAATTTAGAAAATTCTTATGGATTTAATAAAATTGAAAATTTAAAATCAGATTTAATTATTAACAGCCGTTACGGTGGAGCTGAGATTACTGCTGCTAAAAATATAGATATTAAAAGCAGCTATACAGGTTTTACATTTAAAAATATTCAGGGGGAAATAACTGCTGATATTGAATATGGAGATTTAAAATTTAGTCAAATCACCGATTTAGATTTAAAACTTAGATATGCAGATTGTCTAATTGAAACCAGCAGCGATTATGAGGTATACAATTATGATTTAACTGTAGAACATGGAGATATTGAAGCAGATTTTACAGGGATAGAAATTGATGACCGGAACAATTTTTATTATCAGGGGAAAAGAGCAGAACATAATATCAAAATCAACTCTGAATATGGTGATATTGAAATTCGGTAATTTATCCTCTGCATAAATTTTGACAGCTTTATCACTTTGTGATATACTGAACTTGTTCACTGAACGTGTTCAATGAATTAATCCGGGAGGTGGTCTAAAGAGGGGTAAAGCTGTTATGATTTTTCAATTTGGTGGATAAATAAGAGAGTTATGAATGTTTTTGTAACAGGAAATAGGGCAGTATATTTTTTTGTTTAACTTAGTTATATTTTTCACAGCTTATAATTTTTGGACAAAAAAATTAAAAAACAATATTTTAAGAAGAAGGGAAGATAAAATAATGAAAAAATTATCAATTATTTTAATTTCATTAATGCTTGTTTTATCTATGGCAGGTTCTTCTGTTTTTGCAGCAGAGCTGAGCATGGAACCAGGTACTTACTCCGGCAGTGGTGAAGGCATGAATGGAACAATAGAAGTTAGTATTACTGTCAGTGAAGACGAAATTACCGATATTGAAGTAGTTTCTGAAAATGAAACAGATGGTATGACAGATGCTGTGTTTGAAGAAATTCCACAGAACATTATTACACATCAGTCATTAGCTGTAGATGGAGTTTCTGGTGCAACATTTGCCAGTGAGGGCTTAATGGCTGCAGTTGTAAATGCACTGGAAAAAGCAGGTGCAGATGTTGATTTTCTAAAAAATAAAAAAATTAAAAAAGAAACTGCTAAAAAAGCAGAAGATAGATCTACTGAGGTAGTTGTTATAGGTGGTGGAAATGCAGGTCTGGCTGCTGCAGTTTCTGCCAGCAGCAGTGGTGCAGAGGTAATTCTGCTGGAAAAAATGCCGATGCTCGGTGGAAATTCAATTAGATCAGGTGGAGCATACAATGCTGTTGATCCTAAAAGACAGGAAAAGCAGGGTATAGAAGATTCTGTGCCGAGACATTTTTATCATACATATACCGGTGGAGATAAAGAGGGTAAGATCAAATTGATCTATACACTGGTTAATAATGCATATAATGGAATAGAGTGGCTGGAAAGTATGGGCATGGAGTTTGAAGATGAAGTATTTACTGTGCTTGGTGCATTATGGCCCAGAAGTCATGCTCCCAGTGAGCCAGTTGGAACAGGATTTATAAATACTCTAAGAGATCAGGCAGAGGAAAATGGTGTAGAAATTCTCCTCAATACAAAGGCAGAAGAACTTATTAAAGAA
>JBNJGL010000059.1:0-13869 GCA_051747745.1 Bacillota bacterium | reverse complement strand
AGCAATGGATCAGGTAATGGCTCCTTTTGATTTCGATATGGCACAGCTGCTGCATAAAGAACTTTATGATAAAGACGTAAACCTTGTTTTAAATGATGCCCTTGTTGAAATAACCGATGATTCCATAATTCTAAAATCGGGAAAAGAAATTGATGCTAAAACTGTTGTGATGGCAATCGGTGTTTCTCCAGAAACAGATCTGGCTAAAGATGCCGGACTGGAAATAGGAGAAACCGGTGGAATTAAAGTTGACCACAATTATCAGACAAATGATGATAATATCTATGCGGTTGGAGATGCTATAGAAGTTTACTGCAGACTCACCCACAAAAAAACAAGATTACCTTTAGCAGGGCCAGCCCAGAGACAGGCAAGAGCTGCTGCTGACAATATTTATGGTATTCCTCATAGAAATAACGGAACTATTGGTTCCTCAATAGTTAGAATCTTTGACTTAAATGCTGCTTCTACTGGTTTAAACGAAAAAACTGCAAAAGAAGCTGGTATTTCTTATGATGTTGTATATATTATACCTGGAGATAAAGTTGGTTTAATGCCGGAAAGCAATCCAATGCACTTTAAACTTCTTTATGAATACCCAACAGGAAGAGTTATTGGTGCACAGGCTGTAGGTAAAGGTAATGTCGACAAGAGAATAGATGTAATTGCAACACTCATTTTAATGGGAGGAACATTAGAAGATCTCAAAGAAATGGAACTGTGTTATGCTCCTTTATTTGGTACAGCAAAAGATGTTGTTAACCATGCAGCACTTGTAGGATTGAATCTTTTAAATGGAGTATTTGAACAGGTTAGAGTTACAGAAGTAAGAGAACTTGTAGAAAATGATGCATTTATAGTAGATGTCCGTGAAGAGGAAGAATATGCAGAAGGACACCTTGTAAATTCTGTTAATATTCCATTAAGTGTGCTGAGAGATAGAGTTGATGAAATACCTAAAGATCAACCTGTATACTTACACTGCCGTTCAGCACAGAGAAGTTACAATGCTTTAATGGCTCTACAGGGAATGGGTTATGATAATGTTTATAATATCTCAGGATCATTCCTCGGAATCTGCTGCTACGAATATTATCTGGATCAGACAACAGATCGAGAAAAAATTGTAACAGAATATAACTTTAACTAAAAAGTAATAAAATATAATTATGTGTGGACATCTAATGTTTTCAGATGAATGACGCTTATAAAGCTAAGACCATCAGGGTTATACTTGGTGGTCTTTTTAATCATTTATTATATTATCAACTGCCCAGCAGAAGTTTACAAATTTTATAAAATTGCATTTCATATATTTCTTAATTTTTAAATCTGCAGATAATCCGAAATTTTTTGTCAGCTGATATTTGCTCCAGTGGGTGAACAAATTAAATTAGATCTATTATTGTATTGTTTTCTTTTAAATTGATAATTTTTTCTAAATATGATATCTTTTATGATAATATCTGCTTTTAATATCAGATATGTGTTTAAATTATAAGGACGTGTAAAAAATGCTGAAAAAAGATAATTCAAAAAAAGAAAAAAATATATCATCAAATAAAAAAACTTCTTTAGGTTCTAAAGGTGGAGACAGGAATAAAAAAACCAGAACAGAAAAGGCATTAACAGTTACAACCTGGATTTCTATCTTTTTACTCTGGTTTATAATAACTGAACTAAAAATTTTTACTCCTACTCTTCTTCCCGGACCAGCAAGAGTCTGGAAGGCCTTTTTGAGAATCATGGACGAAGGTTATAATAAAGTACCGCTGTGGGTTCATTTAGGAGCAAGTTTTAAGCGATTATTTGTAGCACTATTTTTTGCAATATTAACATCTATTCCCCTTGGTCTTTTGAGCGGTTATTTTAATAAAGTAGAAGCTGTTATAGATTCTGTAGTCGAGTTTTATCGTCCACTTCCTCCCCTTGCCTATTATACAATTCTGGTGCTGTGGTTCGGAATTGATGATACATCCAAACAGGTACTTCTTTTTCTTGCTGCTTTTGCTCCTATTTATATTGCATGTGTTTCTGCTGTAAGGAAGCTGAATCAGGATTTTGTTCTAAGTGCCAAATCTCTTGGAGCAGGACAGAGAGACGTATTTTTTAAAATAGTACTTCCTGCATCTCTTCCGGAAATATTTACCGGTATCAGAACAGCTTTTGGTGTGGCCTATACAACACTTGTTTCTTCGGAAATGGTTGCTGCAACCTCTGGAATAGGATGGATGGTTCTCGATGCTTCGAATTTTTTAAAAAGTGATGTAATCTTTGTAGGTATAATTATTATGGGAATAACAGGTGTAATTATTGATGCTGGATTAAGATTTTTAGAAAGAAAAATTATCTTCTGGAAAGGTCATATTTAATATACTGAATGAAAATTTAATCCTGAACTAATTGTTTGACTCAAAAACTTTAAGCATATTATAAGTCAATCTTATGGAGGTCTAAAAATGAATAAAAAAAATGTAAAAAAAGTATTTTTTCTGCTGTTAATTGCAGTTATGGCTGTGGCAGTAACTGCCTGCAGCAGCCAGGATCAATCCAGTCAGGAAGAATTATCACTGCCGGAAGAAATAAATATTGGTATACTGCGGGTTCCAAATGATGAGACTATTGCACTTGCCCAGGGATATTTTGATGATTATTTTACAGAACGCGGAATTGAAGTTAATACAACAGTCTTTGATTCAGGTGTGGAGGCAAATCAGGCTCTTGCTTCTGGAAGTATAGACTTTGCAACTATGGGAAATACCAATGCTATAACTGCTCTCTCCCGGGAGCTAAATGTAGAACTAATCTGGATACACGAAGTTCTTGGCGAAAATGAAGCTCTAGCAGTTAAAAATGGTTCAGGTATAGAAAAAGTTGAAGATTTGGTCGGAGAGCGAGTTGCTGTACCATTTGCTTCTACTTCCCACTATATTCTTTTAAATGTACTAAAAGAAGCAGGTATAGAAGATCAGGTTCAGCTGTTGGATATGCAGACTGCCGAAATAGTAGCGGCCTGGGAGCGGGGAGACATACAAGCTGCCTATACCTGGCAGCCAACACTTGAAAATCTACTGGAAAAAGGCTATACTTTAACCGACAGTAAAGTAATGGCTGAAAAAGGCTATATAACTGCCAATGTTGCAGTTGCAAGAAAAGGATTTACAGAAGACTATCCAGAACTGACTGCTGATTTCATCTCTGCTCTGACCAAAGCTGGAGATATTTATAGAAATGATCCACAAAAAGCAGCAGAAATAGCTGGTGATGAACTGGGACTGGAAGCAGAAGTTACCCTTCACCAGATGCGCGGAACCACCTGGAAAACAAGAGAAGAATTATTAAGTGAAGATTTTTTTGGCACAGAAGAAGAACCCGGAAATTTTGCTGTAGTAATGAAAGATACTTCTGATTTTCTTAAGAATCAGGGTTCAATAGATGTTTCTCCTTCTCAGGAAGAATTTAATCAGTATGTAAATCCTGAATATATAAAAATGTCGCTGGAGAACGATAATTAATTATATAAATCCAGAAAGGATATATTTATATGTCTGCTCAAAGTGAAAGTTTAATTACAATAGAAAATATGAGTTTAGAATATGGAGAAAATAAAAACTATACTCTGGCTCTAAAAGATATCAATCTTGAAATAAATAAAGGGGAATTCATCTGTGTTCTTGGTCCCTCTGGCTGTGGTAAAAGCTCCCTTCTAAAAACTATTGCCGGCTATGTAAAACCCAGTTCCGGCACAATTAAAATGCAGGGGAAGATAATTGAAGGACCCGACTGGCACAGAGGAGTTGTTTTTCAGTCTCCAACACTCTATCCCTGGATGAGTGTCAAAGACAATGTTGAATTTGGACCAAAAATGAGAAATCTACCAAATGATGAGATAAAAAAAATAAGAAAATACTTTCTTGAAGAAGTTAATCTCAGCGGTTTAGAAAATAAGGCTACCTTTGAACTTTCCGGAGGTATGAAGCAGCGGGTTGCACTTGCCAGAGTACTGGCAAACTACCCTCAGGTTATACTGATGGATGAACCCTTTGGTGCCCTGGATGCACTTACGCGAGATAATATGCAGAATCTGATTCGAGATATATGGGAGGAAAATAACAGCACTATATTTTTTATAACCCATGATGTCGATGAAGCTCTATCACTTGCAACAAGGATAGTTGTAATGTCAACCTGTCCCGGGCAGATAATTAAAGAATTCAATGTCAATTTTACACACAAAATTTTTAAAGAAAAATCTAAAGATGCTATGTATACAGATCAATATTTTAAAATCAAACATGAAATCCTGGATTTAATCCACAGTCAGGTAAATGAATAATTTGTATTTAAAAAAGAGCAGGAATAAACCCTGCTCTTTTTTTATCTTATATAATTATTTCTACTGAAATCAACCTATAAATTTAAATTGTTTTTATAAGTTAATTATATTTTATTTACTTCACTACTTCATAACCTTTGTTTGACCATCCATATGGTGCATTAGCAGAAGTACCCATTCCTCCGTTAAGAGATACAGCATCATAGCCAAGCATTCTTAATCCAGCAACTGTCTGTCCTGCTGTCTGTCCGGTATAACAGTAAACAACTAATTTTTGATCCTTAGGCAGCTGACCAAAGTTTTCCTGCATACCAGCACCCCATGGAATAAGAGCTGCTCCTTCAATATGACCTTCAGAATAAGCACCTGGCTGTCTAATAGATACAACCATCATTCCATCTGAACCTAGAATCATTTTCAAATTATCTTCACTAATTTTATAATTTTTAAACATTGAACCCTGAACATCAGCAAGACCTTTAAAATAATTTACTACTGCTGTTTTAATTTCAGAATTGATTTCAAAATCTGTAACTTCAGTTAGTTTATTGCTGGAAGTTTCAACAGAATCTTCATATCCTTCTACTTTCGAAATACCTAAATTCCAGCCAAATTTAACTGATTTCGCTTCAAAACCAGCAAAGTTTAAAAGTCCTACAGTCTGATTAGCAGTCTGACCTGTATAACAATAAACATAAATAATTTTATCTCCAGGCATCTTATCTAAATTATCAGCAATTGCATCAGGTCCCCAGGGTAAATTAACTGCACCTTTAACATGTCCTTCATTATAAACATCAGGCTGTCTTATATCTAAAACAAAGAGGTCTTCGCCAGACTTAACTTTTTCAACAAACTCTGCTTCACCTATCATAGAATTATCGGAAGGCAAATCTGCAAAATAACCATTAACTGCATCTTCTACTGCATCTGAAACCGCAAAAGCAGAAGTAGAGAGTGCTAGAGCCATTACAACAAAAACAGCTGTGAAAATTATTCTTTTTTTCATTTTATTCCTCCTAGATTTTTTAATAATAATTTTTTAAACTAAATCGTAAAGCTACAATACATTACCATATTTTTCACAAACTTTATCAAATAAAAGTTCTTAACCACAGAATTTGATATCTATCAGTTAAGAACTATTTATTTCTTTTAAGAACCATCCTGTGCACTGGGTTTTGCCGGTGCACCTGTAGGTACAGCCTTAGGAGTAGAACCATCTGATGACCATTCTATCCATGCACCATCATAGATTTTTAAATCTCTGTATCCAGCATTGTGCAGAGCAAGAAAACTCTGTGCTGCTCTAATAGAAGTTTTACAGTACATAATAACTTCTTTATCAGGTGTTATGTCATGGTCGGGATAATATCTCTGAATATAGCTTGCAGGATAAAACTCTCCATTATCCTTATTATTATCAACATAATTTACATGAACAGCACCTGGAATAATTCCTTCATTAACCTCTGCCAGAGTTCTCACATCAAGTATTACTACATCTTCAGCAGGATTATTAGCCTGGGCAAGAACTTCCTCTTTATCTGCTATAAATTCTTCATTTTTTTCAGATGCTGAATATTCTGCTGCTTCTACTTCATAATCACCGGCAGTAAAGTCGGCTCCTGCTCTTTCCAGGGCACTTAAACCACCACTGATAACCTTCATATTATCTGTATCATGTCCATAAACCAGCATTGTCCACCACAGACGAGCTGCATCCATATTATTATTATTATCATAGATAAGTACTTTTGTCTTATTGCCTATACCATTTTTACCTAAAGTAGATTCTATCTTAGATGCTGATGCAAGCATATTTGGAAAAGGACCAAAAGTAGTTATATCACTTCTGGCAATATTAACCGCACCATCTAAATGCTGATCTTCAAAATCACCAGAATTTTGAGTATCAACCACTACTACCTCTTCGTCCTCAATCATCTTTAAAGCCTCATCTGCTGTAATTATATCCTGGTTAACTTCACCAGGAAAAGTTATATTACCTGTACAACCTGTTAAAATCAAAGAAAAAGCTAAAAGAATTAACAACAAAATTGATAATTTTTTCACTTCTTCACCTCCAGAATTTAAAGTATATTGTTAAATTTAGAACAATCTATATATATTATAAAACACAAAGTGTGTTTATAGGTATAACTATTTTAAATAGTACATTCGATTATCTAATAAATAGCTTTACTTGCAGCTCTGAATAATTAAATGGTATACTGGAAGCGAAATAAAACAAATCTTAAATGAGGTTAAAAAATGAATTATCTTAAAAAAATAAAACCCATATATTTTATAATTATAATTTTTTTCGCATTTAATCTTCTGTTTTTAGATGAATTTCCTTTTGTCCACTCCGATGAAGCATGGCTGAGCGGCCTATCACGCCATATGCTCAATCAGAAGAGTTTTGCTGTTTCTGAACCTTTTTTTGATCTTTATCCACGCAGTCCTCACGCTGTGAAAATTATTTTTCATTTTCTGCAAATAATTTTTATTAAGCTTTTTACTTATAATATCTTTACCTTTAGATTAATTTCACTCATATTTGGTACTCTATCGCTCTATTTTTTCTACAAACTGTCAGAAATCTTTATTGATAATAATATTTTGAGATATCTTACAGTGCTTCTGCTGGCTTTTGATATTCACTTCATCTATAGTTCACATTTTGCCAGACAGGAGATAATTCTAATATTTGTTTTTCTGGCTGCTCTATATTATTTTTTGCTGAATAATAAATCTGTTTATCGGCATGATGTAAATTACGATAAAACTAAAGCATATCATAAAGACTTTATTCTGGCCTGTATTCTGGGTATAAGTATGGGAATTCATCCAAATATTTTTATTATTTCACTGCCTTTTATCCTGCTTTATACATATGCTTTATTTAACTCAGAGTCTGTAAATTTAAAAAATTATTTACTTTTTGCCCTCACTCTTGCTTTTTTTGCTGTTATATATATATTGATTAGTCTGGGCTTTGATGCTGATTTCTTTATAAACTATGCTAGATATGGAAAAAGCCTGGGAGTTTTAAATACCTTTTCCAGTAAATTTGACAGCCTTGATTATTTTTACAAAAAGATTTTTTATAGAGTGAGTGGAACTTATTATATACCTCCCATAAAAATACAGCTCACCCTATTTTTTTTCAGTTTTGCCGTCGGCCTAATTAAATGGATTAAAGATAAAAATAAGTTAATATTTATTTTGTTAATTTCCATTATTTCCATCAATCTTGGCTATATAATTATTGGCCGCTATAATCAAACTTCTATAATATTTATTTTTCCATTATTTTATCTGCTGATCACCAAACTTTCTGCCGGCTTTAAATTAAAATATGCCTGTTCTGCTGTACTGATTCTGTTTTTGATAATATCAGCAAACAGTTTTTCTGCTGTTATTAATGATACTTATACTGATTACGATGATTATCTCAAAAATATATCCTCTGCTGTTAAAGCAGAGGATAATGTTCTGGCCAACCTAAATTGTAATTACTATTTTGAAGATGGCAGTTTATTTGATTATAGAAATTTATCTTATCTGGAGAAAAGTAATCTTTCTTTTGCTGAATATATAGACAAAAATAATATTGAATATATTATTTATCCTGAAGAAATGGATTTTATCTATAATACACGTCCAGAATGGAATATTCTTTATGGAAATCTTTACCCTTATTATAATGAGATGAAAGAATACCTGCATAATAATACTCAACTTATATATCAATTTAACGATAAAACATATGCTGTTCGTATCGTAAGATATATTGGTGAAAAAAACTGGTCTGTAAAAATTTATAAGGTTATAAAAAAATAATTTCTAAAGCACTTCTCCTATTTCTCTTATAATAAGGTTTTTTCCCTGATCGTTCACAATTTTAAGTCTGTCGTAAACTTCTTTGAGCCGTTCTTTTAATTCATCTCTGCTCCCTGCTCTTACAATAAAATACCCTGCTCTCTCAGTGGCATTTTCTATTTTCTTTATTTTATCACCTTTTTTAAAATTAAATCCAATTTGAGAAACACCATCCAAACCGAGAATTTCTTCAGTACTACTTATATCTGCTATCCTGCCGGGAAGTGCAAAAAACAGCTGTACAGAAAGCCAGTTTTGGTTTTCTTTTAATTGATATCTGTTTAGCGAACTGTAATCTATCTTCTGATTTAATGCTAAATTTACCATCATCTCAAGAATATCAACTCCTGTCAGTGATGGCATAAAATCACCTTCATAAGCACCACCGATTCTGCAGGCGATTTCATTAACCTTTATACCATTATCACCAATTAACATTTGAAAATATATCGGTCCATTTTTAATTTGAAAGGCTTTTACTATTTTTTCTGACATGCTTTTTATTTCCTGATGATATTCAGATAGAAATTTTGAAGGGAAAACATGTGCTGTACAGATACCTATATGTGGTCCGGTTTCGTAAGTTACTCTATCTGTTATAGTTAAAATTTTTAATTTTCCTTTATTGACCCATCCACTTACTGTAATTTCTCCACTATTATAATATTCTTCTATCAAAATTTTATTTTCTCTGGAGAAGCTTAATACTTCTGCAAAACGCTTTCTTACTTCCTCGATACTGTTCAGCTTAAAGACTCCTCGCTGGCCCTGACTGTCCAGAGGTTTAACTACAGCCGGGAACGAAAAATTTTTTAGTTCGCTATCTAAAAAATTCTGCTGCAGAAACCTGTATTTTACTGAAGGAATATCTGCTTTTTTATATACTTTTTTCATTTCCTTTTTATTAGTTACTTTTAATGCTGTATCTGCAGATAAAAATGCCGGCAGATTAAGTTCTTCAGCTATTCTGGCCGCAGTATATACCGGCTGATCTGTTCCAGAAGTTAAAACTCCATCAACACAGTATTTTTTGGCTACCTCTATATTAGATTTAATATCAAATGTACTAACAGTTTCTCCATAATCAGCATGTTTTTTCCCGGGTGCATCCTCATAATAATCAGACACAATAACCTGATGACCCATTTCTTTTGCTTTTTTGATTATACTTATCTGTCCACTTCCCCCACCCAGTACAAGCAATTTCATTTTATTCACCCTTAGATAATAAAATTATTGATATCTTATCTTTTCTTTTTATAAAAAAAACTGTTCGAAGAAAGGTACTAATTTATTTACACAAAATTCTTGATGTTATCAAGTTTATTAATTTATTTTTTGCAGTATTTATATTTTATCAGCTACTTAATATTGTAAGTAGTTTCCTCAATTATGTATTGATCTTTATATCTGCGCAAATACTGTAAAAAAGAAAGGTTACCATAATAAATATACAGCTTTAAAAATAAACTGGCAAGCTTAAAAATATTATAATTCGAATCTCCATATTTTCGTTCACTGTGGGAAACATATATGTTGGCAATTTTATCTGTATATTTTAATAAAATCGCAGAGATATATACAAACGAACTTTTTTCTGCTATTATTTTATTTACAAGATCTCTGTTCATTATTCTAAAACTGCTGACCCTTATCCTGCTATTTTTATCTGTTATCAGGTCAAAAAGATAATTGGTAAGTTTTGAACCCAGCCGCCTGTAAAAACTGTATCCCCTATCTTCTGGAAGAGCATATACAGCATCATACCCTTCTCGAATTTTTCTGTACAGCTTAATAATATCTTTTGGTTCATGCTGAAGATCATCATCCATTGTTATAATAAAATCTCCATTAACATAATTAAAGCCGCAGATTAGTGCATTCTGCTGGCCAAAATTTTTAGATAATTTAATCCCCTTTATTCTCGTATCTCTTCTGCTCAGTTCTCTTATTTTGCTGTAACTTTTGTCCTGGCTGCTGTCATCTACCATTATTATTTCAAATTGGTCTGTTATTTTTTCAAGAGTTAATTTAATCTGCAGATAAAGTTCTTCCAGAGAGTTTTCCCCATTGTATACGGGAATAACTACCGAAAATAATGCTGACATTTTCACACACCCCACTAATCTAAATCACAAAAAATATTTTCTAAACTATCTGCTATATAGAACAATTCATTTTCAGTTAGAGAAGGATATAGAGGCAGACGAACTATAGTTGCTGCTGCTCTATTTGTTATAGAGAAATCCTCTTTATTATATCCAATTTTTTTGCCCATTGGTGAAGAATGCAGTGGAATATAATGAAACACAGCATTAATACCTTTTTTCTTCAAATTTTCTATTACATAATCTCTATTTTCGCGGGTATTAAATTTTAAAAAAAATATATGATAACTGCTGTCACAGTATTCCGGAATATAAGACATAGAATCCAAAAAAGGATATTCCGTAAACTTTTTAAATCTTCTGTAATAGTAATTATATATTTTTTTGCGCATATTTTTAATTTTTTCCATTTCCTCAAGCTGAGCCAGAAGAAAAGCCATCAATAGATCTGAAGGAAGATAACTTGAGCCCTTATCTATCCATGTATATTTATTTAAATCTCCCCTCAAAAAACTGGACCTATTTGTTCCTTTCTCCCTTATTATTTCTGCTTTTTCTATTAAATCTTTATTTCTGGAATTTATTAAAAGAGCCCCACCTTCACCACTGACATAGTTTTTACTTCCGTGGAAACTGTAGCATCCAAAATCTCCTATGCCACCAAGATAGTCACCCTTATAACGGGCATTAACTGCATGAGCTGCATCCTCAATTATATAAAGGTTATATTTTTCTGCAATTTCTTTTATTTCATCCATTTGACAGGAAACACCTGCATAATGAACGGGTATTACCGCCTTTGTTTTTTCGGTAATATGCTGTTCTATTTTTTCCGGATCCAGATTTAAAGTATCTTCACATATCTCAGAAAATACAACCTCTGCTCCCTTAAGCAGCACAGAATTGGCAGTAGACGTAAAGGTAAAAGACGGCATTATTACTTCATCACCGTCTTTTAAATCAATAAGCTCTGCTGCCATCTCCAGAGCATGTGTTCCAGAAGTTGTCATAAAAACTTCATTTAAGTTAAATTTATTTTTAAGCAGTGTGGCAGCTTGTTTTGTATAATATCCATCTCCACTTAACTGGCCCCTGTTAAGTACATCCTGTATATATTTTATTTCATTTCCAGTTAAATAAATTTTGTTAAAAGGAATCTTCATAATTTTATTTATTGCTCCAATCTTTAATAACAAATATGTTTGCCAAGGGCTTTAAAGCTGTTTATAAATTCTTTTACCGGTTCACTCAGAAATTCCGGTTTTTTGTGAATAATAAATATATCATAATCAAGATTATAATCACTGACACGTGATATCTGAAAATCATTGGCAGCATATTCCTCTTTAACAGCATTATATGGAACAAAAGCTACACCAAATCCCCTGCGGACAAGTGTTTTAATTGCTTCTGTAGATTCCAGACGAGAAATAATATTTATATTTTCAAAATTGTAATCTATATTTTTAAGTGCTTTTTTAAAATTTTCTTTTATTATACAATCTTCTTTTAATACTATAAATTTCTGATCCAGAACATCCATCAGCTTTATTTTTTCTGGAAGCTGATAGCTGTTTGGTGATATAAGTACCACTTTTTCGTTTACAGCTTTTTCGGCTATAAGATCACTTTCTTCTATTGGTTTTGTTATAAATCCTATCTCATAAATATCATTCATTACATCCTGCTCTATTTTAGCCGAATTATCAGAAATCAAATTGTAATTATGACCGGGAAATTTAAATCTCATATTTAAAAGTGCACAGGGCAGGCAGTAGGTTGCAATAGTGTATTCTCCAGCAATTTTAATTTCTTCGTTCTCCTGTTCGGTCAGCTCAGATAACATTTTATTATATGTTCTAATAATATTATCTGCATACTTTAAAACAATTTCTCCAGCTTCAGTCAATTTAACTCCCCTATTGCTTCGCAAAAAAAGCTGTTTTCCAAGCGAATCTTCCAGCTTCTGTATCTGCTGACTCAAGGCTGGCTGTGAAATATGTGAAGAGTTTGCCACCTTTGATATGCTTTTAAATTCAGCAATTTTCTGAAAGTATTCCAGACTTTCAATATGCATAAATATCCCTTCCTATTTCATTTTTTGAGTTCTCATATATTCTTGATTATCTTTTCATTTTAATTTCTAAACATAATTTAGATTACCTTATATTTAGAAATGATTTTTGACTAATGTTCTTAATATATTATATTATGATTTATAGACTATAACAAGAGTTTTCGCAAAATAAAAAGATTTTAATCAATTACCCCACCAGTCTAAATGATGAGAATACCAGTTAACTGTCTTTTCAAGTGCAGAATAAAATTTCCACTCTACCTCCCAGTTAAGTTCTTCTCGTATTTTTTCTGTATTTAAAGCATAACGGTAATCATGTGCTTTTCTATCTTCAACAAATTTTATTAAATTTATATTTTTATTTAAAATTTCAAGAATATTTTCTGCCACTTCTAAATTTGTTTTTTCATTTCCGGCTCCAATATTATATATTTCTCCTGCTTTCCCTTTTCTCATAATCATATCTATTGCTCTACAGTTATCTTTGACATATATCCAATCTCTAATATTTTTCCCATCTCCATATAACGGCAGTTTGTGGCCGGCAATTGCATTAAATATACAGAGTGGTATTAGCTTTTCTGGATGCTGATGAGGACCGAAGTTATTGGATGATCTGCATATATTTACAGAAAGATCATAAGTTTTATAAAAAGAATTAACTATCATATCTGCCGCAGCTTTGGATGCAGCATATGGATTTGTTGGATTTAAAATATCAGTTTCTCTAAAAAATCCTCTGTCATCCAAACTACCATACACTTCATCTGTTGATATCTGAACATATTTTTTTATATCGAATTCAAGTGCCAGTTCTAAAAGATTATGGGTTCCTTCAACATTGGTCTTAATAAACTTAGAAGAATCATTAATACTCCTGTCCACATGAGATTCAGCCGCAAAATTAACTATATAATCAATATCCTCTTTTAGAAATATTTCTCTCATCAGGGCTTTATTTAGAATATCGCCTTTAAAAAATTTATAATCATCGTCTGTTTCTATATCTTCCAGATTTTTTAAATTGCCTGCATATGTTAATTTATCAAAATTAATTATCTTGTCATCATAGTTATCCATTATATAATGAATGAAATTACTACCTATAAATCCTGCCCCACCTGTAACAAAAATCTTCATAATATATCTCTCCCATAAAATTGATATTGTACTAATTATACCATTTAAAACAGGATAAAGAAAAGCCCACTTAAAAGTGAGCTTTTCTAAAATTGACAGAATATAATCTAAAACATATATTTTGATGTGTCCACAAAAAGGGTATTTGCGGAACATTAGGCATTTTTCGTTAATCAACCTTAATGAGTTAGAGACGCAAATAACCTTTTTATGAAAGAACCATATTTTAATTTTTAAAGAAGCTGGAAAGAAACTACTCCTAATGCAAGCATTGCAACTGCAGCAATAAGCGTAGAATAACTTTTAAAAACAGGTGCCGC
>JBNJGL010000058.1:0-14715 GCA_051747745.1 Bacillota bacterium | reverse complement strand
TTTTCCAGAGATTTTATATTCTGGCTAACTGCTGACTGGGAAATATAGAGTTTAGAAGCAGCTTTAGAAAAACTTAAATATTTGGCAACATAATAAAAGACCTTGTATAATTCATAATTAAACATTAATTAGCTCTCCTTATTAAACATATTAGAATCATTAATTTTACTTCTTAATTATATCAGAATATAATCAAATTGAAAAGTAAGGCTGACACTGGATGGATTTTAGCTAATTTTTTTAAAATGGTGTTAAAAAATCCAATAATCCAAAAAAGGAGATTAAAAACATGTCAGAAATCAAAAGAGTTTATGTGGAAAAAAAGGATGGATATAATATAGAAGCAGAAAATATTTTAAGTGATTTTAGAAAGAGTTTATCACTTGATAAGCTGGAAGATATAAGAATTTTAAATAGATATGATATTTCTAATATTTCTGATTCTGCCTTTACAGATGCCTGTAAAATAATTCTGGCAGAAGCACCTGTTGATAATATATATTATGATAAGCTGGAAATCAAAAGTGATGAAAAGATATTTGCAGTAGAATATCTTCCTGGGCAATATGATCAGAGAGCCGATTCTGCAGAACAGTGTATTCAGATTTTAAACAGCAGAGAAAACCCTCAGGTTAAAACAGCTCAGGTTTTTATCTTAAAAGGAGATCTTTCTGATAAAGAAATTAAAAAGATAAAAGAATATTATATAAATCCGGTTGATTCGCGAGAAGCAAAATTAGAAAAACCCGATAAACTTAAAAGAGATTATAATATCCCGGAAAAAGTAGATATAATTGATAAATTTATAGATAAAAATGAAGAAGAATTAAATAAAATGCTAGAAGAATTAGGACTTGCCATGAGCATAGAGGATTTAAAACACACACAAAGTTATTTTAGGGATGAAGAAAATAGAAATCCAACTATAACAGAAATAAGGGTACTTGATACTTACTGGTCAGATCACTGCCGCCATACAACCTTTTTGACCAAAATTGAAGATGTTGAAATAGAAAAAAGTAAGTTTACTGAAGGGATAGAAAAAGCCTATAAAGAATATCTGGCAGGAAGACAGAAGATATATGCTGGAAAAGAAAAAGATATTTCTTTAATGGATATTGCTCTAATGGCAATGAAAGAATTGAGAGCAGAAGGTAAGCTTGAGGATTTAGAAATTTCAAATGAGGTTAATGCTGCAAGCATAGAAGTGAAAGTTGATGTTGATGGAAAAGAAGAAGACTGGCTAGTTATGTTCAAAAATGAAACACATAATCATCCAACAGAAATTGAACCATTTGGTGGAGCTGCAACCTGTCTGGGAGGAGCAATTAGAGATCCCCTGTCAGGCCGTTCTTATGTTTATCAGGCAATGCGTGTTACAGGTGCAGGAGACCCGAGAACTCCAGTAGAAAAAACATTAACTGGTAAACTGCCGCAAAAGAAGATTGTACAGGAAGCAGCAGATGGATATAGTTCTTATGGAAATCAGATAGGACTTGCAACAGGTATAGTAGATGAGATATATGATGAGAAGTATATTGCCAAACATATGGAAATAGGTGCGGTGATTTCTGCAGCACCTAAAGAAAATGTAGTAAGAGGTAGTGCAGAAAATGGGGACAAAATAATTTTGCTTGGGGGAAAAACTGGAAGAGATGGTTGTGGTGGAGCAACAGGTTCATCAAAAGTCCATACAGAAGATTCTATAGAAGAAAGCAGTGCAGAAGTGCAGAAAGGTAACCCTCCAACTGAAAGAAAAATACAGAGATTATTTAGAAATCCCAAAGCAAGTAAAAAGATAAAAGTCTGTAATGACTTTGGAGCAGGTGGAGTATCTGTTGCCATTGGTGAACTAGCAGATTCTCTTGAAATAGACTTAAATAAAGTGCCCAAAAAATATGAAGGGCTTGATGGAACCGAGCTTGCCATTTCAGAATCACAGGAGAGAATGGCAGTTGTAGTAGATAAAGATGATGTTGATAAGTTTATGGAACTTGCTGAAGCAGAAAACCTTGAGGCAACAGTTGTAGCAGAGGTAAAAGAGAACAGGCGCTTAATCATGAAGTGGAATAACGATAATATTGTTGATTTGAGCAGAGATTTTCTCGATACACATGGTGCTTCACAGAAAAGCAGAGTAAAAGTTAAAGAACCAGCAGTAGATAAAAATTATTTTAAAAATAATATAAATAAAAGATTAAAAGGTACAGAAAATCTAAAAGATAAGTGGCTTAAAAATTTATCTGATATAAATGTGGCCAGTAAAAAAGGTTTGGTAGAAAAATTTGATAGTACAGTTGGGGCTGGAACTGTATTAATGCCTTTTGGTGGGAAATATAAGCTGACACCTGCCCAATCCATGGCTGCTAAAATACCTCTCATAAAAGGTGAAACAAATACAGCTACTATAATGAGCTATGGATATAATCCTAAATTGACAACCTGGAGTCCTTTTCATGGAGCATTATATGCTGTGATAGAATCGGCTGCAAAAATCACTGCTGCAGGTGGTGACTATAGAAATATTAGATTTACTTTTCAGGAGTATTTTGAACGCCTCTATGATAATCCAGAGCGCTGGGGTAAACCTTTTAGTGCATTACTTGGGGCATATTTTGCACAAAAAAGATTTGGATTACCTGCAGTTGGAGGTAAAGATAGTATGTCAGGAACATTTAAAGATATAGATGTACCTCCTACTTTAGTTTCTTTTGCAGTCTGTACAGTTGATGCCAACAAAGTTATTTCAGCTGAATTTAAAGAGGCAGGAAACAGGATCGTGTACTTACCTGTAGATAGAAAAGAAGATGAACTGCCTGATATAGAAAAATTGAAAAATAATTTTAAAAGTGTTAAAACTTTGGTTGATGATAATAAAATCCCTGCAGCTTCTGCTGTCACTATGGGAGGAATTGCAGAGGCTTTGAGCAAAATGAGCTTTGGTAATAAAATTGTTTTTAATTTAGAGCAGATAGAAGAAGAAAAACTATTTACAGCAGAATATGGTGCGATAATAATCGAGATTAAAGAAGAAGTTGATTTAGATAGTTATTTTGATGATTATAAAATATTAGGCAGAACAGATATCGGAGAAAAGTTTAAAATAAATGAAATTGAAATTCCTATTGAAGATGCTTTAAAAGCATGGGAAATGCCTCTGGAAAAAATATATCCAACTCAGCCAAAACATGAGCAAAATACTAAGTTGGAAAAGAATAATAGAATTAAGGCGCTTAAATTTGAACCATACAAAAAAGTTGAAGAATTGAGAGCAAATATTAGTACTGCCTGTCCAAAGATATTGATCCCTGTCTTTCCGGGCACAAATTGCGAATATGATACAGCAAGGCAGTTTAGAGAAGCAGGAGGAGAGGTCGAAACTTTTGTATTTAAAAATCTAAATGAGAAACATATAGAAAATTCTATTAATAAAATGGCTGCTTTAATTAATCAATCACAGATAGTCGCTCTTCCTGGTGGTTTTAGTGCGGGAGATGAACCAGATGGTTCAGGGAAGTTTATAGCTGCTGTTTTTCGGAATCCAGTTATAAAAGAAGCGGTAATGGATTTATTGAATAAAAGAGATGGACTTATGCTGGGAATATGTAATGGTTTTCAGGCACTGATTAAACTTGGTCTTCTGCCATATGGAGAAATAAGAGAACTTACGGATAGCTCTCCAACACTGACATTTAATACAATAGGCAGACATGTTTCTACTATGATCCAAACTAGAATTGTATCTAATAAATCTCCCTGGTTCAGCAATGTAGAAGTTGGAGATATCCATACTGTTCCTGTTTCTCATGGTGAAGGGCGTTTTGTAGCTGATTTGAAGTTAATAGAAAAACTAAGAGCAAATGGTCAGATTGCTGCCCAATATGTTGATTTTGAAGGAAATCCTTCTATGGATATAGAATTTAATCCTAATGGTTCAATGGAGGCAGTAGAAGCTATCAGCAGTCCTGATGGGAGAATACTGGGTAAAATGGCTCATTCGGAACGAATTGGCAGCAGTGTTTGCAAAAATATTACAGGTCAAAAAGATCAAAAGATATTTAAAGCTGGTATAGATTATTTCAAATAATATTGAAACTCTGGAGTCTAATATAAATTGACTTATTAAATACCATCTGTTAAGATAAAGTTGTAAAATTAAAAATTTAATTTGTACCTCATATAATAGTGGGAATATGGCTCACAAGTCTCTACCGAACACCGTAAATGCTTCGACTATGAGGGAAGTGTACCTAGGTTTCCGCAGCTTTAAAAGGTGCTCTGCTGCTGTCTGCAGAGAATATTTTGGCTGGCTGGTCCAAGCGGTACAGATATTTATATATTACACCGAAGGGATAAAAGCCCAGGCGGGGAGGTTCTACTCATTGAAAGTAGAGTCTTCCTACCTGGGCTCTTTTTATTTTGTTTATGCATTTTATTTATGTTTTATTTATGTACCCGGTACTAAAAACGTTTTCATGTACCCGGTACTAATAGGTATCAATTGTACCCGGTACCAATAAATTGACGGTACCAATAAATTGAAATAGGAGTGATAGAATGAAAATCCTTCTTATTGGCAGTGGTGGAAGAGAACATGCACTGGCCTGGAAGATAGTTCAGAGCAGTAAAGTAGAAAAATTATATACAGCAGCAGGTAATCCTGGTACTGAAGAATTTGGAGAAAATATATGTATAGCTGAAAATAATAAAGAAGCACTTCTCGAGTTTGCTCTAAAAGAAAAAATAGATCTTACAGTAGTTGGTCCTGAAGCACCTCTGGCGGCAGGAATAGCTGATCTTTTTGAAAAACACGGACTTAATGTTTTTGGCCCCAATCAAAGTGCTGCTCGTCTGGAGAGTTCAAAAGCTTTTTCTAAAGAACTAATGCAGAAATACCAGATTCCGACTGCAGAATATAAAAGTTTTACAGAAGCGAATAAAGCAGTAGAATATGTAAAAGAAATAGGTGCTCCAATAGTAGTTAAAGCTTCTGGACTAGCTGCAGGAAAAGGAGTTATAGTAGCTCAAACAGAAGAGGAAGCAGTTGGAGCAGTTGAGACAATCATGAAGGACGAAAAATTTGGACAGGCAGGAGAAAAAGTTGTAATTGAAGAATTTTTAGAAGGAGAAGAAGCTACTATTCTTGCTTTTTGTGACGGCAAGACTATAGTACCGATGATTGCTTCTCAGGATCATAAACCTGCTTATAATGGTGATAAAGGTCCAAACACAGGTGGAATGGGAGCTTATGCACCAGCCCCGGTTGTAACTGATAAAATTTTGGAAGATTTTAAATTAGAAATTATGGAGACCACTTTAAAAGCTCTGCAGAGTGAAGGTATTGATTTTAAAGGTATAATTTATTTTGGACTGATGATTAAAAATGGAAAAGCAAAAGTTTTAGAGTATAATGTGCGCTTTGGTGATCCAGAAGCACAGGTAGTTCTACCATTATTAGAAACAGATTTAATTGATATAATGGAGTCGGTAATTTCAGGTAATTTGGATCAGGTTGAAATAAAATGGAAAAATAAGAAAGCTCTCTGTGTGGTAATGGCCTCTGGAGGGTATCCAATAAAATACGAAAAAGGCAAAGAAATTACAGGTATTAAAGAAGCTGAATCAGCTGGAGATATAATTGTTTTTCAGGCAGGAACAGAGATTAAAGATGCAAAACTTTTAACAGCTGGAGGTAGAGTTCTGGCAGTTACTGCTATGGGAGATGAGCTGGAAGATGTAATAGAAAAAGCCTATGCAGGGGTAAAAAAAATTTATTTTGAAGACTTCCATATTAGAAATGATATCGGCCAGAAAGCACTGGGAAAATAAATTTAAGCTGGAGGGTATAATTTGAAATTTAAAGATAAGACCAGACAGAAGATTGGAATTATTGGTGGTGGTCAGCTTGGGAAAATGATGATTTTAGAAGCCAAGAAGATGGGCTTTTATGTTACAATTTTAGATCCCACAAAAAAATGTCCGGCCCACAGTATCGCTGACGAGCACCTTATTGCTGATTTTGACGATAGAGAAGCAATTAGAAAACTTGCTCAAAAATCTGATTTAATAACTTATGAGTTTGAGCATATTGATGTTGAGGTTTTAAAAGAATTGGAAAGTGAAGATTATAAGATTTATCCGACTGCCCGCAGCCTGGAAATCATTCAGAATAAATATCATCAAAAAAACGTCTTAAAACAGGATAAGATAGCCGTTCCTGATTTTAAAAAAGTTACAAGTCAGGAAGATATTAAAGAGGCTGCTGAAGATTTTGGCTATCCGCTGATGTTAAAAAGCTGTACTGGTGGCTATGATGGTAAGGGAAATGCCTTAGTAGACAGTCAGTCGGAGGTAGAAAGCGCTTTTCAGGAACTGGGAGCAGGGAAAAATTCATTGATGGTAGAAGAATATATTCCTTTCAAAAAGGAGATCTCTATTATCTCAGCTCGAGGTTTAAGTGGTGAAATGAAAGTTTATCCTGTAGGAGAAAATGATCACCGGGATAATATACTATATGAAACAAAGGTACCGGCTCAGATTTCAGCTAAACTAAAAAAAGAAGCGGAAGAATTTGCCATAGAAGTACTTAAAGTTTTTGATGGAATAGGAATTTTTTGTGTAGAAATGTTTGTCACAGAAGATGATCAGCTTCTGGTCAACGAAATTGCACCCAGGCCGCATAATTCAGGTCATTATACAATTGAAGGCTGTGTAACTTCACAGTTCGAACAGCATGTCAGGGCAATTACGGGACTGCCTCTGGGAGATACTTCTTTAGTTAGACCTTCAGTAATGCGCAATATTTTGGGTAGTGGAGAAGAAGGAAAGGCCGAGATAGTTGGACTGGAACCGGCTCTGGCAGTAGAAGGAGCAAAAGTTCACATTTATCAAAAAGCTATTTCCAGACCCGGCCGTAAGATGGGTCATTTGACAGTTGCAGCAGCTAATTTAGATAAAGCTGTTGAGAGAGCATTAGAGGCCAGTCAGCTAATTGAAATTAAGGGTGAAATTTAATTTGAAGTTAAAGCAGTTAATTAACAAAATAGAAGATGATAAAATTTGAAAATTAAGATAGAATATATTAGCAAAAAATTAAGGAGGTAAAATTTTATGAAGCCTAGAGTAGGAGTCATTATGGGCAGTGATTCTGATCTGCCGGTAATGAAAGAGGCAGCAGAAATTTTAGATCAATTTGAGGTAGAATATGAACTAACAGTTGTTTCTGCCCACCGCACACCGGATAGATTATATAATTATGCAGAGACTGCAGAAGAAAAAGGTTTAGATGTAATTATAGCTGGAGCCGGAGGTGCAGCTCATCTGCCGGGAATGGTAGCTGCTGTGACAACTGTGCCGGTAATTGGGGTTCCGGTTAAGACTTCAAAGTTGAGCGGACTTGATTCACTTTATTCAATAGTCCAGATGCCGCCGGGAGTTCCAGTGGCCACAGTTGCGATTAACGGGGCCAAAAATGCCGCCTTACTGGCAGTCCAGATTTTAGCCCGCAGTGATGAAGAGTTGAATCAAAAGCAGAAAGAATACCGCCAGGAAATGAAAGAAAAGGTGCTGGATACAGCAGAAAAATTAGAGAAACAGGGATATCAGGATTATCTTGAGAGGAGCGAAAAATTTGCAGACTAGAGATATATTTGCCAATATAAGTCCCCTTGATCACCGTTACTCAAGGAGGAAAAAGAATTTTGACGAGATTGGAAAATACCTTTCGGAAAATGCAACAATTGCTTTTCAGGCAGAGGTTGAGCTGGCCTTAGTTAAGGTGCTGGCAAAGAGGGGAATGGCACCGGAAAAGGCCCCGGCTGAAGTAGAAAAAGCAATTGCAGAATTAACTACAGAAGAGGTTTACGCAGAGGAAGCAAAAACCAAACATAATATTCGTGCCTTAGTTAACTGTATTCAAAAAAAAGTGAGTAAAGAGACCCGCCCTTATATTCACTTTACAGCTACTTCTTATGATATTGTAGATACAGCCAACTCCCTCCGCTATCAGAAGGCAGCTGCAGAATTGATCATACCTAAATTAAAAGAATTACATAAAAGCTGGACAGAGATTGCCTTAAGAGAAAAGGATAGAGTTCAGATTGGAAGAACCCACGGCCAGCATGCAGTACCGGTGACCTTTGGCTTTACTATTGCCGAATATGTGGCCCGCCTGGGGGAAAGAATAGAAGAAATTGAAGCTAAAGCAGATAAGCTTGTCGGTAAATTTGCCGGAGCAGTTGGAGCCTATAATGCCAGCAGCATCTTTTTTGAAGATCCGGAAGAATTTGAAAAAGAAGTTTTAGCTGAACTTGGTTTAAAGCCGGGTGAGCATTCAACCCAGATAGTCCAGGCTGAGCCGATGACAGATTTTATTCACGCTCTGGTTTCAACCTTTAGTGTGCTGGCAGCCTTTGCTGATGATATGCGCCAGCTGCAGCGTTCGGAAATTGCAGAAATTGGGGAGCATTTCGGCAAAGATCAGGTTGGTTCTTCAACCATGCCTCACAAGAGAAATCCGATTAACTATGAAAATGTAAAAAGTCTCTGGAAGGCTTTTATGCCCCAGATGACCACAGTTTATATGGACCAGTTATCTGAACATCAGCGTGATCTGACCAATTCAGCTTCTTCCCGTTTTATTCCAGAGCTGATAACAGCCTTACTTTCAGCAGCAGCCAGATTGACCAGAGTCAGCTCCAAGATGGCAGTTGATCAGGAAAATATTGAAAAGAATTTTGAGCAGAATAAGAAGATGATTGTAGCTGAACCATTATATATTCTTTTAGCAGCCGCCGGACATTCAGATGCACATGAGGCAGTACGGAAGCTGACTTTAAAGGCTCAGGCTACAGATCTTTCTTTAAGAGAGCTGGTTGATCAGAGTCAGGAACTTCAGGGTTACTGGAATAAATTTACTGAAAAACAGAAAGAATTAATTCTGAAACCTGAAAAATATACCGGTATAGCAGCTCAGAAAACCGAAAAGATAGTTAATAATTGGCAGCAAAAATTTAACTATGATCTCAAAACGGAGGTTTTATAAAGATGGAAAAAAAGGAAATGATCTATGAAGGTAAGGCCAAACAAATTTTTAGCACCGACCAGGATAATCAGGTAATTGTCCATTTTAAGGATGATGCAACAGCTTTTGACGGCCAGAAAAAGGGTCAGATTGCAGAAAAGGGAGAGATTAATAATAAGATCAGTAATTTCTTTTTTAAACTCTTAGAAGAAAAGGGAATCAAAACTCATTTAATTAAAGAACTAAATGAGCGTGATTCTCTAGTTAAAAAAGTAGAAATAATTCCGCTAGAAGTTGTAATGCGTAATATTGCAGCTGGAAGTCTTGCCAAAAGACTTGGTCTGGAAGAAGGGACACCACTTAAACAGACAGTAATTGAATTTTACTATAAAGATGATGATTTGGGAGATCCACTGCTCAATGTTTCTCATATTGAACTTTTAAGACTTGCAGGGAGAGAAGAACTGGAAAAATTAGTTGCACTTGGACATAAAATTAATGATATATTAGTTAAATTCTTAAAAGATCGAAATGTAGATTTAGTTGATTTTAAACTTGAATTTGGGAAAACTGACGAGGGAGAGATCGTCCTTGCCGATGAAATTACACCTGACACCTGCCGTTTCTGGGACAGTGAAACCAAAGAAAAGCTGGATAAAGATCGTTTCCGCCGTGATCTGGGTGATGTGGAAGAGGCTTATCATGAAATGTATAAGCGGATTACCGGTCAAAACTGGAAATAAGCTTCAACGTAAGTTGATATTTTAATTATTATTTTTTGAAATCAGATATATTTACCTCCATTATATTTTTATTATTCAACTAAAATTCTTTTTTCGATCTAAATAGCACTACCTAATCAATGCCACCTCCTGTGGCGTGATTAGCTCCGGGCTTTCTGCCTTTCGGTGCTATTTATCCCCCATCAGAATTAAGTTGAATTAGAATAAAACTATAGAGTCATTAAATATATTCTTCTTTCAAAAAACCAATATAAACATAACTTTATAGAGGCTTATTTCCAGCCTGGGGTATCTGGATCAGGGCTGATAGTAAATTTAACCGGTATTTAGATTAGGAAAAAAATAAATTTTAAATTATGTTTTAGCATTAAGGGAGGAAAATTGATGAGAAAAAGCTGTAATTTATCGAAGCAGAAAAATATAGTTCAGCATAGTTTAAATGGTTTAAACTTAACTCAGGCAGAGTTAAGTGAAGATAAAATGAGTGAAGAATGTGGCATTTTCGGTATTTTTAATGCTGATGGTGAAAGCAGTGCAGCAGAATTAACTTATCTCGGACTGATTGCTCTCCAGCACAGAGGTCAGGAAAGTGCAGGTATTTGTGCTAATTATCAGGGGAATTTTAATCTGCATAAAAGTATGGGATTGGTAGAAAGTGTTTTTGAGAAAGAAGATATTAGAAATTTAAAAGGTGAGATGGCAATTGGCCATGTTCGCTATTCAACCAGTGGATCCAGCAAACTGGCTAATGCTCAGCCAATTTTAATCAACAGTGTTAAAGGTGATCTGGCTCTGGCACATAATGGTAATTTAGCCAATGGTGCAGAATTAAGGAATAACTTAGAGCAGAATGGATCAATTTTTCATTCCACTTTAGATACTGAAGTAATTGCACATCTGGTTGCCCGATCTTTTGAAGACGATATAGTTGAAGCGTTAATTCAGAGCTTACATCAGCTTAAAGGTGGATTTTCTCTGGTAGCAATGACCAAAGATGAATTGGTTGCTATTCGTGATCCTCGCGGCTTCAGACCGCTTTCAATTGGTAAACTGGATAACAGCTATATTGTGGCTTCAGAGAGCTGTGCTTTTGATATTGTTGGAGCTGAGTTTGTGCGGGATGTGGCTCCTGGTGAGGTAGTAATAATTGATAAAGATGGAATTAAAAGCAGACGTTATACTGGAGAAAATGGTACCAGCCTTTGTGTTTTTGAATATATATACTTTGCCCGACCTGACAGCAATATTGCCGGTCAGAATGTTCTTCTGGCAAGAAAAGAAATGGGGAAGCAGCTGGCCCGCGAGATGGATATTGAGGCAGATATTGTAGTGCCTGTACCGGATTCAGGGATTGCTGCAGCCCTTGGCTTTTCTGAAGAGTCAGGTATACCTTATGCTCAGGGCATTTTGAGAAATCGCTATATGGGAAGAACATTTATTCAGCCAACTCAGGAAATTAGAGATTTAAAAGTTCGACTTAAGCTGTCTCCTATAAAAGAAATAATAGCAGATAAAAGAGTGATTTTGGTAGATGATTCAATTGTTAGAGGAACAACAAGCAAACAGATAATTGGTCGAATAAAAGAAGCAGGGGCCAGAGAAGTTCATATGGCAATTTCTTCACCACCTGTTGAACATCCCTGTTATTTTGGGCTTGACACTTCTCGTCGACAGGAACTAATTGCCAGCAGTAATTCTGTTGAAGAAATAAGTAAAAGCATTGGAGCTGACAGTCTCCATTATTTAAGTCAGGCAGGGATGCTCAAATCAATTAAAACAGATGTCGAGCTAGGATTCTGTACCGCCTGTTTTGATGGAGATTATCCAATAGACAGCCGTTACTTAAGTGAGGAGGCATAAGAGTGGGTTTAGATTACAAAAAAGCTGGTGTAGATATTGATGCCGGCAATCAGGCAGTTGAATTAATCAAAAAAGATGTGCAGTCTACCTTTGGTCCGGAAGTAATGACTGGGCTGGGAGGATTTGGTGGACTTTTTAAACCTGATTTAAGTCGATATCAGAAGCCTGTTTTAGTTTCTGGCACAGATGGAGTGGGAACCAAGCTTAAACTGGCCTTTAAACTCGATATCCACAACACAATTGGAATTGATTTAGTAGCGATGTCGGTTAATGATATACTGGCTCAGGGTGCTCAGCCCTTATTTTTTCTCGATTACCTGGCAACAGGAAAACTGGAGCCGGAAAAAACAGCTGAGATTGTAAAAGGTATTGCAGCCGGCTGCAGACAGGCTGAAGCAGCTCTTATAGGCGGTGAAACCGCTGAGATGGCAGGATTTTATCAACCGGGAGAATATGATCTGGCAGGGTTTGCAGTTGGTATTGTTGATCAGAATCAGATTATTAATGGAGAAAAAATTCAAGCTGGTGATTTAGTCATCGGTCTTAAATCAAATGGTCTGCACAGCAATGGTTTTACCCTGGCTAGAGCAGCACTTTTTGATAAAGCAGGTTTTGATTATACTGCAGAAGTTGAAGGGCTGGAAAACAATTTAGGAGAAGAACTGCTAAAGCCGACCAGGATTTATGTAAAAACTGTACTGGCTCTGCTAAAAAAATATAAAATTAAAGGGATTGCTCATATTACAGGTGGAGGCTTAATAGAAAACTTACCGCGTATTTTGCCGTCTGACTTAAAAGTTGAAATAAAGAAAGAGAGCTGGGAGCCACAGCAGATTTTTAAGCTGATTCAGGAAGCAGGAGAGATTGCAGAAAGAGAAATGTATAGAACCTTTAATATGGGAATCGGAATGACCTTAGTTATAGATAAAGCTGATAAAGATAAAATACTTAAAGAACTCGAGGAAATGGGAGAAGAAGCATGTTTAATTGGAAAAATAAAAGCAGGAGCTGGAGACCCATCTCTCGAAATAAAATAAAGAAGGTGTAAAATGCTTAACATAGCTGTTTTCGCCTCAGGCAGAGGCTCAAATTTTCAATCAATTATTGATGACATAAAAAGTGGAAAGATTCCAGCCGAAGTTAAACTCTTAATCAGTGATAATCAGGATGCCGGTGCTTTAAAGCGAGCAGAACATGAGAATGTAGAGCATATATTTATTGATCCGGCTCATTTTGAAACAAAGGCTGATTACGAAAAAAAGCTAATTGGACTCTTAAAAAATGCAGGAGTTGAGCTTGTAGTTCTGGCCGGATATATGCGGATTTTATCACCACTTTTTGTTAAAGAATTTAAAAATCAGATTATCAATATTCATCCTTCGCTCTTACCTGCTTTTAAAGGCTTAGATGCTCAAAAACAGGCTGTTGATTATGGGGTTAAATACAGCGGCTGTACTGTTCACTTTGTAGATCAGGGTATGGATACCGGTCCAATTATCAAGCAGGCAGTGGTAGAAGTTAAAGATAATGATAGTGCTGATGATCTTGCAGCGAGAATCCTAAAAGAAGAACATAAGATTTATCCTGAGGCAGTAAAATTGATTGCAGAAGAGAGAATCAAAATTGAAGGAAGAAAAGTTAAAATTTTAAAGTAAAACACAGATTGCAGTAAAATCAGTACAAATAAATTTAAGCCAGTAAAGCTTATCAAATCAGTAAGGGAGGAAAAATTACTTTGTCTAAAATTAAAAGAGCATTGTTAAGTGTTTCCAATAAAGATGGTATTATAGATTTTGCGAAAGGTTTAAAAAAATTTGGTGTAGAAATAATTTCAACCGGTGGTACTGGTCGTCTGTTAAAAGAAAATGGCATAGAAGTTACGGATATTGATACAATAACTAATTTCCCAGAAATGATGGATGGAAGAGTTAAGACTTTACATCCAGCTGTTCACGGGGGTATTTTAGCAGTTAGAGATAATGAGCAGCACTTAAAGGAAATTAAAGCTCAGAATATTGAGCCAATCGATCTTGTAGTCTGCAATCTCTATCCATTTGCTGAAACAATTTCTAAAAATGATGTAACCTTAGAGGAAGCTATAGAAAATATTGATATTGGTGGTCCAACAATGATTCGTTCAGCTGCTAAAAATAATAATGATGTGGCAGTGGTGGTTGATCCAGCTGATTATGACGAATTTTTAGCAGAGATGGAGATTGGTAATGGAGCTTTAACAAAAACTCAGAAACTGAAATTAGCCTATAAGGCTTTCCACCACACTGCTGAATATGATCAGAGAATTCAAAAATACTTAAAAGAAATTGTGCTGGATGAAGAAGAAAAGAAAGAGCTTCCTGAAATTTTGCTGGACCGCTATGATAAGAAAGAAGATCTTCGCTATGGAGAAAATCCTCACCAAAAAGCAGCTTTTTATTTAGAAGATGAGCAGAATGAACCATCGATTTCTACTGCCGAGCAGCTGCACGGTAAAGGTATGTCCTATAACAACATAAATGATACAGATGGAGCTTTAGAATTGATTAAAGAATTTGCAGCTAAACCAGCAGCAGCAGTAATTAAACATGCTAATCCCTGTGGAATGGCGGCAGCTGATAATTTAAAAGATGCTTTTGTGAATGCACATGCAGGGGATCCTTTATCTGCTTTTGGTTCAATTGTAGCTGTTAATAGAATAATTGATGCAGCTACAGCCAGAGAAATTGCCGATCAGGATAAATTTATTGAGGTTGTGATTGCACCTGATTATGAGCAAGATGCTCTGGAAATTTTAAAAGATCGTTCTGATAATATGCGTATTTTAAAAACTGGAGACCTTTTTATTAATAGAGATAAACCGGGATACAGCATGAAAAAAGTAACTGGTGGGCTTTTAGTACAGGATAGAGATCTGGCTCAGACTACTGCTGAAGATCTGGAAGTAGTAACCGAAAAAGCTCCAACTGCAGAGCAGATTGAAGACCTCCTCTTTTCCTGGAAGGTAGTAAAACATGTTAAATCAAATGCGATTGTAATGGCTAAAGATGAGATGGTAGTTGGTGTTGGTGCCGGTCAGATGAGCAGAGTTGATTC
>JBNJGL010000057.1:13696-14962 GCA_051747745.1 Bacillota bacterium | reverse complement strand
ATACATAAAAGACGTAAAAGAAGAAAAGTTCCCGGAAGATGACCATGTATATCATATTAAAGATAGTGCAGAAGATTTTGAAAAGCTGTTTGATGAGTTTAAGTAATAATTTATTTTAAATAAAATTATTAAAAGGAGAGATAAAATGAAATTAGACACTGTTTCTAAATATATGGAAAAAGCAGGTATTCCTGGAAGAGATAGATATAACCTGCCTGATTCCAACAAAAGGTTTCCAGATGGTGCTCATTACAGAATAGAAATGTCCGGTGTTGAAGGACCAGAAGTACTTGAAGCTATCATCAAAGAAAAAAACAAAAGAAATGTCCCTGTGCATAGATTAATTTCTCTAGTTGGAGGAGGCTACCTTTATGATGACGAAGAAGTAAAATATTTTGCTCAAATGGCCGCTGAAGAAAAGATGGAAGTCATAGCAGTTCCCGGGCCACGTAATGGTCGTGACATGGGAAGACAATATTTTTCAGAAGAAGGAATGAGAACTGGACAGCAGCACAGAGGTTCAGATCAATTGAGAAATGTTATAGCAGATATTATGAGGATGTATGACCTTGGAATAAGAGGATTTATGCTTGTAGACAGAGGACTATTATGGCTTATGAAAACAATGCAGGAACAGGGCAATTTACCTAAAGATATGGCATTTAAAATGTCCGTCTGGACCGGTGTTAGCGCAGCTCCAGGTGCTAAGCTTATGGAAGATTTGGGAGCAAGTTCTTTTAATCCAATTGCAGATCTCCCTTTACCTATGCTTGCCTCTATTCGCGAAGTAGTAGATATTCCTATTGACTTTTATATCTGGACATTTGAATCATTTGGTGGAACAGAACGTTTTTACGAAGCAGCTGATGTAGCACGTTTATATTCCCCTTGCTACTTTAAGTTTGAACCAGAAACTTCTTCTGGAGAAGGTTATGCACCATGGGCAAATAAGTCCCACCAAATTGAGTTAATGAAAAATAAAATTAAATGGGCAGAATTTGTAATTAACTTTATCAAAGAAAATGAACCAGATATTAAATTATCTGATCAGGGTCCAGATGATCTTTTTATTCCTGTCGTCAAATAAGAATCATGATTATAATTGGAGGTGTTAATAAAAAAGTATATTTAAATAAAAAAGTACCAAACTAAGTACATACACAGCTTAGTTTGGTACCACACAAGATTTTGGGAAAAAATCTTAATTTATTATATCATAATTTGAAAAAAATTAAAACAGCTGTTATTTATTTGGACAACTTAAAC
>JBNJGL010000057.1:0-13596 GCA_051747745.1 Bacillota bacterium | reverse complement strand
GTTATTTATTTGGACAACTTAAACAGAGAGGTGAATATATTGAGTAATATATTTAAATTAATAGAAAAAGACGAGTTTGAAGAAATTGCATATGGTTATGATAAAAAAACTGGTCTTAAAGCAATAGTAGCAATCCATGATACAACTCTGGGGCCATCTTTTGGTGGGACCAGAATGATGATGTATGAATCAGAAGAAGAAGCTCTTAAAGACTGTTTAAAACTTGCCAGAGCAATGACCTACAAAAATGCTGCTGCTGGAATTAACTTTGGGGGTGGAAAGGCAGTAATAATTGCGGACTCTAAAACTCAAAAAACAGAAGCTCTTTTAAGAGCATATGGACGTTTTGTTGACGGGTTAGCAGGTAGATTTATCGCAGGTGTTGATGTTGGTACAGACGAAAATGATATGGTAATACTGCAGCAGGAAACAGATCATGTTACAGCTCTTCCCAGACACTATGGAGGTGCTGGTTCTACCTCTGGTGCAACAGCTTATGGAGTCTATCAGGCCATTAAAAAAGCTTCTTCTTTTGTCTTTGATAATCCCAATTTAAAAGACAAATCAGTTGCTATTCAGGGTGTCGGAAATATAGGCAGCCGTCTGGCGAAATATCTTACAGAAGAAGGTTCTAAAATATATGTTACTGATATAGATAAAGAAGCACTAAATGAGCTTAAAGAAAATCTGGGAGTAGAAATTGTAGGAACAGAAGAAATATATGACCTTGATGTTGATATTTTTGCCCCCTGTGCACTTGGCGGCATCTTAAACGATAATACAATTCCCCGCCTGAAATCTAAACTTGTTGCCGGATCAGCGAATAATCAGCTTAAAGAGGTTGAAAAACACAGTAAAATGCTCAAAGATAGAGGAATCTTTTATGGTGTTGACTATATACTCAGTGCTGGTGGAGTAATCAATAACTCACAGCAGTATAATGATTACGGATATAATAAAGAGGCAGCATATAATAAAGTTGCAAAAATCGGTGATAATATATTAGAAGTATTTAAGATTGCAGAAGATAAAGATATCACCACTGTAGAAGCAGCTTTAGAATTTTCTAAATCAAGGCTGGATATGGAAATGAGTCTAAAAAAATGGTATCTAGAAGACGAAAAAAGTATTAAAGTCTAAAAGTAATTTTACATCAAACTTAAGGAGGAAATACTTTGAAAAATACTAAAATGGAAAAAGGTAATCCTAAAGCTCTACTTCCTTTCATTATCTTTTTAGCTATCTATCTAGGCACAGGAATAGTGCTTCAAATGCGTGGTGTGGATAATGCCTTTTATCAATTTCCGATGCCGGTAGCTGTCTCAATAGGTGTTGTAATTGCATTTATAATGTTTGAAGGAACCACAGAAGAGAAAATGAATACTTTCTTAGCAGGCCTTGGAGAAAAAAACATTATGATAATGTGTACAATATACCTTCTCGCAGGTGGCTTTTCTGCAGTATCAAGTGCAATGGGTGGAGTTGATTCGGTTGTCAATTTGGGACTATCACTAGTTCCAGTTCAATTCATCACCATTGGATTGTTTTTAATATCTGGTTTTATTTCTGTTTCAACCGGTACTTCCATGGGAACAATGGCAGCTGTAGCCCCAATTGCACTCGGATTTGCTGACAAAACTGGACTTAGCTTACCTTTAATTATGGCTGTTGTTATTGGTGGCGCAATGTTTGGAGATAATCTTTCAGTTATTTCGGATACCACAATTGCCGCTACAACAACCCAGGGTGTTAAAATGAGAGATAAATTTCGTATCAACCTATATATTGCTGTCCCCGCAGCAGTGTTAACTATTGTACTTCTTTTCTTTTTTTCTGGTACTCCAGAAATTATTGAAACTGGAGAATACAGTTACAGTCTAATTAAAATAATACCTTATCTCTTTGTTTTAATATTTGCTGTAATGGGAGGTAATGTCTTTGTAGTTTTGACGAGCGGGATTGTTTTGTCAGGGATTATTGGAATTTTTTATGGTGACCTTACCTTCTTAACTTTTGCTCAAGAAACATATAATGGATTTACTTCTATGATCAATGTTTTCCTTGTTTCACTAATAACTGGTGGATTAGCAAAAATGATGACAGATGCTGGAGGACTGCAGTATATCGTTAATGCTATTAGTAGAAGAATCACCAGCAAAAATACAGCAGAGCTGGGAATTGCAGGTCTTGTTGCTGTGACAGATGCAGCTATAGCAAATAATACAGTATCAATTATCATCGATGGTCCAATTGCGAAAAACATATCCGAAGAATTCAGAGTAGATCCAAGAAGAAGTGCTGTACTACTTGATATTTTTGCCTGTGTTATGCAGGGAGCATTACCTTATGGTGCCCAGATACTGCTTGTAATGGGTTTAACAGAAGGGGCAGTTGGTCCATTTCAGGTTATACCTCTTCTCTGGTATCAGTGGATACTTGCTGTAGTTGGTATTGCCTCAATCTTTATTCCATTTGCTGATTCATTAATAAGAAAAGAACCTTGGGACTGGGAAGAAAACGAAGCAGTAGAAATGGTCAGCAACTAAATAAAACTTTAAAGGCTTCCACTCTGCTGGAAGCCTTTTTCAAAATATAGAGAAAATCATTATGTATACTTATATAATCTATTTGCACAATTTACTTTACATTACCGAAGGAGCAATCACAATGAAAAAAAGAAATAAAATTTTAATTTTAATGGTTATATCAATGATTTTAGGATATCTCCCGTGGTATAATTTTTCGGCTGTCTCAAGTTATATATTAAAAGAATTAAATTTAACAGTATCAGATATGGGTATTATTCTATCTATTTTTCAGGTTGGATATGTTATCACAGTTGTTTTTACCGCCTGGCTGGCAGATAAAGTTGGCAAGAAAAAAGTTATTGCATGGGCTACACTTTTAACAGGAATATTTTCCACTTTATTTCCCTGGCTGGCCAGAGATTTTTATAGTGTATTAATTTTACGATTACTCACTGGATTATCTGCTGGAGCCATTTATGTTCCAGGTATAGCCCTTCTTTCAGACTGGTTTCCAAAAAATGAAAGAGGAAAAGCTGTTGGTGCATATACTGGTGCACTTACAGCTGCATATGCTGGCGGATATTTCATCGCATCACCCCTTGCAGGCTACTATGGCTGGCGGATAGGTATACTATCAACTTCAATACCAGTATTCCTGGCAGCATATATTCTATTTTTTAAAGTAGAAGAAAAAATAGATATAAATAAAATAAAGAAAAATATATCAGAAAACGAAAATCAAAAAAATCTGGATATAGATCTAGATAAAAATGATATAGATCAAACTAGAAATGATTTAACCCAGTATAATACTAAAAATAAAATAAAACCAGCTCCTGAAGGAGGATTTTTAGGTCCTCTTTTTGCTACTACAGGTTATATGGGCCATATGTGGGAATTATATGCTTTTTGGGGATGGATTGGTCCATTTATGGTCTCTTCTGCATATGCAGTGGGATATTCAGAAACAAAAGCTGTCTTGCTGGGAGGACAATTAGCTGCCTTCATAATATTACTGGGAGCTCCCGCTGTCTGGCTTTTAGGTATAGCTGCAGATAAATGGGGAAGAACTAACATAATTATCCTGTGTGCCTCTTCAAGCCTTATAGCAGAACTTTTTTTTGGTTACCTATTTGGAAAATCTTTAACATTAATTGCAATTATAGGTTTCTGGATTGGTTTCTGGGTAGTTGCAGATTCGGGAATCTACAAAGCAGCTCTGACAGAAATGACATCAATTAAAATAAGGGCTACTGCCTTAGGTATCCAATCTGCAGCAGGATATTTCATGACAATAATATCTCCATTTGTTTTCGGCAAACTACTACATTTCTTTAATTCTGGTATTACAGATCCAACCAGGATAACAAACTGGGGATTCCCTTTTTTAATACTGGGTATTGGTGCTCTGCTTGCCCCTTTCTCAATTTTTGTTCTCAGGAAATTACCACAGGCAAAATTATTAACCTCAGCCGAAAATGATTAACAACTAATTCAGTATATTAAAATTATAAAAACATTAATACCCCTCATTGAAAAAACAAATCCCCTTTTTGATAGTTAGATTTTTTAAAAACCTGTCTATCATAAGGGGATAAAATATTTTTATTAATATCTAAAATATTTTATTATAAAAAACTAAAGTTTTTCCGAATTTAATATTTTTCCAGAAATTCCAGTACGAAATTGAAGTAAAGACCTGTTCCTATTTTGAGGCTTTCCTCATTAATATTAAACTTTGCATTATGATGGGGATAATTTTTTTCTTCATTTTCAAAACCTGCCCCAACAAAAGCCATAACACCAGGCACTTCGCTTAAATAATATGCCATATCTTCACTGCCGGTTGTTTTCTCCATATCAATCAATTCTGCTTCTTGTCCAACTTTTTTTGCAGCAGAACGACCAATCTCAGCACATTTTCTGTCATTTATTGTTGGTGGGGTCCCTTTTTCTATATTAACATCAGCCTGACCTCTATAAGTTCTGGCTGTTTTTTCTGCATATCTTCTAATTGCTTCACTGGCCTGTTTTCTTGTCTCTTCTCTAAAACACCTCAAAGTACCTTCTACTGAGGCTTTTTCTGGAATTACATTAAATCTGCTGCCAGATTTCATTTTGCCAAGAGTAAATACTACCGGGTCTAAAGAATTTGTTTCTCTGCTCAAAATTGCCTGTGAATCCAAAATAAATGATGAAGCAATAACTATTGGGTCAATTCCCTGATGCGGCATAGATCCATGGCCGCCTTTCCCGGTGAAATCTATATATACATAATCTCCGGATGCCATTCTGGGACCTTCCTGAACATTAATAGTTCCTGTAGGAAGATCAGCCCATAGGTGAATACCCATAATTCCATCAACATCTTTTAAAACTCCTTCTTCAACCATCTTAGCAGCTCCCTGCACCATCTCTTCAGCGGGCTGAAAAATAAGTTTTACATTTCCTTTTAGTTCTTCTTTTATTTCTGATAGAGCCTTTGCTGTTCCAAGAAGCATTGCAGTATGACCATCATGTCCACAGGCATGCATTATACCTTCGTTTTTAGATTTGTATTCCACATCATTTTCTTCTTTTATCTCTAAAGCATCCATATCTGCACGCAGGGCCACTGTTTTCCCACTTTTGGCGCCTTCAATAACTGCAGCTACCCCGGTTTCTGCATATTCTTGATATTCAATGCCCATATTTTCTAATTCTTCTTTTATTCTCTTTGAAGTTCGTTTTTCTTCCCAGCTTTTTTCTGGATACATATGAAATTCTCTTCTAAGTTTTAGCACATATTCTTCCTGTTTGGCCAGCAAATCTTTATAATCCATCATTATTCTACCTCCCCATTACTTAAAAAATCAAGTGCAAATTGAGCATATAATCCAGCAGCTATTTTTAAAGAATCTTCATCTATATTAAACTCTGGATGATGATGTGGGGAGTTTATTCCCTTTTCTTCATTTCTAGATCCTACAAAAGCAAAAGCTGCAGGCACCTCTGCTGCAAAATAGGAAAAGTCTTCTCCTCCAGTTGTTTTATCTAATTTTACAACTGAATCTTTTCCTGAAATTTCTACAGCCGCTTTTTCTCCGATTTCTGACATTTTCTCATCGTTAATTGTAGGTAAAGTCAATTTTATGTATTCCAGTTCTGCGCTGGCGCGGTAGCTTTCTGCAGTTTCTTTAACAACTCTTCGTATCATATCTTCAAATTTTTGATTTATTTCTCTACTGAAGCATCTGGTTGTTCCTTCTAAATATGCTTCATCAGGTAGGACATTACCTTTTGAGCCAGAGTTAAATATATCAACACTTAAAACTGATGGCTCCATAGGGCTTAATTCACGGCTGACAATCGTCTGTAAATTCATAACTGCTGCTGCGCCTGCCATTATAGGGTCAACACCCTGATGTGGCATTGAACCATGGCCGCCTTTTCCTTTTAAGCGAATAATAAACTGATTAACAGATGCCATTCTTGGGCCAGCTTCTACCGATATTTTTCCACTTTCTAAATCATTCCAGATATGTAAACCAAATATACCGTCCACATCCTCAACAGCACCTTCTTTTACCATTGTCTTTGCACCAACAGCTATTTCCTCACCAGGCTGAAAAATTAATTTAACAGTTCCAACAAATTCATCTCTGAGATCATTCAGAATTTTTGCAGCAGTTAAAAGGCTGGCTGAATGTCCATCATGACCACATCCATGCATTAAGCCTTCATTTTGAGATTTATATTCTACATCATTTGCTTCTTCAAGTTCTAATGCATCCATATCTGCTCTCAAAGCAATCTTTTTACTCTGTCCGCCATCTTTATTACCTTTTATTTCACATATTACTCCTGTTCCTGCTATTTTTCTTGCTTCTAATCCCATTTTTTCTAACTCTTCAATAATCCTCTTACAGGTTCTTTTTTCTTCCATGCTTGGTTCTGGATACATATGAAATTCTCTTCTCATTTTAACATTATAATCATGATACTTTTCTGCAAGACTCTTTACATTACTCATTCTCTATCTCCCACCTTCAGGACTGTATGATAAATAAGCTCTATACCTTTTTGCAAATCTTCATAATCTGTCCACTCTTCAGGACAGTGGCTTCTTCCATCTTTACTGGGGACAAACACAAGACCAACATCTGTAATATCTGCCATAATCATGGCATCATGGCCAGCTCCACTAATCATTTCTTTATAAGAAAAACCTTTATCCTTAGATTCTTTTTTAAATATTTCTAAAATTTCTTTAGATAATTCAACCGGTTCCACCATAAGCATGTTTTCAACAAAATATTCTACACCATATTTTTTTTCAATCTCTGTCAGACCTTTATCTATTTTTTTGCGAACTTCTTTTATACAGTTTAATTTTTTTGATCTTATATCAACTGAGAATTCTACTTTTTCTGGAACTATGTTGGCTGCCCCGGGTTTTATGTCAAGTGTTCCTACTGTAGCAACTGTTCCACTTCCTGCTTCAGCTGCAAAATCTTTTATCTGAGCAATCACTTCTGATGCAGAAGAAAGGGCGTCTTTACGCATATCCATAGGAGTTGTTCCTGCATGATCAGGCCTACCTTTCACCTTAATCCTTATCTGATTAATTCCAACTATAAAATCAACCAGTCCTAAATCTCTTCCTTCTTTTTCTAAAACTGGCCCCTGTTCTATATGCAGTTCAATAAATGCTTTAAGTTCTTCTGGATCTCTTTTCGCTTCTTCTATCTTTTTTGGATCAAATCCAAAATCTTTAAATGCTTCTGCCATAGAAATACCATCTGCATCTTTATTATTTACCAGGTCTTCATAGCTTACTCTTCCAGCCATAGCCCGACTCCCAAACACACCTGAGCCAAATCTACCTCCTTCTTCTTCAATCATAGCTATAAATTCTACAGGATGCTTTGTTTTTACATTATTCTCTTCAAGAACCCTCATGATTTCAAGAGCCATTACAACTCCTGCAGGCCCATCAAAATTACCACCATTTTTTACCGAATCAAAGTGAGAACCTATCATAACTGCAGGTGCACCTTTATCAGCGCCTTCTCGTCTGCCGACAATACTGCCGGCAGGATCTTCATATACTTTTAAACCAATCTTTTTCAGCTCATTTTTCAAATAATCTCTGGCTCCTCGATCAGCTTCTGTTAGAGAAAATCGGGTGAGCCCTTTACCGGGACTAGAATTAAACTGACTGAGAGTCTCTATATCATTTTTAATTCTTTTCAGATTTGTTAGCATTTCAGTTTTTCTCCTTTCTCAAAACAATCATTTTCCACAAATTCTTATGTATATTAACAGTTTAAACTTATATCAATTTTATTAAATTAATAAAGCAAATATTTACAGCAGTTTAACAAAGAAACCAGCAATAATAACTGATGCAATTGTAACTGTGGTAAACCCACCCACCAGCATCTTAGGAAGCATCTCATCTACTGCATACTGATATTCCTCATCATTTTCTGTAGCTGCTCTGGATGATTCTACTGTCAAAATATAGTTTGGCGGAAAACCATACAGAGCTGTCATTGCAATAGAAATAGCCATTTCTTTTGTATAACCAAAAACTTTTCCAATTACCATTGATACCAGGGCCATACCAGAAATACCAAGTACTATTATCCCAAATAGTGGAACTGAAATTTCTGTCAGCATTGAAGGAGTCGCATCAGAAAGACCGGCAAATATAAAAGCCATTAATATAGTAATTAAAAATCCAAAAGAACCGGCTTTGACTAAAGCTTTCTCTTCTAAAAATCCGATTTCTCTCCCTATAACTCCAAATAACATACAGACAACAAATTCGTTAAGGTGCAGAATCGGTGCTGCTGCTACTGCCAGAGCGGCTACAATACCAAGCTTAACTAAAATAACATATGTAGTTTGATATTTTTCTGGGAGTGGTGGAATAATTCTAAATCTGCTCTCTTCTTCCTTTAATGACTCTTTATCCGAATCTTCAATTTTAACTTCTCCACTTCTTACTTTATCTGCAAGTCGATTTGCTTCCTTTTTGAGTAGATAAGCTGTAATTGGATAACCAAAAAATCCCTGCATAACATACATTGCTGTTGCTAAAACTGCAGTTGAAGTCAACCCTTTTTCTGCTGCAGCTGTAGACATCAAAATAGAAGCAACTACTCCTCCAGTAAGTGGTGGAGTTGCTGCAACAACTTTTTCCCAACCAAATAGAACATTACCTATAGTTAAAGTAAGTGCAATAATTCCTGCTATACCACCTAAAGCTATCACAACTGTTTTCCACTGGGCCAGAAGTTCTTTTAAACTCATTAGAGTACCCATATGAGTTAAAAGAAGGTACATTGATAAATAAACAACCGGCTTTGCAAATGAACTCTGTGCCACTACATCACCCGGCAGAATTGTCCAGAAACCAATTAAAAACAATACTGCTGAGACAAAAACAGATGGAATCATAGCTTTTGTCTTCATTGACACAAGTTCTCCTACTGCCAAAATCAACAAGACAACACTAAAAGCCTGAATAACATTAAACTCCATTTTATTCCTCCTATACTTCTAAATTCGATTATTTAACTTTTATTATAACAAAAGTTTAATTTATTTACAATTGTCACCAATTAATAATTTGTTTGCTGTTATCTTCAGATATAATTTCCCTGTAATAATTATTTTTTATTCATTTTTTAGCAAATTACACAAGCAAAAAATCCTGAGGAATTTAATCCAGCAGGATTTTAAATAATTTCAAATTAAGCTTTTTATTCTTTTAAATCATAATATATTTTTGTCAAAAGATAAAAAGAAAGCGGTAAAGTAATGATATATCCAAGCATATAAGTTTTAGCTGCAAAATAATTTATAATAAAAATGGCGATAATTATTCCAGCATAATCTATTATTTTTCCTTCTGTAAGTTCAAAACTTTTTTTAAAAGAACTGCTGGCACTATCATTTTGATCCAGCACCAAAAATAGTGAAAACACAAAACGGCTGTTAAAGTAGAAAAATGCTGCCGCCAGTAAAATTAACAAAATTAAGGGTATTACAGTTCCTGGAATGGTAATTAATACTAACATAAACGCTGCAAACAAAAATGAACTTATCATATAGAATAGAAAATATGTTTTTGCATAATTCTGCAGATTTGAAAACAAACCATATTTTTTCAATAAAAAATCCTTAAAACTCATCCTTTCTTTAAAGAAAATTTGCATATTGAGCTTAAGATGAAAAAAAGATATTACAAACAAAGAAACACCTGCTGAAATATAAAAGAAACTATATCTGCTGATCAGAAAAATAAAAAAATTAGATCTATAGATGGTTCCATTATCTGCCATAATATAAGCGGATCCAATTACAAAAAATAGTAATATAAATGAAATTATACCTGTAATTAAATGCCCAACTTTTTTAGGAAATTTAAATCTATCAGATCTTGCACGTCTGTATCTTTTATCATCTCTATTATTAGACACTGTTTTACTGCCGGTATCTGTTTCAGTTTGGCGTCTATCTCCATCAACGGGTTGTCCACATCTTCCACAAAAAATATCATCACTGTTTAATGTATTGCCACAATTGGTACAAAAATTTTTATCTGCCATCATTCTCCACCTCTAACAATTTCACTACCACATTTAGTACAAAATTTCATATTTTTATTAATTCTGCTCCCACATTTGGTGCAGAAATTAAGCTGATCATTATCTCCTTCTAAATAAAGCGGCTCTTCAAATAGTGTTCCTCCTGATTCTATTTTTCTGACCAATATGTCATCATATCTTCCATAATTATACCAGTTCTCTATTTCTGCTGCCCTCATTACTGTCCACGGATGTGATGCAAACATTACACTAAAAATTTTAGCAAATTTATCAAAATTATCTTCATCAAAACCTTCAAATTCTCTTGCCTGCTGAAGAAAAGCATTATGATCAAGTCGATCATAAACCTCTGGAGGAGCTCCACCCATTTTCATCATTGCCGTTATAACAGTGGTGAAATTCTGACAGCAGAGCAGACCTGCTCTATCAGATGTAAACTCGGACTTTCTCTTCCAGTTTAAAAGTGCCAGCTCCAAACTTGTTGAAATTAGACTGCCCAGTCCTAATGTAGCAGATCCTATTAAATTCCCTATATAGGGCAAATATGAGGCCATCTGATGATACAGTACATGCTCACTTTTTACATGACCAAGTTCATGACCCAGTATAAATATTAATTCATCTCTATCGAGTAAATCATAGGCTCCACTTGTTATTACTACTATTGGTTCTTCCACACCTGCCGCAAATGCATTAATTTTGGGCTCCTGAATTATATATAAATCAGGATGATAATCCATATCCAGACGCTGACATGACTCCTGAAATAATTTATAAAGTTCAGGAAACATTTTTTCGGTAATTCTTACATTACTGCCTGTGTGACTCACCTTCAGAATTTTATCCATACTATATTTATTAAATTTGCGGACAAGTGTTTCCAGTCCCGGTGTGTTTTTTAGATTCTCAAGAGCTTTTCTATCCAGCGGATGTTCGTATTCTTCAGCTCTTAAGCCTTTTATATCTTTTTTGATAGTGATCATTCCTTATTATGTATAGAGTTAAAAATAAAATTTCAATTATATTATCAAATAAAACAGTATCAAAATGTGATTTGCTATACTAATTATATTTTTTAGCAAGATGTTTTTCTAAATCATCATTAGCTTTAAAACCACAGTAAAGCCAGACTGCCAGTGGCCCAACCACTGGAATCATGTAGCCAACAATAGTTCCTATTACAAAAATTAAAATAGCATTTTTTATCATACCTTTATATAGATACCAAAAAGGCCCAAACAAAAATGCAAACCAGTTCCAGTTAGATGAACTGCTTTTCGGTGAATAATTATTTTGATTTAACCTATCTACTTCTTCATCCACCTCTGTACTAACTGTCAGCTGATGTTCATCTTTCACTAATTTATGACCACAGTTTCCACAAAACTTATCATTTTCTGCTATTTCTTCTCCACATTCAGGACAAAACACAGCACTATCTCCTCCTTATAAAATTAATTGCTGTAAATAATATTCTTCAATTAGATGCTAAACTCCTCCTTCTTTAGCAGAAAAATACAAAAATCCTGCTTTTTAGCAGGACTTCTAATAATATTTTCTTTATTAAATTGAAATCACCATTTAATCTAAAAGATCTCCCAGTATTTTCTTTTCTGCAAACAGTGCATTTGTACCTCCTGTATGCCAGAATAGAATATCACTCCCTTTTTCTATTTTGCCTTTTTCCAGATAGTCAATCAATCCGGCGGCCGCTTTGCCGGTATAAACTGGATCCAGAAAAATGCCCTCACTTTCAGCAAATATTTTTACCGCTCGGTTTGCAGCCGGAGAAGGAATTTCATAACCGGGTCCAACATAATAATTATCAACAGCTACATCACTTTTACACACCACTGAATCTATACCGGCTAATTTAAGAGCTTTTGAAGCCAATTCAGCTATTTCAGTTAAATAACTTTCTCCTTTATGGCTGACATTTACACCATGTACTTTAATATCATCATCCAAATAAACACTGGCTGCTGTGAGTCCGGCCAGAGTCCCACCAGTTCCAGTCGGATGAAAAATATGTTTAATATTTAAATTTTGTTTAAATTCCTGTTCTTTCATTTCCAGATAAGCATTAACAAAACCCAGAGTTCCAAGTGGTGATGCCCCACCAGGAGGAATAATATAGTAATCACTATCTTTTTCTGAAATTTCTTCAGCATACTGTTTCGATTCTTCCTGAGCCCTGTACATTGCAGCAAATTCTTCTTCATCTTCCTTCATTTTGATCAGTCTTATTTCTGCACCGAGAATCTTATCCAGCAGCATATTTGCTTTCAAATCATCCATACCTTCATTTACCACATCAATTAAATAAAGAATAGGATTTAAACCATATTTACGGCAGGCAATTGCTGTCTGCATGGCGTGATTTGACTGTGTAGCACCATAAGTAAATACATATTTGGCTTTTTGGTTTAAAATTTCTCCAAAAAGAAATTCAAGTTTTCTAATTTTATTTCCGCCAAATGTGCTAAATCCCGTCAGATCATCTCTCTTAATGTAAAGATTTACATCATATCTGTCCGATAATCTTTCCAGCTTATGTAATTTAGTGGGTAAAAAGCCAAGTTCTGCTTTTTTTATTTGAGCAATTTTTCTTTTTAAGAGATTATATTTCTCAATACTGTACATTTAAGATCACTCCAATGTTTTGAAGTATATTAACAATAGTATATAAATTCAATACAATAAAGACCTGCTAATTTTAAGCAGATCATGCTATTTTTATTTTTTATACTACAATGGTATGAGAATTATTCTTCTTGAATAGAATCTTCAATTATCTGAATATGTTGTTTCATCATCTGACTGGCTTTGACTGGATTTCTGTTTTTTATAGCTTCAACTAATTTTTGGGTTGTCTCAATTGATCTGCTTTTTGTATTTTTGGAATGTTCTACTATTTTATGAGTCTCTTTATGCAGCATTTCCCCAAAAATTTTCATTAAAGTGTTCATAAGTGGATTGTGAGTGGCTTTAGCTAAATACAAATGAAAATTAAAATCCAGCCGAACAAAATCATGAATATCAGTTGAATTTTTAATTTCATCAAAAAGATGTAAAATCTCTTCAATTTCTTCTTCAGTTGCTCTGGTCGCTGCTAATCTTGCAAATTCTCTTTCCATCATTTTTCTAACTTCCATCAAATAAGGAAGTGAATAATCTGAAATCTCAGAAATCAATTTACTAATTTCATCATATTTCTCAGCATTTTCTCGCACAAAAGCACCTTTACCCTGATGAACATCCAGATATCCAGAAAAAGAAAGTGCCTGAATAGCTTCTCTGACTGATGTTCTGCTGACACCTAATAATTCAACCAATTTTCTTTCTGAAGGAATTTTTTGTCCCGGCTGTAAATCTCCATTTTTTATTTCCTTTTTTATCTGTTCAATAACCATTTCGGTTGTTGAATTTCTCTTTATGTTCTCAAAAGCCATTTAATTACAGCTCCT
>JBNJGL010000056.1:0-15553 GCA_051747745.1 Bacillota bacterium | reverse complement strand
TATTTGAGGAACTTTAGGCATTTTTCGTTAATCTACCTTAAACAGTGTTTGTACGAATTATTTAAATACGTAGTGCCTGTGGTGCAACCTTAAACAGTGCTTGTACGATTTATTTAAATACGTAGTGCCTGTGGTGCAATCTTAATGAGTTAGAAAGAGAAATAAGACCTCAGCACATGATGTGCTGAGCTAATCCTGAGGCAGGATGTCTCATTTGATTAAGAAGTCTTTATTTCTCTTGTAAATGAATTTTAGTTTGATCGAAAAATGAGTTAGCGACGCAAATACCCTTTTTGTGTTATAATCATTATATAAGCTAAAGCAGTTTACAATTTTTTCTCCGCAACCATACCCAGAACTGCTGCAGAATCTTTTGGAGATGAATATGGAGGTGCATAGGCGAGATCAATCTGAAATAAATCCTCAGCCTTTAATTTACTGTAGATAGCTGTACTTAAAACATCAATCCTTTTATCAGAACCTTCACCACCAATTATTTCTGCTCCAAGTAATCTTCTGCTCTTTTTGTCAAAAACGCCCTTTATATTAAGCTTACTAACTCCTGGATAATAACCGGCATGATTGCTGTCTTTAATCTTTATACTGACAGGATCAAAACCATTTTCTCGAGCTTCTTCTTCACTCAACCCTGTTGTTGCAGCAGTTAACTCAAATATTTTTGTTATTCCTGTTTTCTGTATGCCTTTATGTTCATAATTTCCTCCAGCTGCATTTTCTCCTGCCACTCTTCCCTGTTTATTTGCAGTAGAACCAAGCGGTACCCAAACAGCTTTTCCACTAACAATATCGGTAGATTCTGCACAGTCTCCAGCAGCATAGATATCTTTTATATTGGTTTCCATTCTATTATTTACTTTTATGGCACCGGTCTCACCTATTTCAATCCCCGACTCTTCCGCCAGAGAAACCTCAGGTTTAACTCCAATTGATAAAAGCACCATATCTGCTTTTACTTCTCTACCACTCTGAGTTATTACTTTTTCTACTTTTTTATCTCCCTTAAATTCTTTAACACCATCATCCAGAATTAATTCAACACCTTTTTCGCGAAGATGATCTTCTACAATTTCTGCCATCTCAGAACTAAATTGTGGCAAAACGTTCGGCTGCATTTCAACAACTTTAACTTTAAGACCAAGTTCAGAAAATGATTCTGCCATTTCCAGACCTATCAGGCCAGCCCCTATAATAGCAACTTCCTTGATCTGATCTTTTTGAGCAGTTTTTTTAATCTCATCTGCACTATCTACCGTGCGGAGGGTAAATATATTATTTAAATCTATGCCTGGAATAGGTGGTTTTACAGGTTTAGCTCCTGTTGAAATAATTAACTTATCATAACCAACTACACCTTCTCCACCTGTTTCCAGATTTTTATAGTGAAGCATATTGATCATTGTATCTATTTCCATAACTTCATGTTGAAGTTTAACATCAACATTATATTTTTCCTTAAAACTTTTAGCCGTATTTACAACAACCTGTTCTCTTTCCGGTATCAAACCAGAAATATAATATGGAAGTCCACATCCTGCATAAGAAATGTCATTACCTTTATCAAAGAGAACTATCTCAGCATCTGGATTTACTCTTCTGGCTTTTGCAGCTGCACTGGTTCCAGCTGCAACACCTCCAACTACTGCAATCCGCATTTTAATTTCCCCCTTTTAAATTTCTTCAAAATTATTTTCAACTACTTTAAATAATGTAGTATTTACTGTATGTTCATCAGGATGAGAAATTGCTGCCAGATTTTCAAAAGTTTTATCAAGTGAACAGCTGATAAAACCGGAAGGAAGATAGCAGTCAAGTCCATCTACCATCAGCTCAAAATGCCTTACAGCAAGTTCAGCAGCACTCGCTGCCTTAAAAGCACAGCTTCCCTTTGCTCCATCACAGTAAACTCCACTGGTATCACTGATAAGATTATTAATACCTGTTTCTATTTTATCACTTTTATCTGCCAGATATAGTAAAGCAGCCAACACACCAGGCGCAGCAGCATAAAAAAGTCCACACAGGGCTGAAAGTCTCCCGACATATATTTTAGCATAATGTCCAATCAGATGTGCAAGCATAGTTGCCTTATATATTTTTTCATCACTTATATCTTCAAAGAAAAGTTTGGCTGCATGATATGTGACAAGAGAAATAAATATACCCTGGTTGCCGCTTCCAGATGATGCAAGTGCAGGAGAAGCAGCTCCTGCCATTCTGGCTCCAGTTCCATTAGCAGCTTTAGCAGCTATTTCATTTACTTCATTAAAAAACTTACTGCTGCGGTAGCTGTTTCCTATTCCACATCCAGTTCCTTTTCTTCCCGCCTCTGCTATTCGGCTATTTAATTTAAATCCATCTTCTAATAACTGAAAGTGTTTTTGTGAAAACTCTTTTTCGATCATATCAATCATATCATTTACATTCATTTTTTTCAGCTTCTGATCAACAATTGATGCTTTTTTTTCCTCTTCATTATTATCATCATTTTGATAAAAAATTTCTGTTTCTGTTTTAATATACTGAAGATCATCATGTTTACCATTAATTAAAGCTCTAACTGTATTGTCCGCCTCAACAACAGCCTCAACATAAACAGGTTTTTCTTCTTCTAAAATTTCAAATTCCACCTTATCCATTATATCCAGAGCATCATCAAGCTTATCTTCCAGATCAGCCAGCACAGTTAACTTCTTCTGCAGAGGATTATCTGCAAAATAGCCCAGTGCAGCTGCTACTTTGTTGCCAAAATGATCTTCTATACCAGGAAGTCCGGTTGTCATACCATTTTTATAAACAAATCCATCCATTCTCAGTAAAATTCTTTTCAAATTTCCTTCTGAATATTTAGCAGCAGAAGCAACTGCAAAAGCTACTGCACCTGGTTCAGTACATCCCTGTGCAGGGACAAGTTCAGTCTCAGCAAATAAATCCAATAACTTTTTCTGCAACATCCTTCACCTCTATATTTTTTTAATTTAGAATTGTGCAATTATTAATACTATTCTTCATTAAACCCCTATCTCCTCCTACAAATTCCTGAGCCAGTAAGACTTTCAATTGAGATAATTATCTTTTAAAAGATGGTTATAAACTGATTTGCTGTACTGTCAATTTTAATATAGTATTATCTATAAAAATCTATATTTTCTCCTTGACGATACTATAATGTTGTGGTATTATTTAAAATGCAGTTAAAAATTTGCGCCCTCATCGTCTAGGGGTCCAGGACACCAGGTTTTCATCCTGGCGGCAGGGGTTCGAATCCCCTTGAGGGTGCCATTATATTGAGATTAAGACAGCTATTTAGGCTGTCTTTTTTTTATTTTACCACATAATTATCCCAATATTCTTATAGTTTAAAGGATTAGTTTAAAGGATAAATTTTATTTCTGAAGAAATTAATAATATATACAAATTTTATTTTTTTAATAGTACGATTCTAAAACAGGGGGTGGTTTTATGGAATCCATAAACAATTATAATGATATTAGAAAACTATTTTTTGAAAACCATCACACTGTTATGCTGATAATAGATTCTGAAAGTGGCAGTATTGTAGATGCAAATTCAGCCGCAGCATCCTATTATGGATGGCCGTGTAGTATGCTCAAAAAAATGTATATTTTTGATATAGATATTACTGCAGAGAAAAAACTAAAAAATCGTTCTGATATAACAGTTGATTTAAATGAAAAACAAATATACTCCAGACATAGATTAAAAAGTGGTATGATAAGAGATGTTGAGATTCACACCTCCCTCATTAAGGTTTTAGAAAAAAACTACTTATTTTCTATAATACATGACATTACTAATAGGAAACGCGCAGAAGAAAAATTTGAGTTTTTGAGTTTTCATGATGGTATGACAGGTCTTTTCAACCGTCCTTATCTTGAAGAGGAAATTCAGCGTCTTGATACCTGCAGGCAGCTTCCAATAAGTGTTATCATGGGAGATATAAATAATCTCAAACTTGTTAACGATGCATTTGGCCATGTAAATGGAGATTTACTAATTAAAAAAAGTGCTGATGTACTAAAAAAATCATGCCGATCTGAAGATATAATAGCTCGCTGGGGTGGTGACGAATTTATGATTCTCCTCCCAGAAACTGGGCGAGAAATGGCCGATGAAATCATAAAAAGAATAAAACAAAATGCCAGCTGCTGTGATCTGTGTCCTATTCCAATATCGATCGCTCTGGGAAGTGCAGCAAAAAATTCTCAGAGTGAAACTATATACGATGTATTAGAAACTGCTGAAATTCATATGTACAGAGATAAATTAAACAGCAGAAATAAAGTAAGAATAGATTTATTTAACCATATTATAAAAAAACTCAGCACAAACAGCCAGCCTGGAATTCAAAATACAGAAAAAATGAAAGAAATAGCGCTTGTTCTTGCTGAACAAATTGCAAAAAATAATTTAAAACATGAATATGGTAGAACCATGCAGAATTCTTTTAAAAATATTACACCAAAAAAATTGCTGATCAAACTTAAAAACAGTTCCAGATCACAACTGGATCCAGAAACTCTAAATTACTTTGTTAACTCGATTATAAAAAATAAAAATAAATAATATTTTCATAATATTAGCCTAATTTTGTATTGTCTTTACAATTATTTTTTTATGTGGTATAATTTATAAAAACTTTAGAATGATAAAGTATGAATTCATATTTGAAAGGAGGTGTTAGAATGAAAATTAGTGCTAATAATGTTGTATACAGCATGTCTGCAGAAAATGAAGCTGCTGCTTCCTGTAAACCTGGAGATACTGTAATTTTTGAAACAAAAGACTGTTTCAGCAACCAGATTCGAAGTGAAGATAAGCTGTTTGAAACAACTGACTGGGATACAGTGAATCCTGCTACAGGACCATTAAATGTAGAAGGGGCAGAACCTGGTGATACACTTAAGGTTGAAATTAAAAAAATTGAACTGGATGATCAGGGAGTAATGGTTGTTGTACCGGAGATGGGTTTTATGGACAACTTTGTTAAGCTTTCAGAAACAAAAATCATTCCCATTGAAGATAACAGAGCTGTATTTAATGATAAAATAAAGATTGAATTAAATCCAATGATTGGTGTAATAGGAACTTCTCCAGGCAAAAACGAAGAAGCTGTTCCCTGTGGTACACCTGCCTCACATGGTGGAAATATGGATACTAAAGTTATCGCTGAAGGAGCAACTTTATATTTTCCTGTTAAAGTTACCGGAGCTATGCTGGCAATGGGAGATCTTCATGCCGCAATGGGTGATGGAGAAGTATCAATAAGCGGCATAGAAATCGCCGGTGAAGTAACTGTTAAAGTTGACGTAATTAAGGATAAAACAATTACTGATCCTGTTGTAGAAGATGATAGTGCTTTTTATACTATTGCATCAGGCCCTTCTCTGAGTGCAGCGGCAAAAAAGGCCAGTGACAATATGTTTGAGTTTCTAAAAGAAAGACTGGATCTTTCGGCAAATGAAATTGTTATGCTGATGAGTGCCATCTGTGATCTGCAGGTAAGTCAGGTAGTGGACCCGGAAAAAACAGCCCGAATGCGAGTTGGCAAAAAGGTTCTTAGCGAGTATGACTTGAAATTTTAAGAGGCAAAAGAAAATATCAGGAGGAAAAATAATATGAAGAAGCGCGTATTGAGTATTTTGGTATTAACGATTTTACTGCTGGCACAGTTTTCTATCTTTACAGTAGCTGCTGATACAATTAAAATTGGCGGTACATCCAGCATGGTTGGAATTTTAGGATCTATTGGAGAAATGGTTCTGAAAGGTGCACAGTTGGCTGTAGATATGGCAAATGAAGATGGTGGTATTCACGGTCAAGAAGTCGAGTATATTAATATTGATGGTCAGAGCAGTCAGACTGTTATTTCAAATGCTGCCATAAGATTGATCGAAGAAGAAGACGTTCTTGCAGGTATCGGACCGGTTGATATAAACTATCTTTCAGCAGCAGCACCGATATTTGAAAATAACGAAACTGTACTGATGGATCCTACTGCTACAACTCCAAGTATAGCTGCTATGGGGGATTACATATTTATGACTCCCTTTGGAGATGATGCTCAGGCAAGAGCTCTGGCAAAATATGTGGCAGAAGATTTAGGTTTTGATAACATTGCAATCATTAAAGATGTAAATGCAGACTACAGTATCACACTGGCAGAACATTTCATTGAAGCTTTTAAAGAATTTACAGGTAATGATAATCCTATAGCTGTTGAAGAAAATTATCAGACCGGAGATCAGGATTATACAGCTCAAATGACTAGAATAAGACAGCACAAAGACATTGACGCTTTATTTATTATCCCACCTCTTCCCCAGGATGCTCCGGTTATTGCAAATCAGGCAAGGCGTTTTGGAATCGATGTTCCAATCATATATCCTGATGCTGGAGATTTTGATGAAGTAATCGAAATCGGTGAAGAAGCAGTAGAAGGAGCTTATATATCTTCTCACTTTGCTGTTGAAGAGGCTATGACAGATCTTGCTGCAAAATTCGTAGAAAAATATGAAGCAGAACATGGTTATACTCCAGGTGGTTTTGAAGGATTAGGCTTTGATTCTGCACAGATTATTTTAGAAGCAATAAGAAAAATAAATGCAGATGAATGGAAAGCCATGGACCTTGCCGCTAAGAGAAAAGCTATCCAGCAGTCACTTAATACCAACGAATTTAATAACCTGATAGTGCCAATAAAATATCAGCCGAATCTTCCACCAACAAAACCTGTAGTTATAAAACAGATAAAAAATGGAGAAAGAGTTTTTATAAAAACTATGTGGCCGGAGGATTTTGCAAAATAAAAGTTACTTAAAGGTGAGCAGTTTATCTGTTCACCTTCTCTATTAAAGTCAGAAAGGAGTAATAATGACTAAACCACTGCTGAAACTTGACAATTTGAGTAAAAAATTTGGTGGTTTGACAGCTGTCGAAAATTTCTCTATTTCCTTAAAAGAAGGAGAATTACTGGGATTGATAGGCCCAAATGGCGCTGGAAAAACTACAACTTTTAATTTAATAAGTGGGAGTCTGCCTGTAACCTCAGGTAGAATTATGTATAAAGATAAAGATATTACAGATTACCGTCCTGATCAGATAGCTGATATTGGTATTGCCAGGACATTTCAGAATATACGTCTTATGTCAGGCCTTACTGTACTTGAAAATATGCAGCTGGCCTTTCATATCTGGAACGATTATACTATTTTTGACTCTTTTTTTAGAACCAAAAAATTTCTAGAAAAAGAAAAAAAATATCTGGAAGAAATTGATCAGACTCTGGCCCATTTTAATATATTACAGTACAGGGATAATGTTGTTGATGATCTTGCTCCCGGTATACAGCGCAAAGCAGATATAGCCAGGGCTCTACTGCTCAAACCTGATCTTATTTTACTTGATGAACCAACAGCCGGTATGAATCCAGCTGAAACTGATGAGTTAGCTGACATTATAAAATGGATAAATGAGGATCTGAAAATTTCTACCATACTTGTTGAACATGACATGAGGGTAATAATGAATATCTGTCCCAGGATAATAGTTATGGAACAGGGAAATATTATTGCAGAAGGTTGTCCGGAAGATGTGCAGTCAGACAAAGATGTTATAGAGGCATATCTCGGTAAAAGCTATCAGGTATAATAATAATTAATTATAATTTTAGCTTTTCAGTATTTTAGAAGGGAGAAGTTTTATGGGTGTTAATTCTAAAAAAAATAATAATTTATTAGTTTTAAAAGACATAGAATCCGGATATGGTCATGTGAAAGTCCTACATAATATTTCACTCAGAGTAGAGGTAGGCCAGATTGTTACCATTGTTGGTGCAAATGGTGTAGGTAAATCTACAACAGTAAAAACAATCCTGGGTCTATTAAAACCTTCCAGTGGAATTATAAAATTTAAAAATGAAGAAATCAACAGTCTGCCTGCATATGAGATAGTAAGCAGAGGAATTGGTTATTCTCCAGAAGGAAGAGAGGTTTTTGGTAATTTAAATGTTTTCGAAAATCTGCGTATAGGTGCATATACAGTAGATAAAAATGATTTTCCCGCCAGATTGGAAGAGGTCTATAAACTCTTTCCCCGTCTGAAGGAAAGAAAAAATCAGGAGGCAGGCTCTTTATCCGGAGGCGAACAGCAGATGCTTGCTATTGCAAGAGCTTTAATGCAGGATCCTGATTTACTGATCCTGGATGAACCTTCATTAGGACTTGCACCTATTATTGCCGAAGAAATTTTCAACAGACTGGCAGAAATAAATCAGATGGGAACTACAATTCTGCTGATAGAACAGAATGTAAATCTTGCTCTACAGCTTTCTGACCATGCATATGTTATGGAAAAAGGCAGGATTGTTCTTGATGAAAAATCATCTGTACTGGCAGAAAATGATTATGTACAGAAAACATATATGGGTATTGCTTAATGAGAAGGGAGTATTGAAATGGATTTAACTTATATTTTACAGCAGGTTTTGAATGCTTTAAGTCTGGGCAGTATGCTGGCCCTGCTTGCTGTTGGTTATACAATGATTTATGGTGTGCTGGGATTAATAAATTTTGCTCATGGTGAAGTCTTTATGATAGGGGCTTTTACTGCCATGTTTGCCATTACCAGTTTAGGCCTTCCACTGGCAGCTGCTCTTCTTCTGGCAGTTTTTGCTTCTGTAATGACAGGAGTACTGTTAGAAAGATTCTGCTACAGACCTGTTCAGGGTTCTGGTGATATAACACTTTTTATCACATCACTGGCAGCTTCCATCGGAATCAGAAGTCTTTTTGTAATGCTGCTGGGCAGCCGCTCCCGACAATTCCCAATGCCTGAATATCTGCAGGGAATTCATTTCTGGGGTGATATTCTTGTCACTGATTTAAATTTAATTATATTTATCTTTACCGTTATTATTACTATAATTTTAAGTTTATTCATCAAAAAAACAAAACTGGGTATTGCAATGAGAGGTGTCTCTTATAACAAAAAAACTGCTGAAGCAATGGGAATTAACAGCAATTATATAATAGTGGCAACTTTTGTAATTGGTTCTGCTCTTGCAGCAGTTGCTGGCGTTGCCTGGGGTCTACAGTATGGAAATGTCAGACCGGCCATGGGTTATCATCCAGGTATAAGTGGTTTTATAGCCGCTGTATTGGGTGGAGTTGGTAATATTACCGGTGCTGCAATAAGTGGATTTTTACTGGGGGTAGGACAGGTGCTTTTTGTAGCATTTTTACCATCTGTTTATTCCGGCTTTCGACCACTTTTTGTCTGGATTATTTTATTTATAATTCTTTTCTATAAACCAACCGGACTTTTCAGAGCCAATATAAAATGGGAGTAGATAACTATGAAACTATTAGATAAATATGATGATTTTTTTGCCAGCCGTAAAAAGTCTGCATTAATTGTACTGGTTCTTTTTCTCATTTTTCTTTTTGTTCTATCCAGAACATTAAGTGGTTATTATCTCAGAATTCTACTGCTCTTTGGAATCAATGTAATTCTTACATTGAGTTTAAATATTACAAATGGATATGCAGGTATATTTTCACTTGGACACGGCGGCTTAATGCTGGCCGGAGGCTATACAACAGCCTTACTAACTCTGCCGGTTCAGTTTAAATCAACAGCTCTAAATCTACCAGTGTGGCTGGAGCAGGCACAGTTTCCTTTTTTGCCATCAATGTTAACTGCTGGATTTATAGCCATGATAGTAGGATTAACAATACTGCTGCCTGCATTTAGATTAAAAGGCCATTATTTTATCCTTGCTTCTCTGGGAATAAATATAATTATGATTAATATCGCCGAAAATGTTAGATCTATTACAAATGGTGCAACAGGGTTGAGAGGAGCACCACCATATACCAACATATGGTGGATATTCGGCATAGCTATTCTTTTAATTTATCTGATGTGGTCTCTGCTCAGCTCAAGATTCGGCAGGGCAATTAAATCTATAGGAAAAGATGAAGGTCTGGCTAAAGCTATGGGAGTTAATACTGTAAAATATAAAGCATATGCATTTATGATAAGCAGTTTTTTTACCGGTATAGGTGGAGCATTATGGACCCATCTAATTCTTACAATAAGTCCATCATCTTTTGATCTGCTGGTTGTTTTTCAGATAATTATGATGCTCGTTATAGGAGGGGTATCAAGTATAAGTGGATCAATTCTTGGTGCAGCAGTAATTACCATGATATTAGAACTTCTGCAGCCTTTACAGGAAGGTATGAATATCTTAGGATTTGAAATACCGAGGATGTTTGGTTTAACACAGGTTTTACTGGCATTATTTTTGATCATTGTTATGATATATAAACCTGATGGAATAATGGGAGAAAAAGAAATTAAACTGTTTTCTACAGAATAATAAACTTCTGAATTTTAGAGTAAACAGCCGAAGCTTTTTTAAAAAAGCACAGGCTGTTTTACTTATTTTCATCTATATATTCTTCGTAATCAACTACCCATTCTTCTTTTATTTTCCAGCTTACTGCAATGTTATCATCAGAGAGACTGATATCATTATCAAATAATCTTTCCCAGCTTTTAACCATTTCTTCTTTCAAAAGTGGATAAAAATTTTCTAAATAAATATTAGATTCAACACTTATACCATATTTATCCAGCTTCTCTTTAAATCTTTTTCTGTCTTCTTTATTTTTAGGCAGATATAAGTAATTAACAATATAATCCCATTTCAACATATCAAATATTAATACCTGTTCTGCCGGTATTTCCAGTTCAAAAAAGACAAATCCCTCACTCATAGGAAGGGTAAGATCTCTGTCAGTTGAAAACCAGACTGGATACTTCGATTTTTCATCAATCTCCATTCTCTTTTTCGCCTGATTATAAAGCCATTTGTATACATTAAGATATATGTCCGCACATGTATCAAGTTTTCTTCTAATATCTCTTTCCTTTACTCGATAAACACCATCATTTTTTATTTTTTTAAATACTTCACTGTGCTGTCGTGTCCATAATCTTATTTTCCCATCAGAAGTTTTCTTAGCCATTATTACCCTCCTTCTGAATTTATTTGATTTTTATCTTCTTTTTCTTTTTTTATTAAGTAAAGGTTGCGCAAATATATAAATGAACCGGTTGACTGTCCAACAATAAAAACAGGATCTCTGCGGTGAATGGCATAAGTAAGTAATATAAGGCTGCCGGCAATACTGAAATACCAGAATGCTGTTGGAATAATACTTTTTTGTGCTTTTTCGGATGCTATCCACTGGATTAAAAATCTCAAAAAGAACATCGCCTGTCCTACAAAACCTACAATAATCCAGGTCATAATATTACTCCTCTCTGATTTTATATTTAATAATCCTTTTTTTCATCCATTTAACTGCAAAGGTATCCAATAAACCTCTCCAGAGTCTGTTTCTAATTCCATATTTTGAATTACCATATTTGCGGGGGTAATGGCTGATAGGTACTTCTTTTACATTATAACCATTTATTTTTGCCAGTGTAGGATAAAAGCGGTGCATTCCTTTAAAGGGATAAAAACATCTGCTTACTTTATTTTTAAAAATTTTAAGGGGGCATCCTGTATCGGTTATATTTTCGCCGGTAATTAAATTGCGAACTCCATTACCTATTAGAGAGGATATTTTCTTCTTGAGACCATCATTTCTGTTACTTCTCATTCCAACTACTAAATCATATTTATCTAAATAGGGAATTAATTTAAAAATATCTTCTGGATCAACCTGCAGATCTGCATCAAGAGTGACAATATATTCACCTTCAGCTTTACTGAAACCTGCCAGATATGCAGCACTCTGACCATTATTTTTTATAAAATGCACCGGATGAAGATTATCTATTTTTCGCGATAATTCATCTATTCTTTCACTGCTTCCATCTGTGCTGCCATCATCTATAAAAAGAATTTGATAATCAAATTCTGTGTCCAGAAAAACTTCAATTATACGGTCTGCAAGAGGCTCTAGATTATCTAATTCATTAAAAACAGGAACTACTACAGAAAAATCAAATTTATAATTTTCCATAATCCCACCTTTACCTTTCAAAAATCTAATTATTAAATGCTTTTAAGCATAAATATTTTTTAACCATTCGACCTCCCTGCTTAAACCTGCTCTGAAATCAACAGTGGGTGAATATCCAAGTAAATTTTCTGCTTTGGAAATATCAGCAGAAGTATGTTTTACATCACCTTTTACCCTGTCAGTATAAATAATTTCGGTTTCTCTCTCTGTAAGTTCTTTTATTAGGTCTAGAGTTTCATTTAATTTGATGCCTTCTCCTGCACCACCAATATTGATTATTTCTCCTGCTGGCCCTTTTTCAGCAGCAAGAATATTTGCTCTTACAATATCACTTACATATGTAAAATTGCGGGACTGTTTCCCATCTCCAAAAATATTAATTTTTTCTCCTTTTATAAAAGCTTTTATAAATATATGAAAAGCCATATCAGGCCTCTGGCCTACTCCATAAACGGTAAAATAACGCAGTGAAACTGCTGGAACTTTAAAATTTTTATAATATAGATAACACAAATTTTCTCCAGCTAATTTTGACACTCCATAGGGAGAAACAGGCTTTATTCTGCTGTCTTCCTGCATAGGAAGTTTATCTGTATCTCCATATACTGAAGAAGAGGATGCATAAACAAATTTTTTTAATTCTCTGCTATCTTTTGCAGCTTCTAACAGTTTCTGAGTCACCAGTATGTTGTTGCGGCTGTAAATTTCAAAATCTTTACCCCAGCTCGACCTTACACCTGCCTGGGCTGCCTGGTGATATATATAATTAATACCTTCCAGCAGTTCATTAAGATTAATTTCCAGCAAATCAGCTTCGATAAATTTAAAATTATCATTATTTTTAAGATCTTTAATATTTTTCTCTTTTAGATCTCTTGCATAATAATCTGTAAAACAGTCTATTCCGACAACTTCTTCTCCTCTTTTTACAAGTTCTTTTGCAATATTTGAGCCGATAAATCCTGCAGCTCCTGTCACTAAATGTCTCAATCTAATCCCTCCATCAATTCTTTTTCAATAAGAAGCAGCATATCATTACTTCCTACACGATACTTTTTTATATTAAATTCTTTATAATGTTCTTTAGATAAACTGTTATATAATTTTTCTGATTCATTAATTATTAGTATCTGCCGGCCTGGACGATTTAGAAATTCTTTTCCTGATTCTGGATCATCAAATATATGATCATAATAAATCCCATTGTAGAATACAAAACCACTGTCATTGTTTAATGATCCCCAGAGACCTACTTCAACATTTTCTTTGTATACTTCTGCCAGATCTTCTGCAAGATATCTTTCTGACTTCACTTCATTTAGGCCCGGTAAAAATAATGATTTCAATAATATTAATAACACTAATGAAAATAACACTGTTATGTAGAAGATAAATCTTTTATTTCGTACTGCTGCTGATAATATGAATAATACACCTGTGACAGCAAAAAACAAATATAAACCCTGATATAAATTATAATAATTTGGATTCTCATTTAAATTAAAGTCCAGTTCTTTCTGTATAAGCATTTCTCCATTGAGGTAAATATATCCTCCCAGTACAGCAAATAATATTCCCAAAATAAGGACTGGAATTACAAGAGAATACTTTTCTCTAATTGTTCCATCAAAATGAGATTTGAAAAACCAGGCAATAATTACTGCAAAAGCTGGATAAAGCTGTAATAAATAAACTCCTCTTTTGCTGCCGACAAAAGAAAATATTATGAAAACTGTAATAAACCACAACATAGAAAATTTAACTAAATTAGGAACTTTTATTTTGAATTTATTATAGTAATAAACAGCAGGAAGTAAAAATATCGACCAGGGAAGAGCTGCCAGCGGAAAATTTAAAAGATAGTAATAAAAAGGCTGGGGTGGCCCTGATCTCCTGTGGAATATCCTACAAGCTGATCCAGAACTGCAGTCTGAATATAAGAAAATCCGGCTTCTCTATAAGCAAAATAAAGCCATACTGCTGCAGGAATAAGCATAACTATAAAAGCAAAAAACCAGGGTATTTCTCTTAACTTATTCGTTTTATTTTCCAAAAAAGCGTAGATAATAACAACTATAAGGGGTAAAATAGATATCGGACTTTTTATAATTGCTCCCAGGCCCATAAGAAAAAAGGCTATTAAAGTACTCCGTTTATATGAATAAAAAGAATCAATATGATGAAATAAAATAAGGGCGGCCACTGTAGTACAAAATATGAGAGGAATGTCAAGATTGATTTTCACAGCAAGCCAGAAAAACTGTCCAGTGGATGCCAGAATAATTCCTGACAGTATACCGATATAAAAATCAGTTTTTTTGATTGTAAAATAAGTAAAAAAAGCAATTAATAACACTGATATTATTATTACAGGAAGTCTAACAGCAGCTACAGAGAATTTGCCTGCCACCAGACCTGCCACAGCAATAATGTTATAAAAAACAGGAGGTTTTTCATAATAAATTCTATTATTTAAATGTGGGATAACCCAATTACCTTCAACAGCGGTTTCTCTTGCCACTTCTGCATACCTGGGTTCATCAGGAGACCAGAGATCATAACTCCAGATATTAATAAAATAAACAAAAAATATTAACAGTGCAAGCAATATAACAGCTGGAATATAATTTTTCCTTATTTTTATCATAATTTATCCCCACTATTTCTTAAATATTGAGCGCAGCTTATGTTTCAAATCTATAAATTTTCTCCTTTTTTCCCGTGCTTCAGTAACTTTTTCTTTGAAATATTTCCATCTATCAGGTGAATAATTTTTAAATAAAATTTCTTTTTCATGATCTGTAAATTTTAATCTTTTTAAATCATTAATCCTTTCTTTATCAGAAAGATCTGCTTTAACCCTGCCGCGGTTCAGATCAATATAATATAAGCCGATTTTATTTTCGCCCTCTTTAACAAGAATATTTCCAGCATGCAGATCATTATGCACTATACCTGCATCATGCATTTTTCTAATCTCTTTTCCTAACTGCGGCATTAATTTTAATATTTTTTCTCTTTCAGGATGATTATAATTTTTTGCAATATCCAGCATATTATAATCATAATCAACATATTCGCTGATATAGTAGCTGAATAGAAGTTTATTATAATTTCCTCTTTTCTCAATAACAGCAATAGGTAGAGGAGTTTTCAATTCTGCCTTAACTAAAGCTCTTGCAATTTCTAATGATCTTTCAGCTTTAGATGGAATAACTCTAAAACGTAAATCATCATAGATTCTTTCAAGTTTAAATTTTTTTATTACCAGACTTTTATTTAAAATTTTATCTTCAACTTTAAATAATTCATTTCTTTTTTCGTAAATGATTTCAACATTATCATTATAGTTATTATTATGATAATGTTCGAGAAAATAATCAACCCAATCTGGATTAACATTAATTTTTACAGTAATATCTATTTTATTTTTTTTATAATTGACAAAAGATTTACTATTACTCATTTTT
>JBNJGL010000055.1:0-15573 GCA_051747745.1 Bacillota bacterium | reverse complement strand
GTTTCTTCAGCCGCTGCTGACAGTTCACAAAATGAGGCTGGATCTGACACCAACAAAGCAAATGATTCTGAGAATAACACTGACACATATAATAAGGAGGAACTAATGAGCAAACTAACACCTCTTCAGTATAAAGTAACACAGGAAAATGGCACAGAAAGAGCTTTTGATAATGAATACTGGGATAATAAGAAAGCGGGAATCTATGTTGATGTAGTTTCTGGTGAACCACTTTTTAGCTCAAAAGATAAATTTGACTCAGGTAGTGGCTGGCCCAGTTTTGTAAGGCCTATTGAAGAAGAAAATATAGTTGAAATGGAAGATGATTCCCTCTGGATGAAGAGAACAGAGGTAAGAAGCAGAAATGCCGATTCACATTTAGGTCATGTTTTTGATGATGGCCCGGAACCAACAGGAATGCGCTACTGTATAAACTCAGCTGCACTGCGCTTTATACCGGTAGATGAGATGGAAGAAGAAGGATATGGAGATTATCTTTATCTATTCGAAGAAAAATAGATTATAAATGTAAGCATATAAAAAAACCTGTAAATAATAATGCTCTCCTTTCGGGTAAATAGATCCCCATCACTGGATCTATCTACTTTTGGGAGAGCATTTTTTTATCAGGATTCTTTTAAAATCTGTCAGACTTCAGCATTTCAAAAGCTGAAAAAATTAATGTCGTGTACAGTTCAGATTCAACAAATTTAAGGGTGTGTTCACAAATTTAGCAGACTTAAGAGTGTATTTAAGTTTCTAACAGGTTTAAAGCTTCTACAATATAAATTTAATCATCATCTTCAGATTTATCCTTTTTGCTGTCCAGTTTGTCTAATATTTCCGGCACCTTATCTATTATTTTTTCGAGGGAGTGTTTTGTTTTAACAGGCAGCATTTCTACATGATCACCTTTAACAACAAGTACTGCATCAGGACTTATTCTACATCCCAGTCCACCACCACTTCCACTTGTGTTTTTATCGCTTTCCTCACCAAAACCACCACCAAGACCAAATGAAGCTGTTATGATGGGAATCAAAGTGATATTCTCCAATTTAATCGGTTCACCAATTACAGTTTCTGTTTTCAGGAAATGATCCAGTTTGTCATACATATTTTCCAGTACACTTTTACCATCACTCATAATTATGCACCTCCTTTTTTAGCTGATTTTTTATATACATAAAGATTCCACAGTATATTAATACTCTTTTTAGAAAAAAAGAAAATTAAAAGATTAAAAATAACTGCGGCAGGAATTATTCTGCCGGATATTTTGCCTTCTATCTTTAGATCTTTTTCTGGCCATAAGATGGAGATGTTAACCGGCAGATTGGGATAATAATTGATTAAAGTGGAATAGGCGGCCAGAACAATACCATTATAATAAGGGTCAGTAAAAGAGCCCAGTAAACTGCAGCCGCACTCAGCCGGTTTTACTTTTTTAAATAATTTAATCAAAAAAGAAAAAATGTGATCCATATTTTCTTTAGTTATAATCTTTCGGGGGAAATGGAAATGTCTTATTTTTTTTAGCCAAATATTTTTATTACTTTGATGGCTATCATCTTTTTTAACATCGTTTTTTTGTTTTTCCGATGATGTTAGATCATTTCTTGCTTTACTGCCTTTTATTTCTCTGCTGTAATTAAAGACAGAGAAGTAGAGTTTTTTATTTTTTTGAAAATAATGCAGTTTAAAATTCAAAAATAAGATTATAAGGTTCAGCTGAAAGGTAAAATTATTATGATAGCCAAATTTAAGTTTATAATAATAGGGAAGAGAGATAACTGTGATTATAATAATAACTGAAAGCAAAAGTATTGATAAAAAAATTGTTAATATCATTTTTATCCCCCTTCAAAGAGGTGCTTACATATTCAGCTAAAACTGACTGACCCCTGTTAAAAAGACAGCTAACCAAATAAAAAAATCAATTACATTTTGATGTAATTTGGCAGAAAAAATCTATACTATTTCGATTCAAAGATCTGTCTATGTAATTTGCCATTTTCATCCAGCTTAATTTCAGTAATTTTATCCAGGTAAGGGACATCATTTTCCTTTTTACAATCTAAAGTATGGAATTTTTTACCTAAAGACTTATCTTCCTTTGAATTCATCCTTAGAATTTTCATTAGAGAAATTGGATGTTCCGGTTCTTTAATAGTAATAACTGCTGTATCTTCCTTTGCTGCAGCTTCACTGATGAGTTTTTCAAAATCAATACCATCGATTCCTGGAATTAAAAAAAAGTCGGCATCTGTCTCTAAATCATCAAATCCTTTTACCTGCTGACACTCAAAACTCTTTTTTGCGGCAGCCATTAATGATGCTAAAAGAGGCCTAACTCCTGCTGATCTGTGACCTGAGACTACTATTGATTCTTTTCTTTTAATTGCAGAATCAATATATTCTCCTTCTTCTTCAGAAAAGAATTCCTGTTTAACAAATTTTTCGATCATTTTGTTCATAATTTCACCCTCCTTATTTTATATTATCATAATTGGATCAGGATTTAAACATAGAAAACATATAATATTTCCCAATTAATTAAGAAAACAAAAGAAAACTCCCTCTAAATCTATCAGTTGATTTAGGGGAGTTTAGATTAAATATTTTTTTCAGATGCTCTGTATAAGAATTTTATTAGGCTATTAAGATCCTGATTTCTCACCAATTGACAATTTTGACCTGTCTGGATTAAATAACTCCCTGATCTAGCATTGCATCTGCAACCTTCAAAAATGAGGCAATATTTGCACCTGCAATAAGATTTCCTTCCATATCATATTCAGCAGCAATTTCTGTAATATGCCGATATATATTTACCATTATCTGCTGCAGCTTTATATCAACTTCTTCAAATGTCCAGCTGTCAAACATTGCATTCTGTGTCATTTCAAGTGCGGAAGTGGCTACCCCACCAGCATTAGCTGCTTTACCGGGAATATAAAGCACATCATTATTTTGAATAACATCTATTGCTTCAGGTGTAAGAGGCATATTGGATCCTTCTGCCACCATCATAACACCGTTTTCCACCAGTTTTTTTGCTGATTTTTCGTCTATTTCATTCTGTGTTGCACAGGGAAGTGCTATATCACAGGGGATAGTCCAGATATCAGCACATCTGTCCAGCCTTTTTGCTTCAGGTGTTTCTTCCAGATATTCTCCAATTCTGCCTGTGTGTGTCTGTTTAATTTCTCTTACAGTTTCTAAATCTATACCATCTTCATCATAAACACAGCAGTTGGAATCACTCATGGCAACAACTTCTGCTCCAAATTCTTTGGCCTTTTCACAGGCATGTAGGGCCACATTTCCTGAACCGGAAATGAGTAATTTCTTTCCTTCCAGACTTTCTCCATTATCTTTTAACATTTCATTTAATATGTAAATTAGACCATAACCGGTTGATTCTGTTCTGACAAGACTGCCGTTCCAGCCCAGACCTTTACCAGTCAGGATACCGGCCTCATATCTTTTTTTCATTCTTTTGTACTGACCAAAGAGATAACCAATCTCTCTTTTCCCCACTCCAATATCACCGGCGGGAATATCTGTTTTATCACCGATATGATGGGAAAGTTCGGTCATAAAGCTCTGGCAGAATCTCATAATTTCTCCATCTGATTTTCCTTTGGGATTAAAATCACTGCCTCCTTTGCCTCCACCAATAGGGCGGCCGGTAAGGGCGTTTTTGAAAGTCTGTTCAAATCCAAGAAATTTAATAATCCCGGAATACACAGTTGGGTGGAACCTCAACCCACCTTTATATGGACCCAGGGCACTGTTGAACTGCACTCTGTAGCCTCTGTTTACACGAACTTTTCCTTCATCATCAATCCAGGGAACTCTGAATAATATCTGTCTTTCCGGTTCTACAAGACGCTCTAAAATACCATTTTCTTCGTATTCAGGATGCTTTTTCAGTACAGGTTCAAGAGAAAGAAGTACTTCCTCAACAGCCTGGTGAAATTCTGGTTCACCCGGATTTCTCTTTTTTACTGTTTCAAAAACTCTGCCTGCATAACCATCCATACTGTTTACACTACTCATAATGCTCACTCCTATTTATTAAGTTATTAAATTAAAAAATATGCTGTTTCCAGCAAAAAAATTCTCCTAAATTATATACTATTATATTTTGCGCAAGAATTCAATGGTAAAGAATATTTTTTTGCGAAAAATAGTAATAAATTGCTTTTAAACTGCAATTATTTTAAATTAAATCATTTTTAGATAGATAAAATTAAAATATCTATATTTTTTTGTTATTTCTCTACTTTTTTGATATATCTGTGCTGAATAAAAAATGAAAATGTAAAATTTCTAATTTCATTTTTAATCATTTTGATTTTTTTGAATATATATTAAAATTCAGCACCTGGTTCTGTAAATATAAAGTAGTGATAGAAGTTATAGTCTGCTAGTAAACCTCGTGGGCTTGCCCCGAGGAGGGTCAAGATTATTCAGGAAATCTAAAGTATAATTTAAAAGTGGAGAAGCTGTCTAAAAATAATAAATGTTCTTTTAATATTTAAAAGTTGGGTATAATGTGGTATAATTTTCAACAAATATTTAAAATATTCGTTAATCCTGTTTATTATATAAAGCTGACAGGAAAATCTAAGGAGGTAGTAGTGAGAATGAAAAAAGTTTATAAGGGAATGCGTCTGCTGGATGTAGAGAATGGAAGAGTAGTAGAAGATGCGGTAATTGTAGTGGAAGATGGAGTTTTTGCAGCTGTAGGAGGTGCAGATACTAAAATTCCGGAAGGTGCAGAAGTTAATGATTTAAAAGGGAAAACAGTTCTGCCTGGACTTGTTGATGCACATATACATGCACTGCTGGATGCTTCGTCAAATCCGACAAATTCTGCTCTGGCAGATTCTCAGTCACTTTTAACATTAAAAGGGGCCGAACACTTAAAAAAGACCCTTGCTGCTGGAATTGTTGCAGTAAGAGATGTAGGTGGAATTGATTTTCTTGATCTCGGCTTGAGAGATGCTGTTAACAGTGGATTGGTTCTGGGCCCGAGAATGCAGGCAGCAGGAAAAGTAATCACCATGACAGGTGGACACGGCCACGATATGGGCAGAGAGGCAGATGGACCTGCTGAATGCAGAAAAGCCGCCAGAGAGCAGCTTAAAAGAGGAGCAGATGTGATTAAGGTTATGGCTACAGGTGGTGTTATGACAGAAGGAGTAGAACCGGGTTCACCACAGCTGACCGAAGAGGAACTGAGAGCAGCTATAGAAGAGGCCCATAAGGCTGGACGTAAAACTGCGACACATGCCCAGGGAACTGAAGGAATAAAGAATGCCCTGAGAGCCGGTATAGATTCTATAGAACACGGCTTTTTTCTGGATGATGAAGCAGTAGAATTAATGATTGAAAATGATGTTTATATGGTGGCAACACTGGCTGCACCTTACTGGATAGTAGAAAATGGTGTAGAAGCAGGAATCCCGAAATATGCGGTAGAAAAAGCAGAAAGAACAATGGAAGCCCACAAAAAGAGCTTTCAGAAGGCATATCATGCAGGTGTAAAAATAGCTATGGGCACAGATGCCGGTACACCGTTTAATCTGCACGGTAAGAACTCATATGAGCTGAAGATGATGGTTGAGGCTGGACTTTCTCCCATGGAAGCAGTTAGAGTTTCTACAATGGGGGGAGCAGAGCTGATGGGTATAGAGGACAGAATCGGTTCTATAGCTGTCGGTAAAGAAGCCGATATGCTGGTCTGCAGTGGTAGACCTGATGAAAATATAGAAGATATATTTGAAATTGATGCAGTTTACCTTAAAGGTAAAAAAGTAATGACAGACTGTGGTCTGACTTAGGATAAATATTTGAAAAGCTTTGATTTTAAAAAAGTTGTTGAAGTCTGCAGTCTGAGCTGAGCAGGGGGGGGAAGTTAAATTAAACTTAAATCTGATGTTTATTTAAAATCTGTATTTGCTGAAGAAACTGATGAGAAATATCCGATAACAAGGATAAGAGAATGGTCAGACAGAGGAGATCCACTGGAAGTTGTAATACCCAATTTAAAAAATGCGAAAATAAGGAGTGGTAAAACAGTCTGGGAGAGGTTTGCTGATTTTTTTCCTTTTGAAGATATTGATACATACTATTCTCTGGGAGAAGGCAATACATCTCTTATTGAAGCCGGTAGTACACTTAAAAATTACTGTGGATCAGATAATATTTTTCTAAAAAATGAAACACAGAACCCAACCTGGAGTTTTAAAGATAGAGGAACTTTTAGCTGTATTTGTTTTGCAAAAGCACTTAATGAATCAGTAACGGCGACAATATCGACCGGAAACATGGGTAATTCCACTGCAGCATATGGCAGCAGGGCCGACCTCAAAACAGTGGTTTTTCTGCCCCACTATACACCAGAAGAAAAAATTTCAGCTATCGGAATACATGGTGCAGAGATTTTCAAAATAAAGACAGACAATTATTCTGATATGAAAAAAAAGATACTTAATAGAGCGGAAAAACTGGGGCTGAGGGTTGTTTCCGGAAATGGACCGATTCGAGTGGAAGGATACAAGTCAACTGCTTTTGAGCTGTTTGAACAGACAGATGGCAATCTTCCTGACTATATTGCTGTACCAACTTCTGCCTGCGGCCATATACGGGGAATATTTAAGGGGTTCAGGGAATTAAAGGAAGCTTCTATTATAGAAAAACTGCCTAAAATGATAGCTGTACAGTCGAAAAACATTAATCCTATAGCTGCCGCTGTAAAGCAGGGCAGGAAAGATATCATCCCGGCCTTAAATAAAACGAGTATTGCTGAAGCTATAACCACCGGCAGCCCGTATGGAGGCAGGGAAATAATAGAAAAAGCCTATCAATATGGATGGTATGTGGAAGATATCAGTGAAGAGGATATAGTTAGAGCTCAAAAAGCTACTGCAGAAGATGGTCTTTTTGTTGAGGCTGCTTCTGCCACTACAGCCGCTGCAGTAAAACAGCTGATAGAAAAGGGTAAAATTAAAGACAGTAAAAAGGTGCTGCTTATGTTAACCGGATCCGGGCTGAAAGATCTGGAGGCTGTTAAAGATTACACATTTAATATAAATAAAGTTGATCTGGATAATATTGAGGAGTGGATGACGGCTGATGAGTGATAAAGAAAATATCGGTGGGCGCGCATATAAAAACGGTGTGCGCCTTATGGACAGCAGAAGATCTGTTAAGGCATTTTATGATCAGGATGATAATCTGCAGATAAGTATTTCTTCAGTCAAACAGAATGATTATTTTAAATATCTTAAAAAGATACCTATTTTAAGGGGGATTGCTGCCCTATTTTTTGCTCTGCGGGAGTTCTTAAAAGAAGTATTTAAGGAGCCCAAAAAATACTGGTTTGTCTTTCTCATTCTGGCAGCAGATATCGCTTTTTTTACTATTCCTGAATCTGCTGGAGAAGGATTTAAAGAAATTTTCTTTTTAATCTATTTTTCAATTCCTCTAATTTTGATCCTCTTATTTAAGAGTACTGTATCTGAAGTTCTCAAATTTCATGGAGCAGAACATAAGGCTGTAAATTATTATGAAAATGGATCAGAGGGAGAGATAGCCGATTATTCCCGCATCCACAAAAGGTGTGGAAGTAATATCGTTTTTTATTATCTGCTGATCACATTTATATCAGGATTTTTCAATATTGGAATCCACTTTTTTATCCAGGAGATTTTCTTTCTGGGAATAGCGTATGAAATTATGAAGTTAACTCCAGAGAAGCTGCTTTTTATACCTTCCTTTTTTCAGAGGATATTTGCCCGGGAACCGGAAGAAAGGCAGCTTAAAGCTGCCGAGGCAGCACTCAGAGTTTTAACGTCAGAAAGCAGGTGAGGAAATGAAAGATATCGATTATTTAAAACTTTTGGCAACTAAATTTCCCAATGTTCCTTCTGTCAGTACAGAGATTATAAATTTAAAGGCGATACTGAATTTACCTAAAAGCACCGAACATTTTTTAACAGATCTGCATGGAGAGCATGAGGCATTTCAGCATATGCTTAGAACTGCATCTGGATTAATAAAATTTAAAATTGACGGTATTTTTACAGATGAGCTTAATCAGTCAGAAAGAGAAGAACTTGCAGCTCTGATTTTTTATCCAGAAGAAAAGCTTGACAGCCTTAAGGAAGAGGACAGGCTCAGTCACGGCTGGTATAAAAATTCACTTAATAGAATAATTAAACTCTGCCGGGAAGTTTCTTCAATATATACCCGTTCTAAAGTTAGAAAAGCACTACCGGAAGAATTTGCCTATATACTGGAAGAGCTGCTGCATTTGACAGAAGATGATCAGAACAAAAAAGAATATCATGACCAGATTATTGCTACAATTATCGATATAGGTCAGGCAGAAAATTTTATTGAGTCACTTTCAGAACTTATACAGACATTTACCGTTGATACACTGCATATAATAGGTGATATATTTGATCGGGGTCCTGATCCCCACATGATTTTAGAAGAATTGAAGGCACATCACAACTGCGATATCCAGTGGGGAAACCACGATATTCTCTGGATGGGAGCCGGCCTGGGGCAGAAGGCTCTGGTGGCAACTGCGGTTAGAATCTCTCTGAGATATGGAAATCTGGAACTTTTAGAAGAAGGTTATGGAATCAATATGCGGCCTCTGGCAAGACTTGCCATGAATGTTTACGGTGAAGATATTTATAAGGATTTTCATCCTAAACTTATAGACCGAGAATTAGAAAAAAAGGAAGAGGCTGTTACATCTCAAATGCAGAAAGCTGCTGCAGTAATACAGTTTAAACTTGAGGGTAATTTAATCAAAAAAAGAACTGAGTTCAATATGAACGAAGCTTTATATTTAGATAAGATAGATTATCAAAAAGGTGTAATTACTTTAGAGGGGGAAGAATATAAACTCACAGATAACAGTTTCCCGACAATAGATCCTGAAAACCCATATGAGCTTAATCAGGAAGAAAAAAAGGTAATAGATCAGTTAAGTAATTCATTCAAAAATAATGATAAATTACAGGAGGATATACGCTTTTTATTTAATAATGGAAGCATGTATCTTAAGTATAATGGAAATTTACTTTATCACGGCTGTGTACCATTGACAGAAACTGGGGATTTTGCTTCTCTAAAAATAGAGGGCAAAAAATACAGTGGGAAAGATCTGATGGACTTTTTTGATGATATAGTGCGCAGAAGTTATTCATACAAATATGAAGAAAAAGATTACAGGGACTGGCTGTGGTATCTGTGGCGCGGAGAATTTTCTCCACTTTTTGGGAAAGACAAGATGACAACTTTCTGCCGTTATTTTACAGATGATAATTCTCTTTACAGAGAAAAAGAAAATCCCTACTACAGGTTGAGGGAAAATGAAGATATCTGTAATATGATATTAGGTGATTTTGGACTTGATCCAGAAACAGGTCATATTATTAATGGACATACACCTGTCAAAGAAAAACAGGGGGAAAGCCCGATAAAGGGTAACGGGAAACTGCTTGTTATAGATGGAGGTATTTCGGCAGCATATCAGAAGAAGACAGGGATAGCCGGTTATACTCTTATTTATAGTTCAGATGAAATGAGGATAATATCTCATGAACCATTTATTTCTAAAGAAGAGGTAATTGATGGACAGGGCAGTAATGTTTCTTCTATAAGGGTGGTGGAATTTGTCGGCAGACAGAAAATTGAAGATACAGATATAGGTAGAAGTTTAAAATCAGATATTAAGGATCTGATGGATCTTCTCGAGGCATATAATAAAGGGATCCTTAAAGAAAAGTACAGTTAAAAACCTCTTTTTTGCCCTTCCCAGGGAGGTTCTTTTCCAGATCTATATTCATCAACTCCAGGGCCTCCAAGATTTTTTAAACGCCAGATTCCATATACATAACTTATAATTAATACTGCTGTTAGCATAGGCCAGCCTAAAAAGAGGTTTATCCATGCCAGATGAAGAATGCTGCCTCTTAAAAAGAGATAAAGCTGTATGGAAAGTCTTAAAGAAAAGAAGATGGTCCAGAGTAATGTTACTTCTCTGTAGGCGGGTTTTACATCCTGCCGCCAGAACCATTTGAGGGGCCATCCGCGGCTTAAATGGCTGGCCCAGGCTGCAAGTGGTCTGCCGATAATTATTGAAATAATCGATAAAAGAACAAAAAAACTGCTGCTTATAATTGCCGGCAAAAAATAATTGCTGGCATTTTTGCTGTAATAAGCCAGACCGGAAGCCAGAAGAATAACTATTATACCACCTGCTGAGTATTTCCAGTTCTGATTTTTTCTGGCCCTGTAAAATGCGATTAAAAATGCCAGTACAATAGAAGTTAATACAGCTGTATTTAGACCAAAAATTGAATTTATAACAGCATATGTTAGGGGTGGTAAAATTGCATCAGATGTTCTGCTCAAAAATACGGATTTAAGTTCTTCTAAAATTTCTTCTTTTGTTATATCCATTTTTATCACCTTATATAATGAACATATTAAGTACATTATATTTTTCCTTTCTTTTTCTAAAAATATATAGTTTTAGTAAACAAATCAATATTTTTTTATAGAGTTTATCGACAGAAAACAAGATGGACTTATCCTTTAGAGTGTCAGAGTGTCAATTTTTTCAAATTATTGAGTATGAGATAATAATATTATTTTTTGAATATTAAGTCAAATTAAATTAAAGAGTTTGCAAATTATTTATTTTCATTCAAGTTATACATAGAAATAGGTGCTATTTTAATATAAAAATAGCAATTTAATATAAAAATAAGTAGTGTACAATAAATTGTGTAAATAGACTATTTAATAAAAAAAGAGATAGTTTATTTAAACTACCTCTTAACTACATCTTAATAATTAATATTTAACAAAATATAAATTATAATATATTGAAACAAAACTTAGTTTATAGATAACCTCTCAGCTTTTTACTTCTGGTGGGATGTCTCAGCTTTCTTAAAGCTTTAGCCTGAATCTGTCTTATTCTTTCTCTTGTTACACCAAATTCTGTGCCGACCTCTTCTAATGTGCGCTGACGGCCATCTTCCAGTCCAAAACGGAGTTCTATAATCCTTTTTTCTCTATCAGTAAGAGTGCTCAGTACATCGTCAAGCTGATCTTTTAACAGTTCAGAAGAAGCTAATATATCTGGTGCTGGTGCTTCCTGATCTTCTATAAAATCTTTTAGCTGACTGTCATTTTCTTCACCGATAGGAGTATCTAAAGAAGCAGGCTGCTGATTCATGGCCAGCTTTTTAACTTCCATAACTTTATCAGGTTCCATATTCATTTCTTCGCCAATTTCTTCCAGAGTAGGTTCTCTTTCCAATTCTTTCTGCAGTCTTTTTTCTACTCTTCTTAATTTATTCATGGTTTCTACCATATGAACAGGGATTCTTATAGTTCTTGCCTGATCAGCAAGAGCTCTTGTAATAGACTGTCTAATCCACCATGTTGCATAGGTGCTGAACTTATATCCTTTTGTATAATCAAATTTGTTAACTGCTTTCATTAAACCTTTATTGCCTTCCTGAATTAAATCCAGAAATGACATGCCCTGACCAATATATTTCTTTGCAATACTGACAACGAGTCTCAAATTAGCCTCTGTTAATTCCTGTTTTGCTTTTTCTTCACCTTTTTCGATGCGTTTTGCAATTGCCACTTCTTCTTCTTTTGTCAGCAGGTCAACTTTTCCCATCTGCTTCAAATATACTCTTACAGAGTCATCAATTCCTGCACCAGCAGGGATAGAAAGATCAAGTTCTTTATCTTCCGTGTCTTCATTATCGTTGTTATTACTACTTTTAACGTCTTTTTGAGACATATAAAACTCCTCCTTATAGCCATTGCCTGACACAACAAATCATTATAGTATAAAAGTACCGATTTGTCAAGTTGTCGATATAAAAAAACAGGAATTCTGCAGTTGATTAAAAAATTAAAATGCAGGATAATTTCTATAAATTAGAAAAAACCCCTACAGAATATTAAATCCCGCAGGGTATTTTAACAGATATTTTAACGTCAAATGCTTTCACTGATCAATAATCTCATCAGAAGAAGCATTTTTTAAAAGATTATATTTTATATATTTTAAATGATTATAGTAAATATATTTCGACTGATTTTTTGGTACATATAATTAATTATTCTAACAGCTTAATCTCACCATTAACAGTCCCATTATTTACAAAAGATGACTGTGCATCAGAAGTTGTAAAATAGAGATCTCCATCTATGGTGGCATCATCTAATTCAAATCCTTCAGCTTCAACATAAACATCACCAGCAATAACTCCACCTTTTACAGAAGTATTTTCGCTTTTAACTGTCAGTTTTGGTGTTTCCAGTGTATATCTATCTGTAATATTGCGCTGCTCATCCTGATCATAAAGTGCCAGTTTACGTGCAACTTCACCGCGATTTGTAAATTCACCTTCCAGAACTAATTCTTTGTCAGTACTGTAATCTTCAGTAAATATAACAATCCAGCTTCCCTCAGCACTCATTGCATTTATCAGAGATTCATCATCAACAACTACTGAAGCAGAAGAAACTGTATCCTGTGCAGCAGCGGCAGGGGTGATAAGAAGTGCGAAGACTGCAGTTATTAAAACCAATTTTTTTAATTTCACAATATTTACCTCCTTAAATAATAGTAAATCACTCAACTTAATTCCATTTTAGCATATATGTGATTTGAGTGTCAAGTGTTATGATCAGAAATATTTCGCTGCAGAAAAATAACTTTCAGAAGATTAAGGGGTTGACAAATTTTTAGAGCTGAGAAAAAGGCATTTTAAAAAGTCATATAACAATTGACAAAAATTTTAATATTCCTGTATATATTTTTAGTGTAATTTAAAAAGCAGGGAAACTGATTGTAAAGATTAATTTGTAGTTTTTAGATAAAAATGCTAAAATATTGATAAACATATATTATTTCGATATTATTTCTTTTATGAGAAACCTGATTCCTGCACCTCTCTTTTTACAGTATAATTTAAAAAGTGGGGGAAACTTTTTATATCTAATTACAGTTCTATCTGAAAAGCATGTTTGTATTGGGTTTAGGTGTAAATCTATAAGTTACGGAAAGGAGACAAGATGAAACAAAACATTATAAAGTACTCTATTATTTTAATGTTACTTATAATAATAGTTCCCCTTTCTGCAGAAGCCGATACATTTGAGGATATTGCAGACATTTTTAATTCTCATGGTTCAATTATGCTTTTTATCAATCAGGAAAGCGGTAAAATTATTTATGCCAATAAAGCAGCACGAGAATTTTATGGGTATTCCGAACAGGAATTAATTGGTAAAAATATATCTGAGATTAATCTTCTCAGTGAAGAGGAAATTTCAGCTGAAATGGAAGCAGCAGCATCTGAAGAGAGAAATTATTTTGAATTCAGGCATCAGCTTGCCGGTGGAGAGGTGAGAACTTTAGAGGTTTATTCTTATCCCTACCAGCATGAAGATGGGAATATGCTTTTCTCCATTATTCACGATATAACTCCCCAGATTGAACTTGCGGCAAGAAATGAAAAAAATAGAAGATATTTTTATACTTCCTTATTTTCGATTATTTTAATATTGTTATTGTTTGCTTTTATCCTCTACGGTAATTACAGAAATTTAAAAAAGAAAAATAAAGCTCTGGCAAATTTTGATAAGCTGAGGCAGACATTTATAGATGCAGATGACAGTCTTATCTATCTAAAAGATGAAGATTTGAAATACATTTTTGTAAATAAAGCGACAGCTGATTTTTATAACTGCTCAAAAGAAGAAATTATCGGTTCAGATGATTATGAGCTGACCGGAAAGTCTTTTGCTGATTTGAGGCGTAAAACAGATATTAAAGTACTGGAAAAAAGAGAGTTAAATGAAGAAGAAGTAAAGTGGAAGGGCCATACCTATAAAACCACCAAATTCCCGGTTGAGCTAATCAATGGAGAATATGGTGTAGGTGCATATATAAAAGACATGACAGAAGAATATAAAATAAGAAAAGAATTAAAAGTGGAAAAAAACAAATATTTCCGGACCCTTCTTTCAATAGGTGATGGAGTGATCCTGGTTAATAAACATAGAAAAATTGAAATGATAAATAAAGCAGCTGAACAGATGACAGGCTGGGATTTTAAAGAGGCAGAAGGGAAAAATTATAGAGATGTTTTAAATATTATCCATATGGATGAAGAAAAGGAGATAACAGATCCGATTGAAGCAGTATTTGCAAGTGGAGAAGTGGAAGAACTTGAGGATAATGCTGTTTTGATATCTAAAAATGGAGAAAAATACATTCTGGATGATTCTGCGGCTCCTATTACAGATGCAAATGGAGATCTTTATGGAGTGGTCATCGTGTTTAGAGATTCGACAATTGACAAAAAAAGACAGGAAAAGATAGAGTATTTAAGCTATCATGATCCGATGACTGGACTTTACAACAGACGCTTTTTTGAAGAAGAAATAAAGAGGCTGGATGTGGAAAGAAACCTGCCGATTTCAATAATTATAAGTGATCTGGATGGCCTCAAACTGACTAACGATATTTTTGGACATGATGCAGGAGATAAGCTCATTCAGCAGGCTGCAGATTCTTTTACAGAAGCCTGCCGGGAAGACGATATAATTGCCCGCTGGGGTGGAGATGAATTTGTTGTTTTACTGCCAAATACTTCCCAGGAAGATGCAGAAGCTGTTGTTGAGAGAATAAATAAGATTTTCGAATCAAAAAAACCGCTGGCACTTGCAGCCGGAATATCAATGGGGGTCGGCACAAAAGAAGAGGTTCCGGGAGATATAATAGACTATTTAAATAGTGCAGAATCGGCAATGTATTCCAGCAAAACTGTAAGCCGTACCAGCAATGATCAGACCCATATAGATAATATACTGGAAATCCTGCAGAATAAAAGCCCCCGGGAGAGGACACATGCAGAAAATGTATATAATCTGGCGGTAAAATTTGCAGAAGAACTGAATCTGGATAAATCTATTTTAAAGAAAATAAAAAATGCTTCTTATTTTCATGATATCGGAAAAGTTGCTGTAGATCCTGATATACTGAATAAAAAAGGACCTTTAACTGATAAAGAATACGAAGATATGAAGCTGCACGTATCTACAGGCTACAGAATACTGAATTATTTCAACCATACTATAAATATAGCAGATGACGTTATGTCACATCATGAGAGGTGGGATGGAGAAGGCTATCCGCGGGGATTAAAAGGAAAAGAGATACCGCTTATTGCCAGAATAATAGCGGTTGTGGAAACTTTTGAAATTATGACCGCAGCTAACTCCTATTCTCGAAAACACAGCAGAGATGAGGCACTGGATGAGATTAGAAGATGTGCGGGAACACAGTTTGATCCCAAATTAGCAGAAGAGTTCATAAAATTTATCAGCTAATTAATATAGTACCGGGTACATAAGAACGATATAGTACCGGGTACATAAGAACGATATAGTACCGGGTACATAAGAACGATATAGTACCGGGTACATAAGAAC
>JBNJGL010000054.1:0-15757 GCA_051747745.1 Bacillota bacterium | reverse complement strand
ATATAATCTGCTGTATCTTCAGCGGTCACAGAACCATTTGTTAAATTAACTCTTAATATTTTACCAGTCCAGCCTTTATATTTTGGCATATTTCTTTACCTCCCTATATAACTTTGAATTATTAATAACTTGCCTGACCTTTTATCATTCTTTCTCTTTCTATTAATGCTCTTTCTACTTCATCCCATGATACAAACTTTAATGAACCGGTTGGACATCCTGCTACACAGGTAGGTTCACCTTCACAGAGATTACATTTAGTAGATTTATTAGTTTCCGGATCTACTGTTGGAATATCATATGGACATGCTGTAACACAATTTCCACATCCAACACATTTTTTGGTATTAATTACTCTTGCGCCAGTATCTGGATCAGCTGTAATTGCTCCCATTGGACACGCTGCTGCACAGCGAGGAGATTCACACTGCCTGCAGGTTTCTGCAATTATTGTAAAATCACCCATCTGTCCATTTTTTGTCCAGTAATACATGGCAGGTCCCTGGAGACCATAATTATAATTTTGGCCAACTTTAACTCTGGAAATATAAGGATGTGCTTTATTATCATTCACTGCTGTACAATTAGTTTCACACCTGCGGCATCCAGTACATAGTGCAGGATCAGATATTACAATACCATCAGCAACAATAAAAGCTTCAGCTTCAGCAGAATCAGTAAACATACTTAAAAATGAAACTGAAAAAGCTGCACCTGCAGCACCCATTACACTCTTCTTTAAAAATTCTCTACGACTGGTTGGTTTTTCTAAGAAATTCTTTTTTTCTTTTTTTTCTTCAGACATTTTCTAACTTACCTCCCTTAGATTAAGGTCTTTTTTAATGCTTAATTCATTACTACATTAAGAAGTTTACTTAAATCCCCCCTTGTATAATTGAATTTTATAATTAAAAAAGATACTTCCATTAGAAAGCATCTTAATTACGGAAAGGAGTGCTTCCAATGAATATAACTAATCCCAAATTAGTTAATAGACATCTGCCCCTTTCCGGACTGGGAGGTATTTTAGTTTCCAGTAAATACCCTATCGGTTTAACTTCCCTAGAACTTAATCCTTAGGTTGAAAAACTCGGAGCATTATTATTTTTTTCACAATATATGACAAAAAAATATAACTAAATAACTATTTTACTTTCTCACTTGTGAATATTATATCATAGCATATTTTGATAATCAATGATTTGTTAAAAAAATGTGATTTTTTTATCATAAAATAAAAAAAGGCTGTATAAAACACAACAGCCTTAAAAAAATTTAAAATAAAGCTAAACTAACCGCCATAACTCCCATGCCAGCAATAAATCCATATATTTCCTGATGAGCCCGACCATATTTTTTGAAAGTAGGAAGCAGTTCATCGATAGAAATATATACCATAATCCCGGCTGCCAGACCAGCAAAAACTGTCGATGAAACGGCAAAAAATACATTTCCCATCTATTTACCTCTATTCATGTCAGTAATTTCTATCTATTTGAAAATCAACAATTTTTTTCATGCGCTTTTTTGCCTTATTGTCCGGCAGATTATCAAGATGTTTTTCTACCCTATATATAAATTTCTTCAAAAACTCTCTGGATTTTTCTATTGAATCACTTTCTTTAACATCATTTATCAAAAGGTCGAGATCTTTTTCGCTAATCTCATTTCCACTTATTAATTGATTATATTTTTGACGGTATTTTTTTTCTTTTAATAAATATATAACCGGTAGTGTAATAACTCCTGCTTTTAAATCCCTTCCCACAGCTTTTCCAGTTTTACTTTCTTTTCCTGTAAAATCCAAAATATCATCCTGTATCTGAAATGCCATACCAATTTCAAGTCCCAGTTTATATAAAGTATTGAGCTTTCTTCCTCTTATATCGCTTACATATGCACCTAAATAAGTTGCAAAACCAAAAAATAGAGCTGTCTTACGGCGGATTCTTTTCAGATAATCTCTAGAATTTATGGTAAAATCGAATTTCTTTTCTGCCTGTTCAATTTCTCCTTCACAAATTAAACGGACAATCTTGTTCATTTTCTGCAGCATATTATTATCCAGATGCTTTGAAAAAATACCGAAGGTTCTGGAAAGAAGAAAATCACCTATAAATACAGCAGTATTCTTCCCGAATTTTGACTGAGCAGTTATATTCCCTCTCCTTACCTCTGCATCATCTATTATATCATCATGGATAAGAGATGCCATATGGAGAATCTCCAGCCCTGCACCTAAATCCAGCAGTTTTTCTCGATCATAATCTCCAAAACTTGCTGCAACAAACATCATTACAGGACGCAGTCTTTTCCCCCCACCATTGACAAGGTCTTCCACCGCTTCATTTATTATTCTGCGGTGAGAGCTGGTAACAGAATAAATTTTATTATCTACTTCCTCAACAATTTTTTTATAATATTTATCCTTAATTTCCACTTACTTCACCTTCAATGAGTTCAAATTCTTCATCTGTTATTTCTATTTTTCCTCTGAGTCCTGGAGATAGATAAACTTCCAGATTATTGGTAATGAAGAGTGCTTCTACATCCTCCTGCTCTTTTATAAATTCCATACCTCTTTCCAGACCTAAAATGAAAACACTTGTGGAAAGTGCATCAGCATCAAATGAATTTTCACTTATAATACTTACACTAAGAAGACCACTGTCAGCTGGATAACCTGTTTCAGGGTCCAGTATATGGTGATATATCTTTCCATCTTCTTCAAAATATCTTTCATAATTACCTGATGTGACTATAGTTTTATCTGCTGCATTAATCACTGCCATAATATTCCCTCTGTTCTGACGCGGATCCTGAATTCCTATTCTCCATTTTGAGCCATCTTCTTTATGACCGATTACAAGTACATTTCCACCCAGATTGACAAAGGCACTCTTAATTTTATTCTCCTCAGCAATTCTTTTTACTTCATCTGCTGCATATCCCTTCGCGATAGCACCAAGATCAAGCTGCATACCTTTTTGTTTGAGAAAAACTTTATTGTCATCTATCTCTATATTTTTGTAGTTAACAAGCTTTGTTGTTTCAGAAATCTCTTTCCTGGAAGGTACTCTGGCTTCCTTGGTTCCAATACCCCAGAGGTCTACCAGTGGTCCAATACTTGGATCAAATCTTCCTGAGGTTAATTCAGCATAATGAACTGCTTTTTCCAGTACCTTAATTGTATCATCAGATACTTTAACTGGTTCTTTACTGTCGTTTATTTTATAAATTTCACTTTTCTTGAGTGTTTTACTCATTAAATTTTCTAATTCTTCAATTCTATCAAAACTTTGGTCTAAAACTTTTTCGGCGTTTTCTCCAGTGACTTTCATCTGAACAAGAGTATCCATTAAAAATTTGCTGCCGGTTTCTGATGTCTTTTCTTTTGCCGCATCACTGCATCCGGCAGTAAATAGCAGCATCAGGGCAAAAATTGATATAATAAAAATCTTATATATATTGCTTTTTTTGAACAATCAGACCACATCCTGTAATATAATTAATTATACAATTTAAGATAAATCATTTATATCATTTTATCATAATTATTACTGCTTGCAAAACATAATACAACAAAAAAAACTGCCCCTTTTAAAAAGAGGCAGTGTTTTAGACATTTAAATTTTACTTAAGGCCAGCCTGTTCCAGGGCCATATCAAGTGCATCATTAAAGTCATGATAACTATGAGTGGCTCCAGATACAAGATCAACATTACCCTGATTTTCTACTACCTTTTCTGGGAAGCTGTTAAAGTATTCTACGGCTGCTTCATGTGGATAATCATCACCTTTGGCAGGCATTAACTTTTCTCCAGCATCCAGTTCAGGATTAGCTGTAATGAAGCGTGCATCTGTAATTTCTTCACCTTCAACAGTAATCTCTAAAAGGACATGTCCGTGAGCAAAGTTTTCTGCAACACCATAATATTTATTGCCTTCATAACTTCCATCAGCAATACTTAAAGCCATCTCTGCAGCCTTATTGTAGCTTTCATAACTGTTTGTAGCTCCAGAAACAACATCAACTTCTGCAGGATTCTCAGCTGTCAGTGCTTTATATGGATATTCAAAAAATGCAATTCTTCCTGGATCATAGTCATAATTTAATTTGAAAGGATTGATCATGTTAACATCAACCAAACTGCCTCTTTCAATAACATATTCAATAACTAAGTCACCATGGTCATCCTCTTCATAGGCAACATAAGTTCCATCTTCATATCCTTCTGCTGCAGAAACTCCTACTGCAAGTGCAAATACTAAAATTACAGAAAATAAAATAATTGTTCTTTTTTTCATTAAATATACCCTCCTAAATTAATTTTTCTCAAATTTATGCCATTAATGTTATAAATATCACATAAATTGAGAAATAAAAAACTTTCTATTTGTTTTAATAATAACATATGAACTAAAAATCGTCAATAAGTAAACTGAGAAAATTTATTAAAGAAATATTTGATATGTCCACAAAAAGGTATTTGCGGAACATTAGACATTTTTCGTTAATCAATCTTAATAAGTTAGAAAGAGAAATAAGACCTCAGTACATCATGTACTGAGCTAATCCTGAGGCAGGACGTCTCATTTGATTAGGAAGTCTCTATTTCTCTTGCAAACGAATTTTAGTTTGATTGAAAAATGAGTTAGAGACGCAAATAACCTTTTTGTGGGATGACCATATTTTACATATTTAAAAACAATGGTATGTTTTTTAATAAATTAAGATAATTTTGGATATTATGCTCAAATTATTCCCGAGTATTTTTATAAGATATTTTGCATTTCCAAATAAATATGCTATAATAGATGTGTGAAAAATATAACTACTATATAATGAAAAAAATTACAAGGAGGAAAAATGTTATGCGCAAACATGTTGTAGTACTGGGCGCGGGTTATGGTGGCGTATCGGCTGCTAAACGGCTGGCAAAATTAGCGAAAAAAAGCCCTGAAATGGAAGTAACTCTGATTGATAAGTATCCTACTCACAATCTAATTACAGAGTTACATGAAGTTGCTGGCAACCGTATTCTACCTGAAGGCCTTCAAATAAGCCTTAACAGGTTGTTTGAAAGTACAAAGGTTAATGTTCTTCAGGATGAAATAAATGAAATTGACTTTAACAGTAAAACTCTGACATCTGACGAACATGTATATGAATATGATTATTTAATTCTTGGTGCTGGAAGTCAGCCTGCAGACTACGGTGTTGACGGAGTAAAAGAAAATGCTTTTACTCTATGGTCTGTAGAAGATGCTGAAAAAATTAATGAACATATCAAAAAATGTTTTCAGGAAGCTCAGAGTGAAACTGATCCACAGCGCAGAAGAGAACTTCTTTCTTTTGTTGTTGCAGGTGGTGGATTTACCGGTGTAGAAATGGTGGGAGAATTAATTACCTGGTTTGATGAACTTTCAAAACAGTATGGAATTCCCCGCAAAGATGTTGACCTTTATCTTGTAGAAGGACTGGATAGAATCCTTCCCAATCTTAAAGATGAGCTGGTAGATAAAGCACTTAAATATCTTAAAAAGAATAATGTTGAAGTAAAGACTGGCTCCTTTATAACAGCTGTTAACGAAAATAGTGTTGTTCTTCAGGGTGATACCGAAATCAGCACTGATACTGTTATCTGGACCTGTGGTGTAAAGAGTGCAGAAATTGTTGAAGAACTTGAATTAGAAAAGGATAAATGTGAAAGACTGGTAGTTAATGAATATCTTCAGCTGCCGGATTACCCGGAAGTTTTTGCTATTGGTGATAACTCCGCAGCTCCCTGGGCAGATGGAGAAACTCTTCCAGCTCTTGTTGAATCTGCAATGCAGACCGGAGAATGTGCTGCTAACAATGTATATGCAGAAATTGAAGGGAAAGAAAAAGAAAGTTTAGAAGCTGCCCTTCACGGTGTAATGGTTTCTATTGGTGGAGATTTTGCTGTAGCTGATGTGACTGGATTATCACTTAAAGGACGTCCGGCTATGCTGCTTAAACATCTTGTTAATATGCACTATTTATTTGATATCGGCGGCATTAAAGAAGGATTTTCAATGATCGATGAATATATCCATGAACAGGCTTCACACAAAGGACTTGTACCCCAATTATTTGGCTTTTTTAGTGAGTCTTCAAGATCACTCTGGTTAGTTCTTTTACGTGTTTTTGTTGGAATCATGTGGCTTTACGAAGGATATACTAAAATAAGAGATGGCTGGTTATGGAGTGGAGATTATCTGGTTTCTGGAGCTTCATCATCACCTATCGGTGACTATGCTGTCGGCTGGTATGTCTGGCTAAATGAAGCTATTATCTTTAAGTTCCCACTTTTCTTCCAAATTGTAGTAACTCTAAGTATGATAGGAATCGGTATTTCCTTAATCTTTGGTTTATTTACAAGCCTGGGCGCTTTAGGTTCTGCTGGATTTTCAGTTAACTTTTTACTGGCAGGTCAGTATGCACACTGGTCCAGTGACTGGCCCGGACACTTTAGTCCATTATTCTGGTTCCTCTTTGCCTCAATCGCTTTAATCGGTTCAGGGCGTTCTTTTGGACTTGATTATTATGTTCTTCCCTGGCTTAAAAAAATGGTCTGGCGGAGACCCAGAAATAAAGAATCACATCTAAAAGAAGTAGTAAGCAAAAAATAGTTTATTTTAAATATATATAAATTATTATTATTTGAAATAAATAATAGTTATACTCATAAAAAAACTGCCGTTTAAAAGCGGCAGTTTTTAAATATAGTCTATAATATTTTTTATTTCATGTTTACACAGCAGAAATATTTTTTTTACTTTTCCTTTATTATTACTAAGCCTTTTCTCCTGAGGGGAAGCAATAAAATAAAGTCTATTAAAATTGTCTTTACCTTTACGAAAGGTGAAGGCTTTTAAGATTTCAATAGATTTAAATCCATTCTGATAAAGCAGTTCTTTTACTTCTTCTATTTTGTAGCCTTTTTCCCTGTGCAGTTCTTCATAACAGGGCTGATTATCTCCATTTAAACATATTTTTAACCTAACCTGCCAGATGTCTTTATCATGATTAACTATATCTTCCCAAAAACAGCTGTAGCTGTCTCCTTCCAGAACAAATTTCTTTTCTTCAATTGTATTTATTCTTCTGATACTGTTCATATCAAAAATAAATAAGCCATCCTGTTTAAGTGCACCAGCAGCATTACTGAATAATTGGGCAAGATCCTGTTTGTTTGTAAGATAATTTATGCTGTCAAAAAAAGATACTATAAGATTGAATTCCTTATCAAATTTAACTTCCTTCATATTTGCCTGTAGAAATTCTATATCAATTTTTTCTTTATTTACTTTTTCTGCAGCTCTTTTTAGCATTTCTGATGAAAGATCTACTCCTGTAATATGTTTAACTCTGTTTAATTTTGTTAATCTTTTTGTCATATTAGCAGTTCCACAGGCCAGTTCCAGAATCTTTTCTGTATCTGCTCTGTAATAATCGATAAGATCTTTTAGATAATTAAACCAGCTGTCATATGGAACTGCATCCATTATATCATCATAAATTTCTGCAAAATAACGGGTGTAGCTGTCCGGCATATTATCTCCTAACTCTGTCTGAATTCCAAAAGAAAATCGATATAGTCCAGTACTTCTCTGCTTCCTTCTCCAGTTTCAGCAGAAAAGAAAATAAAATTATCATCAGGATAAAGGTTTAGTTCTTTGAAAATCAGCTTTCTTTGTTTTGCCTTTTTGTTGTTTGAAATTTTATCAACTTTTGTGGCAGCAATTAAAAAATTTAAGCCGCTGGATTTCAACCATTCTACCATCATTTTATCATCTTTACTCGGCTTATGCCTGGCATCTATAATCTGAATTATACCAATTAAGTTTTCTCTGTAGTGCAGATAACTATCTATCAGTTCAGCCCACTGTTTTCTTACCTTTTCTGGTACACTGGCAAATCCATATCCAGGTAGATCTACTAAATAAAATTTATCATCTATATTATAGTAATTTAATGACTGTGTTCTACCCGGTGTATTACTTGTTCTGGCCAGTTTTTTCTTACCTGTAATTGTATTTATCAGAGAAGATTTCCCAACATTTGACCTGCCGCTAAAAGCTATCTCCGGCTGCTTAATCCTGGGGCATTCTTCCAGTTCGAAAACACTTTTTACAAATTCTGGATTCTTAATCTTCATCATTTTCATCCTCAACAAGAAGTATTTCTCTTACCTGATCCATATGGGACACATAGTTTACCTCTACATCCCGGATGATTTCATCTGATATCTCTTCAAAATTCTTTTTGTTTTTTTCAGGTATTATAATTTTTTTAATACCTGCCCGTTTGGCAGCAAGGATTTTTGTTTTTAATCCACCTATCGGAAGTACTCTTCCTCTCAGTGTAATTTCTCCTGTCATTGCATAGTCACCGCGCACAGGTCTGCCGGTAAGAGCAGATGCAAGTGCTACAGCAATAGTTATACCTGCTGAAGGGCCATCTTTGGGGACTGCTCCCTGGGGAACATGGATGTGAATATCATATTTTTTGTAAAATCCATCAACAAGTCCCAGTTCAGTCTGCTTGGATCTGACATAGCTTAAAGCTGCCTGGGCCGATTCTTTCATAACATCTCCTAAAGAACCGGTTAATATTAGTTCCCCTTTGCCTGGTACAACTGCAACTTCAATGGCAAGTATATCTCCACCTGCCTGGTTATAGGCCATTCCGGTTGCAACACCAACTCTATTTTCCAGATCGCTTTTTTCATATTCATAATCTGCCAGTCCCAGATATTTTTCTATACTGTTTACAGATACAAGGGCAGATTTATCTCTTCCTTCTACAAATTCTTTTGTAACCTTACGGGTAATTGCTGCCAGTTTTCTTTCCAGCTCTCTTACTCCGGCTTCTCTGGTATATTCTCTTATAACTTTGTAAATTGCGTTTGTAGAAATATTTATCTGATCTTCTTTTAGTCCGTGATCTTTATATATTCTCGGCAGCAGATGTCGTTCTGCAATTTTTACTTTTTCGTCTTCTGTATAACCCGGTATTTCTATCAGCTCCATCCTGTCAAGCAGTGGAGCCGGAATAGTATGGGCTACATTTGCGGTCGTTATAAATAATACCTGTGACAGATCAAAAGGCAGTTCCAGATAATGATCTGTAAATTCCAGGTTCTGTTCCGGATCAAGCACTTCAAGCATGGCTGAAGCAGGATCACCGCGGAAATCAGAACTCATCTTATCTACCTCATCCAGCAGAAAAACCGGATTTTTGCTTCCTGCGTCACGCATCGCATTAATTATTCTGCCCGGACGGGAACCAATATAGGTTCTTCTGTGGCCTCTTATCTCAGCTTCGTCTCTAACCCCACCTAAGGAAAGACGCACAAAATCTCTATTAAGTGCTCTTGCTACTGATTTACCCAGAGATGTTTTTCCTACACCTGGAGCACCAACAAGACACAGTATAGGGCTTTTTTTAACTGGGGCAATTTTTCGTACTGCAAGATATTCTAAAATTCGCTCTTTCACATCTTCAAGACCATAATGATCTTCTTCTAAAATTTCTTCTGAGTTTTTAATATCTATCTCTTCTTCTTTTTCTTTGTTCCAGGGAAGTTCCAGTACACAGTCAAGATAATTGCGGATTACAGTTGCTTCTGGAGACATATTGGGAGTTCTATTTAATTTTTTTATCTCATCTTCAACTTTTTCTTTTACTTTTTCTGGAAGCTCGGCTTCTTCCATTTTCTCATAATATTCATCTATCTCATCTGTAGTATCATCATCTTCTTCCAGTTCATCCTGAATTACCTTCATCTTTTCTCTCAGGTAATATTCTTTCTGATTTTTTTCTACCTGTTTACGTACTCTTTTGTTAATATCCTGCTCTATTTTAAGTACTTCAACTTCATCCTGCAGCAGTTCCAGCATTTTTTCCAGCCTTTTGACAACATCTACTGCTTCCAGAAGTTCTTCTAACTGATCAAATTTTAAATCAACCTGTGATGCAATTACATCTGCCAGCCTTCCGGCTTCTTCTATATTATTTACAGACATAATTGTTTCTCCGGGCAGATTGCGGTTGTACTTTATATATTCTTCAAAGGCCTTGAGTACAGTTCTCATTAATGCCTGTATTTCTCTATCTACTTCTGGTTCTATTTCTGGAAAGATCTCAGCTTCTACCAAAAAATAATCTTCTTCACTGATAAATTCTACTATACCTGCCCTCTGTATTCCTTCTACAATAACTTTCAGCATACCATTGGGCAGTTTTACAAGCTGTTTTACTTCTGCTACAGTTCCAAATTTATATATATCTTCTATATCTGGATCTTCTACAGATTCGTCTTTTTGTGCTGCTATCAATATCTTTTTCTCTTCCATCATTGCTTCTTCCAATGCTTCAACAGATTTATCTCTTCCTACAAGGAGTGGAATCACCATATGTGGAAATACAACAACACCTCGGGATGCCAGCATGGGAAGTTCCTGAATTTTTTCTAATTTATTATCAGTCTCGGTCATTTTCCTCACCTCTTATCTATTATATTTCTGGCTTCAACAACAGCTTCCTTCAAAACCATTAAAAAAATTAAAGAGATAATACTACCCTTAAAAGAGCAATATTATCTCCTGATTAATCGTTAATTAGCAGCTTTACTTCAATTTAAGCAGATTCTTCAGTATTTTCATCTATTTCTAATACTGGCTTTTTATTATCTTCAATTACTTCTTCTGTTATCAGGCACTTGCGGACTTCTGGCTGTGATGGTAGATCATACATAATATCTAAAACAGTATTTTCTACAACTGAGCGTAAGCCCCTTGCTCCTGTATTTCTGGATAAAGCTTTCCTGGAAATGGCTTTTAACGCTTCTTCAGTGAAGTCCAGCTCCACATTATCCATCTGAAAGAACTTTTTATACTGTTTTACAAGTGCATTTCTGGGCTCAGTGAGGATTCTGACTAAATCTTCTTCTTCCAGCTGGTCTAAAGTTACAAGTACCGGCATTCTACCTATAAATTCCGGTATTAAACCATAATGAAGGAGATCCTGAGGAAGAATATGCTTTAATACATTACCAATATTCTCACTTTCTTCCTGAGTTTTTATATCCGCGCCAAAACCCATTACCTTTTCACTTATTCGGGAATTTATTAATTTCTCCAGACCGTCAAATGCTCCTCCTGCTATAAAGAGAATATTTGTCGTGTCTATCTGAATAAATTCCTGATGAGGATGTTTTCTGCCTCCCTGTGGAGGGACACTGGCTACTGTACCTTCCAGTATCTTTAACAGTGCCTGCTGTACACCTTCTCCAGAAACATCACGGGTAATCGATGGATTTTCTGATTTGCGAGCAATTTTATCTATTTCATCAACATAAATTATTCCACGCTCTGCTTTTTCTATATCATAATCTGCTGCCTGAATCAATTTCAGCAGGATATTTTCTACATCTTCTCCTACATAACCGGCTTCTGTTAAAGATGTTGCATCGGTAATTGCTATTGGTACATCAATTATCTTTGCAAGTGTCTGGGCCAGAAGTGTTTTACCACAGCCGGTCGGACCCACCATCAGAATATTACTCTTCTGAAGTTCTACATCATCTATTTTCATGTCTGAATTTACACGTTTATAATGATTGTAAACAGCGACAGAAAGAGATTTCTTTGCCCTATCCTGTCCAATCACATACTGGTCCAGGATATCTTTTATTTCTCGGGGTTTTGGAACACTGCTGAAGTTGAAATCCATTTCATCATCGATTTCTTCTTCAATAATTTCATTACACAGTTCTATACATTCATCACAGATATATACCCCGGGGCCAGCCACCAATTTGCGCACCTGTTCCTGACTTTTCCCACAAAAAGAACACTTCAACTGACCCTTTTCGTCGCCAAATTTAAACATTCTATCACCTCTTAAGGTAAATTACTTTGATTTTAAATCATTCCTGGTGATTACTTCATCTATTATTCCATATTTTACTGCTTCTTCAGCAGTCATGAAGTAATCTTTCTCTACATCCTGAGCAATTTTTTCTGTGCTCTGTCCTGTGTGCTTGCTTAAAATATCATTGAGCAGTTCTCTAATTCTCATCAATTCTTTGATATGGATTTCTGCTTCTGTTGCCTTACCCTGTATTCCACCGGCAGGCTGATGAATCATAACTCTTGCATATGGAAGTGCATAGCGCTTTCCTTCTGCACCTGCTGCCAGCAGTAAGGCACCTGCACTTGCTGCCTGGCCCATTCCGATTGTTACTACATCAGGTTTAATATACTGCATTGTATCATACATGGCCAGTGCTGCTGTCACAGAACCACCTGGGCTGTTGATATATAAATAAATATCTTTATCTGGATTATCTGCTTCAAGGAAAAGAAGCTGAGCAATAACTACATTTGCTACATCATCAGTAACCTGAGAACCCAAAAATATTATTCTATCTTTGAGAAGACGAGAATAGATATCGTAAGATCTTTCTCCTCTATTAGTCTGTTCGACTACCATTGGAATTAAACTCATTGCTTTTCCCTCCTCATATATACAATTATATCATAATTTTTTTATTAAAAAAGTAAGTTATGTCTTAATTATTTTCTATCAGGAAATCTATCGTCTTTTTGCGGATAATATCTTCCTTGAGGACTGAAAGCTGGCCCTGTATCTGCAAAATACCTTTTACTTTTTCAAATTCCTGATCATTTGCTTCTGCAATTTCTTTTATCTCTTCGTCGATCTCTTCATCACTTACTTCAATATCTTCTTTTTCTGCAATCGCTTCTAATACTAATAATTCTTTAGCTCTATCTTTTGCTGTATCTTTATTCTGCTCTCTCCACTCATCTTCATCCATACCCATATAGTTCAGATAATCTTCAACATCTAAACCCTGATGAGAAATTGAATGAGATAGGTTTTCGAACATCTGATCCAGCTGTTCTTCTACCAGAGTATCGGAAACATCAACTTCAGCATTTTCACTTGCCTTTTTAATTAATTCTTCTCTAAAGTTATTTTCTACTGATGTCTCTTTCTGTTCCTTCATTTCACTTCTTAGTTCATCTTTCCATTCATCTAAAGTTTCGAATTCACTTGCTTCTAAAGCAAAATCATCATTCAGTTCTGGAGTTTCTTTTACTTTTATTTCTTTCAACTTTACTTCAAATACAGCTTCTTTTCCGGCAAGATCTTCTGCCTGATATTCTTCAGGGAAAGTGACTTCAACATTTCTTTCATCTCCAACCTCTAATCCAACAAGCTGTTCTTCAAAACCTGGTATAAAGCTTCCAGATCCTATTTCCAGAGTATATTCTTCAGCTGAACCACCGGGGAACTTTTCGCCATCAACATATCCTGTGAAATCAATGATAGCAAAATCTCCTTCTTCCAGCTCTTCTTTATCAGAATTAACAAGCTGACTGTGCTGATCTAACATATTTTGAAGACGTGTTTCTATTTCTTCATCTTTAACCTCACTGTCTTCTTTTTCTACACCAAGATTTTTGTATTCTCCCAGTTCCACCTCTGGTTTAACTTCAACTACTGCTTTAAATGTAGCCGGCTCACCGGAAGCAATATAAAAATCTTCAATTTCTGGCTGAGCTATCGGTTCAATACCTGTCTCTTCCAGAGCCTTACTGTATCCCTGTGGGATTAGTATATCCAGAGCATCCTTATGAAGGACTTCTTCTCCATAGCGCTTTTCTACAATTTTGCGGGGAGCTTTACCCTTTCTAAACCCTGGTATTGAAATATCTTTAACAACTTTACGGTATGCTTTTTCCAGTGCTTCTTCAACCTTTTCTTCTTCTATTTCTACTTCAAGCTGAACCCTATTTCCTTCCAGTATCTCTTTTGCAACTTCCATCAATATTCCTCCTTGCAGATATTAAAATTTCAGTTCTAACAATATTCAATTAGCCGTTTAAACTCTATATATGATAATAATCCCCGACCTGGCACCCTGGCCAATATCGGGGTTCATGAACAGTGCTATAAATGGTGCGAAAGGTGGGACTCGAACCCACACGGGGATTACCCACTAGATCCTAAATCTAGCGCGTCTGCCAATTCCGCCACTTTCGCATACCGTCTGTGAAAAACTTCAACAATGTTTATTCACAAAAAGCACATATAATATTAGCATACCTTTTTAAAGATGTCAAGGTGATTGAAAAAATATTTAATTTTCAGTTTTTACATTTATAACTGGTTTCTGTTCAACTGCCTCTTCTCCGGTATTTTCTTCAGCTGCTGCTTTCCAGGCTCTGAATCTATTGATCTCCTGGGAAATATTTCTGTAAGCAATAAAAAATGCAGCTGCATCATCTGTAAATCCAATAATAGGAATAAAATCCGGTATTAAATCAGTCGGAAGCATTAAATATGCAAGTGTAGCAATTATCCATCCCAGTGAATTATCATCTATATGAAATTCTTTTCGCGAATATGCCTTCAGCATCTCTATAAATTCCAGCACTTTATCCATAAAACCAAAATCATAATTTTTTTCTTCTAAAAATTTGTGTATTTTGTCCAGAATCTTATTTACGCTTTCATGACCTGTTCCCCATTTATTTGCCAGTCTGCCTATAAATGCAATCAAATCATTATCAGTAAAGTCTTTCTTCATTTTATATCACCACCTATTATTTTATTATACCACTTTAAATCAATGCTGTTAAATAAAAAACAAATTCTCTTCTATTCAATCAAAAATAAATGTTTTTAACTTAATTACATTATAATAACCTTTATTTTTACTGTCAAAATAATTTAAAATGAATTTATCCAGTTTCTCATTTTTCTGCCAGCAGAAAAATTTAAGAAATTTTTCAATTCTATATATAAAGAATTATTTAATAATTTAAACTTTTTGAAAAGGGGTTTACAAATGAATTTAAATATGTATAATTAGATTGTAAGATACTTTGTGAATAATTTTATTAATGTTATTCTAATAAGAATATAATTAATATAAGAAAGGATGATAATAATGACTAAATTATTTAGAGGTGTATTCAGGTTTGGTCTGATTTCCGTAATGACAACACTTTTTACTGCAGTATTGCTAAAAGCCTGGTCATAAAGAAATACAATAATATAAATAATTAAGCCTATAATGTTTTTATAACAAATTTTACACAAAAACTTATTCTCAAAACTAACATTACCATTATAAAAGAGGACCTCCAGCTCAGGGGTTCTCTTTTGCTTTATAATATTATATATACATTTTGTTCCTGTCTTTTTAGTTTTTAAAACTTTCCCCAGCCGTAGCAGCCGTAGATTAAAACCAATTGAAAACTAAGTCATTAACAGAATTTTTGACTGCTTACAAATAACCTATTCAGCAGACAGCAAATTTTAATAACAAAATGTAGTAAATTTTATTGAATTATCTAAAAAAAGATATATAATAATTATAAGAAAGCTAAAAAAATAAAAAAGTCTTTTCAGCAGAAAGGGGAGTGGCAGATGAGCGGCCTGGATTTTCTCGAATGTCCTGAATGTGGGGGCCTTTTAAGACAGCATGACATCAATGATGATGTTTTTGTATGTGAGCACTGTGGTAAAGAAACTGTTCTTGAAGATATGGATCCTGAAATGAGGCGCAAACTCAATGAGTCTCTCAATATTGATCTAAAGAGAAGCAAAAAAGAAAAAGCAGACAAAAAATCAGATAAATAAAATGTAAAAGCCCGGGATTAATTTCCGGGCTTCATTAGTGATAGATCT
>JBNJGL010000053.1:2976-15830 GCA_051747745.1 Bacillota bacterium | reverse complement strand
TCCATTATTAACAACAACTGCGCCAACAACAGGGTTGGGGCTGGTAAAACCCTCACCTTTTACAGCTAACTCCAGTGCCCTCTGCATATATTTTCTATCCTCTTTTTCCATTAACACACCTCCAGATTAATTTTATAAATGACTGTAAAAATTAAGTAAATTTTTGAAACAATAAATTAATCAAATAAATTAATCAAATAAATTAATCAAATAAATTAATCAAATAAATTAATCAAATAAATTTTAACTTATCTGTATCTATTCTCAGGTTCTGCAGACAAAAATTAAAAAACAATTAAAAAAACCCTTCCATTCCTGGAAGGGTATAAAGTCATCACTGCCGAAAAACACCTTAAATACCTCTCTGCAGATTAAATATATACTGCAGATGCAGAACAAATTTAGGTAATTTCTCATCAGAAACACCTAACTCCCTTCCAGACTGTACTGTCGGTTCTGGAATTACACCAGATCAACCATGCGGCTTGTGGACTTTACCACCGGTAGGGAATTTCACCCATCCTCGTTAGTTAATATTCAATTTTTCTGAATTTATTCTATCAGTCCTGTATCAATTTGTAAAGGGTTAATGTGAAAAAAATATCCTGTTATACTTTTTCAACAGCAGCAGCTTTCCCGCCGGCCCTCTTTTTATTTTTAGATACAGCAGTTTTTTCATCAGATATAAATGTTCTGCCATAACCGGTAAAAATAGAGAATAATAATACTGCCAGCATTACCCAGGGATAAAATTGATGTGTGACAACCTGAACTGGAGAAACCTGTACTGCATTTTCTACCGGTGCATACATTGAAGCAACCATTGACCCTACTACCACAGGTACCATATAGGGAAGCAGATAATTAAAGGTAGTACCGGCACAGTCAAGTATATTTGCCCTCCTGTAGCCGTCAATTTTATATTTTTTACCGAGTTTTTTGGCAATTTCTCCTGAACCTATAATGGCCGCTGTGTTGAGTCCTGTAATTAAATTTAAAACAATAAGAAGTGAGGACATAGATAATTCTGCAGTTTTTGGTCCTCTAACAAAATTACCTACTTTCTCCATAATAATATCTATCCCTCCACCTTCTTTGAGAATATTTATCTGAGCAAATAAAACGAGAACAACTATCACAGTTGGAATAGCATTCTGAATACCTTCCAGAATAATACCTCCTGCACCAAAGGGTTCTGGCACAGAGATTATATCCTGAGGTGGGATAATTCCGGTAGCTATTCCAAGTACAAGTCCAACGATAATTCCATAGCTTAATGCTTCAAAAAGATGCCTCTGCTGAAAAGCAAAATATACTATCACAGCCGGCACCAAAAGAAACAAAAGACTGATAGGCTCCGGCTGAGATAAATACTCTTCTACTCCCTCTCCCATAGTTCCACTGCCGCTAAAAATGAAATAAAGAAAAATAGTTATAACTGCAGCAGGAATAGAATATTTTAGCCTGCTTTTTACCACACCACCCAGATCCACTTCCTGAGTGGCAGCAGAAGCTATAGTAGTATCAGAAACTGGAGAAAGATTATCTCCAAATGCACCACCCGAAACAATAGCTCCTATCAGAAAAGCAGGAGAAGCTCCTACCAGATACCCAACCGGATACAATATCGGCCCAACAACAAAAATAGTGCCGACAGAAGTACCGGTGGAAAAGGCTATAAGACAGGTTAAAATAAATGTAGCTGTAATATATTTGGAACCTACCAGATTTAATCCCACCATATAATAAGCAAGAGTTTTTACCAGTCCACTCTGATTTAATATTGCCCCGGAGATTCCGGCAAGAATTACAGCACCGATTAATATCATCCCGACATCTGATCTAAAACCATTTATTATTGCTTCAGAATACTTCCTCTTATTTTTTGCAAAAGGCATCATCACAATCATAGGCAGCAGAAAAACCACCCAGTACTCAGGAATATTGGCATTTTTTACTGCTATATATGTTAAACCAAAAAGTGCCAGTATAATAGGTATAAAAACACTGTATTTTCCCCCATAAAATTTAAGCCTATCCTCATCTGTTCTTTTCTCTACTCCATCCTTTTCTCTGTTCTTCTCATCTCTGCTCATCTAATTATCCCCTTTCTCCTAAAATCTTTTATCACTTTATTAAGATTAAGACTTTTCAACTTTTCCTCTTCCGGTATACCTGTTTTAAGATTCCAACCGTGATCTTCATAGTATTCATCCAGCATCGGCTCTAATTCGACAACACTTCCTGCAGAAGGACCACTATCTTCCGGCAGAGGTTCTTTTAAAAATCTTTCCGGCAGAGTATCATCTTTTCTCCTTATACCGGCAAGAGTTATATATGCCCTTTCCAGATTCAGAATTCTTTCTGCAGCCTGCTGTACTCCTTCTTCCTTAAATTCAATTCCTGTCAAATAACTAAGCAGCTCTGCCGCTTCAGCATAATTTAGTATCTCCATGTTGACAACTGTGTTCTTACAGGCATTCATACAGTCAGCCAGCACACATCTTTCTTCATAAAATTTAACTACTTTCCCTTTACCTTTATATTCCAGCCTGAAGGCGGATTCGGCCGCTCCAAACCTCTCCTTACCTGCCTCTGCATCTTCGGTAAATTCAAACCAGGGTTCACTCCTCAGGTGATCTCCACCTCGTGTAGCGGTTGCCACCCCTAATGCATATCCTTTTATACCTCTGGGATCAGCCTGAAATATTTCCAGCCCTTTTACATGCATGGCATATTTGGCACTTCCTCTGCCAATTTTCTCTGCAGCTCTGACCACTCCATCAGCCAGCAGATCTCCAAATCCTTCTCTATTTTTTATCTTCTCTATCAGCTCTATAACACTATCTGCATTACCCCAGCTCAAATCCAATCCATCTGCATAATCTCTGTCAATAATACCGCGCTGATAAAGCTCCATAGCAAAAGAAATACATTCAGAAGTTGTAATTACATCAAGTCCATATCGGTTGCAGAGATCAACAGCCTTTAGAGAATCATCAATATTTTCTATTCCAACCCGGGAAGAAAAACCGGCCAGTCCTTCAAATTCAGGGCCCTCACTTTTTAATCCCTTATGTCTTCCTCTATCGATCTCGAAAAATCTGCTGCAGGGAATTGTACAGCTGTAACATGCCTTTGACTTTTTCTTATAATTTTCTTCCAGATATTCTCCACTAACCTGATCAACAGCTTCAAATCTTCCTGTCTGAAAATGCTTTGTTGCAAGACAGCCCAATTTATTTAAAGAACTGACAAGCTGTGTTGTACCCATTCTAACTCTTGTATTATATTCACTGTGCTCTCTAATCTTTTTGTCCAGTTTATCTATCAGCTCCATAAATTTATCAGCTTCTGCCGCCCTGAGCTTTTTAGTTCCTCTGACAGCTACTGCTTTTAAATTTTTGGATGCCATAACAAGCCCCATTCCAGTTCTGGCAGCTGCTCTTACCTTATTGCAGAAAATACCGGAAAAAACAACACCATTTTCTGAAGCCGGACCAATACATGCTGTCTGAATCCTGTCATCACTCAGCTCTGCCTCTATTAAATCCTGTGTCTCAAATATATCCTTACCCATAAGATATTCAGCTGATTTAAGTTCTGCTTTTCCATCTTTTATATAAAGATAAACTGGTTTATCAGATCTGCCTTCTATTATCACCTGATCAAAACCGGCATATTTAAGTTCAGGACCAAAAAAACCACCTGTATTGGAATCTCCAAGTATACCTGTCTGTGGTGATTTTGCACTAAAATTAACCCGTGCTGCACCAGGAAAAAGTGTACCATTAAGCGGCCCCACACTTATCAGCAGCTTATTTTCTTCACCTAAGGGATCAGTATCTACCGGGACTTCATCATAAAGGCGCCTCATGTTAAAACCTCTTCCTCCCAGATAGTTCTTTATATAATAATCAGGTAAATCTTCTACTTTTATGGTGTTACTGCTTAAATCAACCCGCAAAACTTTTCTGCTGTATCCCAGCATATTTAAACACCTCCTGTTTCATTTTTCTCTTCTGCCAGCCCAAATTGAAGTGCACCTGTGGGACAGCGGGAAACACATTCAGGATTACCTCCACACAGATCACAAATATATGGATAATCTTTTTGCTCTCCTTTATCAGAACCCAGAAAATGGACAGCGTCAAATGGACAGGCTTCAGCACATTTTCCACATTCAATACACAGTTTCTTATCCAGCAGAACAGCATTTGTATTTTCATCTCTGCTGAGTGCACCAGTAGGACAGATATTTACACAGGGAGCATCACCACACTGCCGACAGATAAAGGGTATATCATCTCCCTCTCTCTCATCCTTTTTTACTTTTACCCGTGATCTTAAAGGATTAAAATCTTCATAATGGACAAAACTGCAGGCTGATTCACATACTCTGCAGCCTGAACATATTTCTGGATCTACTAAAATACGGGCCGGTGGTTTCTCTCGTTCAGGATCAACTATTTTCCCGCTCACAGGATCTATTCTTCTTATTCTAAATATGACCTGTCCATTTGGATCAGGACAGGATAACCTTTCAGTGTGGGGAATCCAGTCATTTTCCTCATCTATCTTTCTCATTTTGGCCGGAAAAAATGACATCATACTCTGTAAAGCCCACATACAGATTCCCTTTTGATCAGGAATAATTATTTTCCCATCTTTTACTTCAAAATAATCTCCTTCTTCCATTGGAGAATCACAAAAACCCTTCACCTCTTCTACTTCTACTCTTAAGTGATACATATTTACCCCTTTCTAAATCTGTATATTTATAGAAAATTTAAACAAAAATAATTATAAATCTATGATTTACTGAAAAAGGTTCACAAACAGTTTTAACATCAAAAAAACCGCCAGACATCAGGTCGGCGGTTGAATACATAATTATCCCATAAAAAGATAATATAATACAGCTAAATTATACAGCCACAGTAAAAAACAGGGCCAGAAATAACAAGCTGCAAACAGCTCAAACTCAACAAACCTCTACTAATCTCATCTAAATCTCATCTAAACTAATATTATATTCAATTTTTAAATTCCAATTTAAAATCTAACTTTTAATCTAACTTCTAATCTAACTTGAAACCTGTCTTCTAATCTAATCTCTAATCTAATTGTAAAATCTCTGCTCAGATTTTACTCCAATACTCTAACAGCATAACCAATCTTACATAAAATAATCTTACAAATTTAAAAAAAATAAATTAAATCAGTCACTTTATTACTTTAAAGTATTTTTTTTATTATATGTTATATCTCAGTCTATGTCAATAATTAATTCAGCAGAAGTTCCCCCAAAATTTATTTTCGAGCTGCAAAAAGCAAAAGTTTTTCTAATTCATTTTAAAACTACAAAAAAGATTCCTTCATAAACAGAATTTTCAAAGGCAGTCAATAAATCTCTTAATTATAGGATCATTTTCTCTATTTTTAGAAAAAGCCAGGTAAAACTTTCTGCCGCTCTGCATATCAGCTACATCTATTTCTACAAGTGGTCTGCAGCCAGCTGCTTTTGAAGAAGCAAGCTGTGAAACAAAAGATATCCCCAGACCTGATTGGACCGCAGATATGATAGATTCAGTACTCCCGAGCTGACCAACTATATTAAAATCATTTAAAGTTAATGATAATTTATTAAATCCAGCAAGCATAGCCTTTCTTGTACCAGAACCTTCCTCTCTAATTAACATTTTTTCGCTCTGCAGATCTTCCAGAAATATTTTATCTTTTAAAGCCAGTTTATGTTCAGAAGGAAGAATAAGCTTCAGCCTGTCATCAGCTGCTTCAATAATTTTAAACTTGTTATTTTCCGGTTTATATCCCACAACAGCAAGATCAACCTTATTTCTTTCTAATAAATCTATAGATTCAGCACTATCACCTACAGTAACCCTGGCCTTCAGTTCTGGAATGTAATTTAAAAGACACGCAAGAATATCCGGAATCATATATTCAGATGGAATTGTACTGGAAGCAATGTAAAGTTCCTTTGCCTTTTTACCTTTATTCATCTCAACCTTCTGCAGCAGACTATCCCAGTTCTTTAGAATTTTTTTACTCTCACTGTAAATAATCTTTCCTACAGGAGTTAATTTCAGTTCCCCTTTTTCCTTCAGAACCAGCTTTTCATCAAATTTTTCCTCAAGTGATTTAATCTGCATACTGACCGCAGGCTGGGTTAAATTTAGTTTATCTGCTGTCAGCGAATAGCTGCCCAGATCTATTAAATTGACAAATATTTTTAATGTATTTAGTTTCATAATTTTCACCTGTATCTGTAAGTTTTTTTAAAATCTAAAAAATTTCAATTCAAATCTATAATTATCCGAAATCTGTGATTATCAGAAAAAAATTTGTCCACCAATCAAAATCACTTTAAACATTTTTTGATTCTCTGACCCTATCTACTACACACAATGAAGATAATATGGTATACTAAAAAAAATGAAATACTGATCCTATTCGGCCGCTGAACAGCTTAAACACACAAATACAGATCAAAAGACTGGAGCCTGATCAATATGAATTTTGAATATGATATTAAAAAAATTTTAAGACTCGCAGAAGAAAAAGAATCTGAGAATAGAGAATTTTTAATCTTTCTCCAGAATTATGACCACAAAAAGGTAGATAAAATAGTCCACAGACTGGGTGAAAAATATCTCCAAGAATACGACTGTTTAAAATGTGGAAACTGCTGCCACAGCCTGATTCCCAGCCTGTCCCATGCAAAAATACTGGAAATCTCTACTGAATTAAATATTAGTGTGGAAAATTTTAAAGAAAAATATATTCAAAAAGAAATCCCCGGTGGTTATGTTCTAAAAGGTGAAGGATGTCCTTTTATGCAGGAAGATAATAAATGTGCCATATATCAAATCAGGCCAGAAGCATGCAGCTCATTCCCCCACCTGCACAAAGATAATATCAATCATCGTTTAGAAGAACTTTTAGATAATAGTTTGATCTGTCCAATTGTTTACTATGTACTGGAAGAACTCAAAGAAGAACTGTGGACTCGATAAAGCCAGCGGAAAACATCCTGAATTTTCTTATCCCAGTATTCCCATTCATGACCTGCCTTTTCCTCTTCAAAAGTCAGATCTACTCCTTTCTTCTCACACAAATTTTTGAAAGTCAAATTATCCTGATAAAGGAAATCTTCAGTTCCACAGCAGAGATAAAGTTCGGGAATTTTTTCTTTATCTTCTACCACCTTATCCAGCAGATAGAAAAGATCATTACTGCTTCCTTTCATCTTTTCCAGATTTCCAAACACCCTCCTGAACTCTGCCATTTTTTCTTCCTCATCAGAAAAATCCATTATCCTTCTGGCAAGATCCACAGCACCGGAGAGGCTGGCTGCAGCTGCATATCTTTCTGGATGGATTAAAGCAAGTTTTACCGCCCCATAACCGCCCATAGAAAGTCCGGCTGTAAAGGTATTTTCTCTCTTATCTGAAATGGGAAAATAGTTTTTCGCTATTTCCGGAAGTTCCTCACTGACATATGTCCAGTAATTATATCCATCCTCCATATCTGTATAAAAACTTCTCTGAACATCGGGAATTACCAGTGCAAATCCCCATTTTTGAACATATCTCTCAACTGATGTATATCTCTGCCAGCCTGTATGATTATCAGACAAACCGTGCAGAAGATATATTACAGGAATCTTTCCCTCTTCATCGGTAAAATCTTCAATATCATCGGGCAGTATCACATTTATCTGAGAAGATACTTTAAGCACTTTAGAAAAAAAATCACACTGAATATATGCCACTTCAAATCATCCTTTTTCCTGCAGTAATTTCTTTATCTTTCCTGTTGCATCAAGCAGTGGACTAATTGAATCATCATAATTTACTTTATCTATCAGTGTTGCAATCAGCTGGGACATATCCACTTCCTGGAACCAGTCTGCCTGTTTAAACTCTTCAGGAATATAGGTCAAATTGGTGGAAAACAGCTTTTTAATAATTCCCTTGCGGTAATATTCATCCATTTTATCTATACCTTCGGTAAACATGGCAAAAGAAACAGCTACATATATATTTTCTGCATCTTTTTTCTTAAGTTCTCTAGCTATATCGAAAACTGACTCTCCAGATGCTATCATATCATCTACTATAAGAACATCTTTACCTGCTACTCTTGAACCCATATATTCATGCTGTATAATAGGATTTTTCCCATTGACAATTTTTTTGTAATCTCTCCTCTTATAGAAAAGACCAACATCAAGTCCGAGAACACTTGCATAATAGATAGCCCTATCCATTGCCCCTGTGTCAGGACTTATTACCAGAAGTTTAGACTTATCAACCTGCAGCTCATTTTGGTTTTTTACCATCGACTTTATAATCTGATATGTAGAATGCAGGCTTTCAAAACCGATCAGAGGTATGGCATTCTGTACTCTGGTCTCATGTGCATCAAAGGTGAAGATATTTTCAACACCCAGGTTTTCCAGTTCCTGTAGAGCCATTGCACAGTCCAGCGATTCCCGTGAATTTCTCTTGTCCTGCCTTCCTTCATAAAGCATCGGCATAATCACCGAGATTCTTCTTGCCTTACCTGCAATGGCAGAAATCATTCTTTTTATATCCTGAAAATGGTCATCAGGGCTCATTCTGTTTTCTTTGCCGAACATATTATATTTGATGCTGTAATTTCCCACATCAGCTATGATAAAAATATCTTTACCTCTTATTGTTTCATTTAAAATTCCTTTTGCTTCTCCATTTGAAAAGCGTATTACATCACTATCGATCACATAGCTGTCCTTTAATGCTTCAAGAAAATATTTGCTGTTGCTCTGATTAAACTCCCATTCTCTCCTGTCAACAAGATGACCATCAATCTTTTCTCCCAGATCTCTGCAGCTCTTATGGACAATTATTCCAACATGTCCATAAGGAATTTTAGATATCTTACTGTCCTTCATTAATATTATCTCCTTTATAATTATAGTTTTTTCATGTAAAAAACCGCTAACTTACTGTAATAAGGAAGCGGTATATTTTATACTTCTAAACATCAATATCGACAAGAGCGGTTACTCCCACTCCTTCTATACGTTCGATATTTTTTATATCAACTGGATTTTTTGTATTTACCGGTACAAGTGCTCTAATGCGAAATGCACCATCTTTAAAATCACCTTCAAGCTGAGCGACTGCCTCAACCTTTTCAATTTCTGCTGCTGGACCAGAAACCTGTACTGCTCCTGCAAAAGTACCAGAACCTACTGTAACAACCGGTACAACCTTTGTTGCAGTTTCAACCTGAACACCATTGTTGAGGGTCAGGGTATTGATAAAATTATCGATAGGTTCTGCAAATTCACTGACAATAAATCCTATCCCAAAAGTTTTGAGCAGCTGGCCAACTAATTTGTCGGCAGATACAGCAGGACTTACAGCAATCATAGTAGTACATACAGTCAGAATAAGTACTGCTGACAGCAGAATATTAAGCCTCCCATTAGTAAACAATTCAACACACCTCCACAATAATTTCTCTATATTATAAATTAGACACAAAACCATTATATCCTGTTTTTATTTCTAAAAATCAACCTTTATTTCTACATTTTTAATTTTTCCATCTCTGCCGACAAAAATATCGCCCAGAAAAAACTCATCTGCAAATACAAAAGGAGATATTTCTTTATAATATCTGCTAATCCCATCTTTTTCAAAACTTTCTTCTATATTACACCACTGGACATCACCCTCAAAACTGGATTCTATCTCACCTTCAAAACTGCCAGCTTTAAAATAAAATGTCATATATTCTTCTTCAAGTCCATCAATAAAATTATTTATTATTCCCATCAGCTTCAGATCATTAACCGCTAGATTGGCTTCTTCCTTTACTTCCCTCTTACAGGCATCAATGAGATTTTCGTTTCTTTCCTTTTTTCCACCAACTATGGTATATTCATGCTGTGCAGGTGGATTATTTCTCTTTATCAGCAGAACTTTATCATCTTTAATTATGTAGCAGAAAACAACAATCACAGTGTTTAAATATTCATCACTTATTTTTTTTACCATTCTGATCATTCCATTTTAATATTTTTTTTATGTTTATATATTTCTGCCGAAATCAAAATTTAATGCTGGGCAAGCTCATGCAGCAGTTCTTTAAGCAGCTTAAGGCCCTGTGTCAGCTCTTCTCTGTTTCCTGCAAAACCAATTCTAAAAAATCCATCTCTTCCAAAAGAGCTACCTGGAACAGCCAGTACTCCCTTTTCTGCAAATAATCTGCGGCAGAACTCTTCTGAACTGATATCCAAATGATATTTCAAAAAAGCAGTCGTGCCAGCTTCCGGTTTTACATAATCTATCAGTTCTTCATCTTTTACCCACTCATCAAGCAGCTTAAGCTGGCCTCTGATTTTTTCTGTATTTCTTGCCAATATTTTATCTCTATTTTTAAGAGCAATCACAGAAAGATAATCATCTATCATGCCGATACTTATAGTTGTATAGTCCCGATGCTGCTGACAGAGTTCAATAATATCCTCACCAGCTGCAATCCATCCCATTCTCAATCCGGCCAGAGAAAAAACTTTGGACATACTGCCGATGCTGACCGCTTTTTCGTAAAGATCAGCAGCAGAAGGTATTTCAACATCTTCCTGATAAAGTCCATGGTAAACTTCATCACTCAGTAAATATGCATCAGCAGAACGTGCTATCTCCACCACTTCTTTTAAAACATCTTCTCTCATCAGAGCACCGGAAGGGTTGTTTGGGTTGTTAATAGCAATTAATTTTGTGTTTTTATCTACCATATTCCTTAGTTCATCCAGGTCTGGCTGAAATCCATCCTCATATTTAAGCTCCAATTTCCTAACTTCTGCTCCAAATGAGGCAGGAATAGAGTAAAGCTGCTGATAGGTAGGAAAAACCGAAACAACATTATCGGTACTTTCCACCAGAGAATAAATTGCTAAAAAATTTGCACCGATTGCTCCATGTGTTGCCAGTATATTGTCTTCATTTAAATTTTTATATAAACTGCTCACCTCTTTTTTAAATTCCGGTGATCCTGTTATATGGCCGTAGGTTAGCTTCATCTGTTTAAGCTTATTTATCTTCTCCTCAACTTCTCCAGAAAGTTCAAGCAGTTCTTCAACAGTTAAAGATTCAACACAGGTCTCTGCTATATTATATTCTGCATCCATTTCATACTCGTTCATCCACTCTTCTACTTTAAATGGTGAGATTTTCATTTTATCATTCCTCCAGCTAAATAGTTTTTCTACTTAAATTAAATTTTAATTTGAATTAATTGGTTCTACCACAAAAAAGTTATTTGCGTCTCTAACTCATTTTCCGCAAATATCCTTTTTGTGGACACAGCATTAATGTAATAACATTTTATATTATTTTCTTCCCATTAACAAATATATATAATGTGAAATCAGGAAAATTTTTGTCGATTTATGTAAAATATATGTTGACTTAAAGTCGGCTTCGGGAGTATAATGTAAATATAATAAGAGGCTGAAAATAGTAAACCATCTGTAAAGGATGGGGCACAAAACTATGGGTCCCTATTAACGGGGCTGCCAGGCTGCCAGAACCTCCTTATTTAAATTCCAGAAAAAGGAGGAAATAAAATGAAAAAGTTGAGTATTTTTCTGGTCCTGCTGCTTGTTTTTAGTTTTGCTCTGACCGAAATGGTACTGGCACTTGCTGATCCACCTAGCGATCCGCCTACTGATCCACCTGAAGAGCCACCTACTGAACCACCTGAAGATCCTCCATCTGAAAAGCCACCTAAAGGCAATAATGGTATTGGAAATGGTGAAGACCCACAGCCACCTGGAGAACCACCTATCAATGATGGCCCAGGAACAGAACCTGGTAACCCGGGTAACAAAGGAAAAAATAAGTAATAATTTATACAGAAATTTTTCAAAACTCCTGTAGTTTAATCACAGGAGTTCTTTTTGTATTCCTCAACTTCTTCGGCCAGGGAGTTAAACTCTCTATCGGCAATTTCCAGCATACCGGCCAGAGAATAAAATCTCCTCTGTAAATGCCGCGGCAGATTTCCCTTCAGCTTATAATTCCTGTCATGTTCTATTTCAGCCCAGGCATGCTGAAGTATGCTCCTTATCTGAATTTCAAATAACATTCCAGAAAACTTACTGTATTTCTCACTGCTTAGATGTTTTTCAGAAAGTGATGCAACATAATGAACAGATTTATATCCCATTCTGTCAGCATCCAGCAGATCTGATTTATCCTCACTGTTGCTGTAATCGATCTCAAAATTTTCTTTTATCAGATCACTGATATTATAAACATCTTTTTCAAACAGAGTAATTATGCGTACACCGGCCAGATCTGTTATTTCCGTTTTGGGATCAACATATTTATCCCGCATAGCTTTTCTTTCAAAACTCTCCAAATCTTTTACCCGGCTTTCTAAATTTTGATAAAGTATTTTGTTATCTTTTAGAATTTTTCGTATAATAGAAGCGGTTTTTTCTGTCAGTTCTTTATAGTTTTTTTTGCTGTTTTTATACCATTTAACTGCTTCTTCAACTTTTTTATTATCCAAGATAATCCCCTCTTTCTTAAGGAAATTTTCTTAATTGATCCCCTCAGGATAAGTCCGGAAGGTTTGTTAGCTTGATCCCCCTCAGGATACGCCCAGGAAATCTGTTAGCAGACTATAATTCTATCACTATAATTATAGACTAAAAATTTTCTTCCTTCAAATAAAAAATAAAAAGCTGCCGATAGTTTTAACCATCAGCAGCATAATTTCTTTAAAATCTTTGGTTCTTTAACAAATGTTGTGAAATCTAAATAACA
>JBNJGL010000053.1:0-2876 GCA_051747745.1 Bacillota bacterium | reverse complement strand
ACATTATCTCTTTAATTTTTTTCTTCAGAGTCTTTTTCAAAATGATCTCCAAAAATCATATCCTCTGCTATATTTCCTACAAAAGGAAGTTTATATAACTCTCCATTATAAGTTTTATACAGCATAAGCAGCCATATAAAGGTTCCAACCAGTGTTAAAATACCCGACAGAATTGGCCCAATAACAGGAATAATAACAATTAAAGCAGACATAATAAATAATGAAAAAAAAGTAAGTAATGACTGCATTGCATTAAATCTCACATGGTTATTCTCTTTTTCCAGGAATAAAAAAATTATTCCTGTAATCCAGATACCAAGATAGCATAACATTGATTCAATATTCTCATCAATTCCTAGTGTTGTTTTTTTGTGATACATAATTTATCTAATAAAAATAAAATTATTTTTATTAGAATTCCCCCCTTTCATCCTGGATTAACATCCTCCCCGCCTATTTTATAAACGAGGCTTTCACAACTGATTTTCTGTAAAAAGGAGTGAACATCTTACAACTATATAATATCACAAATTTTATAATTTTACCATTTTTTTGTTTTGAACAGCAGACTAGCTTAAATACTGGTTAACCCTGAGGGCAGCTTTTGCACCTTCGGCCGCCGAAATTACTATCTGTTTATCTATAATATTGCTGACATCTCCTGCTGCAAAAATTCCTTCAACATTTGTCTCATTTTTATCATTTATTATTATTTCTTTCTGTTTATTTCTTTCCATTCTTTCCGGTACAAAATCACTTTTTGCAGAAAGTCCAATCTCTACAAACAGGCCGTCCAGCTCAATTTGTTTTTCTTCCCCGGTATTTTTATTCTCCAGAACAACTGCTTCAAGCTTATCTTCACCGATAATTTCTTTCACACTTGTTGATGTATAAACATCTATTTTATCTGAACGAGCAACTTTTTCCTGAAGTACAGCATCTCCCATCAGATCATCCATTATTTCTACCAGAGTGACTTCTGCTTCAATTTTAGCAAGGTCCAGAGCTGCTTCAAGTCCGGAATTTCCGCCTCCAACAACTGCCGTCCTTTTGCCTGCATACAGATATCCATCACAGCTTATGCAGTAATGTACTCCTTTACCTTTAAGCACATATTCCTGTTTCATACCGAGATGTCTTTTTTCTGCACCTGTTGCTATTATCACAGATTCAGCAGTATATTCTTTTTCAGTATCTGTTTTCAAAATATGTTCTCCAGCCTGACTTTCTATTTTAAGTATTTCTTCTCCGATTACAGCTGTAATATCATAATTATGGATATGATCCCAGAAATCCATAATTAAATCATCACCATTTATCTGTGATTTACCCAGATAATTATCTATCTCATTGGTATCTATAACCTGTCCCCCAATATCTTTAGATAGCAAAAGTAGATCTATACCTTTTCTTGCTGCATAAAGAGCTGCATTTAAACCTGCCGGTCCGGCACCAATAATGATCAGATCCCATTTTTTACTGCTGTGATCCTCAGTTTTAATACCCAGTATATTATCAAGGTCTCCTGACTTTTCCAGCTCCATCAAATCATCATATCCACCCAGGCTCTTTCCATTAATAATTATCTGGGGTACTGTTTTTCTACCGGTTCTTGTCTTCATTTCTTCAAATTTTTCTTCCTCATCAATATTATATTCGATAAATTCTAAACCTTTGGATTTCAAAAATGCTTTGGCTTTTTTACAGTATGGACACCAGCCTTTAGAATAAACTTCTATTTCTAACTTTTCTGTCATTTTAACCACCCCTGTAATTAATTTTAAAGATAAAATAGCCTTTCTCTTTATACTAAAATTATTATACTTTCTGACCTTTCTCAGGCCAGGACCACCAGGTTTTCAGGCAGACTTTAACTTTTATCACAATTTTTAATCAAAAAAGCTTTCAAGATAAGAATTTACTGTATCATTAATAAATTTAATATTATCTTCATCATTACTGTGTGTTCTCTGCAGTAGAGGAATATAGGTATAAACCATGGTAAACATCCGGTTTAAATCTTCTTTCCTGTCATCAATATCAACCTCATATTCTTTTTTGAAATTGCAGAGAAAAAGCTGATATATATCATTCATCATAATATCCGGAAATCTTACCTGTTTAATCTTTTCCTTCTGCTCATCACTGCTCAGCTCGAGATTGTTCATAATATGGCGAAACAGTTCTTTAACTATCCCTTTTTTCTGCTTCATATCCTGATAAAGAATAGTAAAAAACTGATTTATATAATTCTTTTCCTCTTCCTCTGTCTTTTCCTTTAAATTTTCATATGTTTCTTTCCAGCTTTCTTCAAAAACACTTATATAAAGATCCCATTTAGTAGGAAAGTAATTGTAAAGTGTACCCACAGCTATTCCAGCCTCTTCAGCAATTGTTCGCATACATACTTTTTTGTAGGAGTATTTTTTGAAAAGTTCAAGTGATTTCTGTACAATCACCTGATCTAAATTTTCTATTATTTTAGGCATGTTTTCAGCTCCCGCTCTATTATTTAATAGTTATTATTAATTATAGATTAAATTTAAAAAGAAAGTCAAATATTATTCTGTATCATATAACATCTGATAACTGCTGTCATAGCAAAACTATTGAGAAGCTGTCTAATTAATGTAGGAACCCCCGATTTTCATTACTTCACCGTATATTTCTAGGGATGGGGTAAAGTCAGCCAGCTTAATATCCAGAACACTTTTTTTGGATTTGTAGAAAGTTAACAGCATCACAGTAGAAACAGCCTGAGAGATAACTGTTGCTGCAGCTGCTCCGGTAATTCCCATATCCAGTCCAAAGATAAAAATTGGATCCAGAATTATATTCAGTGCTGCACCTGTACTCAGTGCAGCCATACTCATTTT
>JBNJGL010000052.1:0-16168 GCA_051747745.1 Bacillota bacterium | reverse complement strand
TAAATAATGACCATTCCTATTATATACTAATATTTAAATAAGAACAACATTAAAATCAAATTATAGCCTAAAAACTTACAATGAATCCATTATATCCAGCTGATTCTACTTCTTTTTCTGCCTTTTCGGCATCCTCTCTGCTGCTGTACCCAACTATCTGTACTTTATGTGGATCGGTATCAGTTATTATTGCATTATAACCTTTTTCTTCAATTTCTCTCTTAAACTGCTGGGCATTTTCGTAATTAGCAAAAGCACCAACCTGAATACCAAAATCACCTCTGTCATCACTTAATTCAGATTCTACAGTATTCTGCTCTTCAGAAAGTTCAGCTGCAGGTTCAATATCATTCTGAGAGTTGGAAGTATCTTCAACGGGAGTTTTTTCTTTTACTGACTCTGTTTGAGAATCTGTTTTGAGTTCATCAGATACTGTTTCGGTTTCTTTTTCATTTGTCAGAGGTATACTGCTTTCAGTTGAAGTAATTTCTTCAGACTGCTCCTGGGCCAACTGTGGAGTATTATCTTCATTCAAAAACTGTATTAACCAGCTGCCCAGCAAATATCCAACAAAAATAGCCGCAACAGCCATAAAAATAACTATCACTGTTAAAGAAAATCCACTTTTTTTATTTTCTTCAGACATATTTTCACCTTCTAATGTTTTTAATTTTTTCCCGACAGTTCCGCCTTGCAGTTATACCAGCTTCTACAACTGTATTAAATGAACCGGAAGCTGTTACCAATCTTTCTTTTTCTTCTGAATATGCAGTCACTTTTTCTACAGCAGAAGACAAACTTTTATATGCGGTATATTCCAAATTATAAAATTCACACCGGTCTATCATTTTATCAATCTTCATCGTTCTTTCCGACCGATTTTCAGCCAGATGTATATGTAAATTATTTTTTATTCTTCTGATTTGGCCCAACATAAGATCTATATCCTTATCTGAAAGCACAGAAAAAACAAAATCAATCCCATCAAATATATACTGATGCTCTTCCAAAAAATCTATAAAACTTTTCATGCCTGCAGGATTATGTGCACCATCAATCAATACAGGCGGATTTTTACAGATGATTTCCAGTCTCCCCGGCCAATATGTTGAAGAAAGACCTTTCTCCACTGATAACTGATCCACCGGTAATATTTCTTTCAACCTCTTTACAACAGTATAAGCCAGAGCGGCATTTCGAGCCTGGTATTTCCCATTTAATCCGAGTTCAAATCTATACCTGCTGCTGTTTTCTTCTAAAATTAATTGATTTTCAAAAAAACTGCTTTCATTATCTATTTTTGTATAAATATCATCAATATTTATGAATTCTGCATTCAGCTCTTCTGCTCTTTTTTTAATAACATTTCTGGCATCTCTGTCTGACACAGAAGAAAAAACAAGACCATTGTTTTTTATAATACCTGCTTTTTCATAAGCAATTTTGGACCTTGTATCACCCAGTAATTCTGTATGCTCTAAATCTATACTTGTTATAACAGAAGCAAGAGAATCTTTAATAATATTTGTTGCATCAAATCTTCCTCCCAGTCCCACTTCAAGAATTACAATATCAGTCCTGTGTCGATCAAAAAATAAAAAAGCTAAGGCAGTAACTATCTCAAAAAAACTGGGCTCTCCATACTCACTTTCTGCCGCCACTCTATCTGATGCTGTTTTTACTTCTGCAACAAGTTCAGCAAGTTCAACACTGCTTATTGTCCTGCCATTAACAGAAATTCTTTCATTGAAATGGTAGAGGTGGGGTGATATATAAATACCTGTTTTATAGCCGGCTTCTCTGTAAATTTTCTCTATAAATGAAGCTGTAGAACCTTTACCATTTGTCCCTGCAACGTGAATAAATTTCAGATTTTCTTCCGGTCTGTCCAGATAATATAAAAGACGGTCTATTCTCTTTAATCCCGGTTTATAACCTCCTTCTTTACCAAATTTTTTTAGACTATTTAAATAAAGATATGGATTCAATGCTTAAACACCTCAATTCTATTTGCAATAATGGGTTGAATTAGGTTAAAATAAAAAAATAAAGTACTTAATTTATTTTTAAAGAGGCCTAATTTGTCTGGAGGTATAAATATGTCTCTACTTTGGATTTCTGTTTTCTCTCTTTTTACAGCTCAATTTTTAAAAATATTTTTTTTAAAACCTTTAAATATTTCTACTTTCTTTACTTCTGGTGGAATGCCCAGCTCTCATTCTGCCTTTGTTGCATCTCTCACCACAACTGTCGGCCTCAAATATGGATTTCAATCCGATCTTTTTGCCATAGTGACAGTATTTTCTCTTATTGTCACTTATGATGCCAGTGGTGTTAGAAGAGCTGTAGGTGAACAGGCAAATGTGATAAATAATCTGATCAGACATCTTGAACTCAGAAGTTATGAAGAAGACAGAGAAATAATCAAAAAAGATTTAAAGGAATTAATTGGACATACCCCTGTTGAAGTTGTTTCCGGTATCGCGCTTGGTATTATTCTGGCACTAATAAACTGGTTTTATTTTATTTAAATATTAACCTGATAGTATTATTCTAGAATAATATTAAATTCCCTGCAAAAAAGCAGAGCGGCTGTTTCCGCTCTGCATTATTTTTTACTTTAATTTATTTTTTATCTTCTGTATAATTTGATCAGCAGTAAATCCTAAGGCAGCACCAACCTCACTGCCGGGACCACTTATACCAAAATCTTCTACACTAATGATTAATCCATCTTCTCCAATCAGCTTCCACCATCCACTGCCAACTCCAGCTTCAATAGCAACTTTCAATTTTACATTCGGAAGATCAATTTTATCTTCTGAATTCATAAATTTAGTTTTTTCTGGAACCGACATTACAGCAGTTTTAACATTTTCTTCCTTTAATTTTTCTGCTGTTTCTACAGCAAGAGATACCTCACTACCACTTGCATAAACTACAATTTCTGCATCCTGTGGATCACTGAGGAAATATGCACCACTATCAAAGTTATCTATTCCCTGGTATTTTTCCAGATGTGGAAGGCTCTGTCTTGTCAGCACTAGAGCTGTTGGACCATCTGTATTTTCCACTGCTTCCATCCAGGCGGCTTTAGTTTCTTCTTCATCTGCCGGACGGAGAACTTTAAGTCCTGGAATCAGGCGCAGTGATTCTACATGTTCAACCGGCTGATGTGTTGGCCCGTCTTCACCTATATAAATAGAATCGTGTGTAAATACATATATAATCGGCTGCTTCATCAGAGCGGCAAGTCTAATTGCCGGCCTCATATAATCAGAAAAAACAAGAAATGTTGCTGCAAATGGACGCAGTCCTTTATGCAGTGAAATACCATTTACTACTGCTCCCATAGCATGTTCTCTGACACCGAATCTGAAGTTTCTACCACTGTAGTCACCATTTTGGATTTCTCCATATTTATCTAAATAAGTTTTAGTTGATGGTGCAAGGTCAGCAGATCCTCCTACCAGATAGGGAATAGATTCTGCAACTTCTTTAAGAACAGCTCCTGAAGCTTTTCTTGTAGCGACTGGAGTTTTAATATCCATTTCCATGATTTTTTCTTTCAAATCTGATGGGGTATCCAGTTTAAATGCTCTATCCCATTCCTGCTTTAACTCGGGATTTTCGCTGGCCCATAATTTGAACTTTTCTTCCCAGCCAGAACTTTTTTTCTCCATTTCGTCAGCTCTTTTCTGGAAAAACTCTTTAACAGCTTCCGGAATATAAAATTTCTTATCTGCCGGCAGGTCAAAATTTTCTTTCAACATTTTAATTTCATCTTCTCCTAATGGAGCACCATGAGCAGAACTGGAATCCTGTTTATTTGGAGAACCGTAAGCAATATGTGTTTTTGCAATGATTAAAGAAGGCTTTTCTTTATCCCTTTTTGCTTCTTCCAGTGCATTTCTCAATTCGGAAATATCATGTCCATCAACATCTTCCACAACATGCCAGCCATATGCTTTAAAACGATCTGCAACATTTTCGGTAAATGTAATTTCTGTATTACCTTCTATAGAAATACTATTGTCATCATAAATGGCAATCAATTTGCCAAGACCAAGGTGACCAGCAAGGGAAGCTGCTTCTGAAGAGATCCCTTCCATCATACATCCATCACCCAGTATAGTATAGGTAAAATGATCGACTATTTCATATTTATCAGTATTATATTTAGAAGCCAGCATTCTTTCTGCAGCTGCCATACCAACTGCATTGGCAAAACCCTGACCCAGAGGACCGGTGGTTGTTTCTACACCCTCTGTTTCTCCATATTCTGGGTGGCCGGGTGTACGAGAATTAAGCTGTCGAAATGATTTTAAATCCTCCATAGATATATCAAAACCATTTAAATGCAGAAAAGAATATAAAAAAGCAGAACCATGACCGGCAGAAAGAACAAAACGATCCCTATCCGGCCAGTCTGGTGAACCTCCATCTAAATCCATTATTTCTCCAAACAAAAGTGCACCTATATCAGCACAGCCTATTGGCATTCCTGGATGTCCTGAATTTGCTTTCTCTACTATATCTGCTGATAAACCTCTAACTGTATTAGCTATTTTCTTTAACAAAATAATACCTCCCTGTTATTAATATAATTGTAATTTAGATCAGTTTTCTCTTTATTAATTATTTTATATCTTTACAGAAGTAATGTCCAGCCAGAAAAGCGATTAATTTTTGAACTCAGGTTTAACACTACTTTTGTATAGATTCGGCTGATAATTTATAATAATTATTCCAAGAGACACCAGAAACATGGCAGCAATTATTACAGCATTTAATGATTCTTCTGCTAAAAAAAATGCAGAAAGAACTACTCCACTGACAGGTGTCATAAATTTATAAATTGTTACAAACCCCAGCGGATTATATTTTATTAATGTATACCACAGGGCAAATGCAGATGCCGAAATAAATGCTAAATAAAAAAGCAGTATTAATGAAGACATATCAAAACTCAATCTGTTTGGCGAACTGCCGGTCGAGGATACAAAAAATAAAAATAATGATCCCATAAACATCTGCCAGGCAGTAACTATAATTGCATTTAAGTTTTTGGTTAGTTTTTTAGCAAGAAAACTCGCCGCTGTTGAAATCGCTGCAGCTATAATCAAAAATCCTTCCCCTGTAAAAACAAAAGAAAAATCGAACTGCCCTTTAGTTAAATTCACCAGTACAACACCTGTAAAACCAAAAATAAGACCAACGGTTTTTTTGAAATTTAATTTATCATTATTGTAAACAAAGTGTGAGGCTATAACAGTCATAAATATTCCACTTGTCATTAAAATAGAACTTTTTACCCCAGTCGTATTTGCCAGACCATTATAAAAAAAGAAATACTGCAGGCTGGTCTGCATCAGGCCCAGCACTAAAAGTGGTAAAAAATATTTCTTTATTTTAAAAATTTCCTTTTTCTGCCCGGTAATAAAGATAATAAAAAACAGCATAATTGAGGCAGTAAAAAACCTCAGTGATGCAAAAATCATTCTATCATATGCATTTACATTTAAGGGCATTACTTCTGCATAACTTATTTTTAAAGATGGAAAAGCAGATCCCCACAAAAAACAGGCCGTTATAGCCAGAAAAGCCACCTGCCATCGTCCTGTAAAAATCTTTTTAATATTCATTTTTGGACTCCTTCTGATATATTATTTTCTTATTTTTTCTCCTGTCATATGAAACGGCCAGATATATTCCCGAAAGTATAAAAGCTCCACCTGCAAGTGTTGTTAACATTATTTTTTCACCCAGAAGTATCCAGGCAAAAAAAGTTGTTAAAATCGGCTCTCCTAAAATAGATAAAGAAACTATCGAAGCAGGAACAAATCTAACCGAATAATTGAGAATTGAATGTCCTATCAAAGTTGGTCCGGCTGCCAGGGAAAAGAATATCAGATAATTGACAGTCCCATAGCCTCTAAAAGGAATACCCATTAGAAAAACTCCGACAGCCAAAAATATTGCTGAATAAGTATACAGAATATATAAATACGGAAAATAGTCCAGTTCTTTTCTAACTCCACGGCCAATGAAAAGATATGAAGCTGCAAATAATGCAGCTGTCAGGGCCAGAAAATCTCCAAACAATTTACTCTGCAGTGTATGCAGATCTCCAATACTAATTATAATACTGCCGATTATAGAAAGTACTATTCCGGCAACAGCTCCCTGACGAAGATCATCTTTAGCAAATAAGAATTCCAGAATTATTGTAAATAAAGGCTGTAAGGCGACAAATATTACCGAATTAGATACATCTGTATATTCTATAGACGTTATCCACAGTATAAAATGAAGAGCAAGTAAAAATCCAACCAGTACAGGACGATAATCTAAAAAATAATGCATCTTTTCTCTATGTTTAATCAAAAAATACGGTGTCAGAATCATTACTGCAAACAACATCCGATAAAAAGCAGTAATAAGTGGTGGTGCATCAGCTATTTTGATTAAAATGCCAGAAAGTGAAAGGAAAAAGACCCCAACTGACAGAAGTATATATATTTTCTTTTTATAATCCATTAATTACACCAACTTTAAATATCTATAATAATAATTCCCTGAATTTTATATTTCTACTTCTTTACTTAAATTATTTTTATCTAAGTAAATATCTTCGTCAAAATGTTTAAATTCTACTTTATTTCCAGATATCAAAAAATATTTAACTTTATCTTTTTTAACAGTTACTTCAATCTGACTTCCTTTAAATCTCAACCTGAACTGATATTTATTCCATTCTTCCGGAAGATCAGGATGAAAATACAGTTTGCCATTAAACATTCTCATACCGGCAAATCCCTGTACAAGTGCAAGCCACGTCCCCCCCATACAGGCAATATGAAGACCCTGATATGCATTTTCGTTATAATCATCCAGATCCAGCCTTGCAGTCTGCATAAAATAATTATAAGCATGTTTTTTATATCCTATCTCAGAAGCTATAATACTGTACACAGCAGGAGATAAAGAAGAATCATGTGTCGTTTTGGGTTCATAGTAATTATAATTTCTAATTTTTAGTTCTCTGCTGAATTTATCACCAAGCTGCAGCATTAGTAAAATAACATCAGCCTGTTTAATAACCTGATAGCGCCAGATAATAAGTGGATGCCAGTTTTTAACCAGGGGAAATTCTTCTTCCGGAATATCATCCACCTGAATAGGATTTTTGTAGAGAAAAGAGTCATCCTGTGGTGTAATTTTTAATTTTTCATCATAAGGAAGATAAATATCGGAAGCGGTTTTTTTCATTTCAGAAATTTCATCACTGCTTAAATTAATCCTTTTAACAATTCTCTCGAATTTTTCCGGCGATTTTTCTTTTATTTCCTCTGCCATCTCCACTGCTTTCTCAATATTAAATTTAGCCATATAGTTTGTATATGCGTTATTATTTACACCAGGTTTATATTCATCAGGACCACAGACAACATTAAAGCAGAAGCTGTTGTCACACATCGAAATATAGCTGCCCAGGCTGATCCACATTCTGGCCGTTTCAATTAAAAGCTCCAGACCATATTTTTCCATAAATTCCCGATCTCTGCTCACCTGATAATATAAATTAACTGCATAAGCAATATCTGCATTTATATGATACTGTACCGTAGAACCCATAAAAAAGCCAGAAGCTTCTTCTCCATTAATTGTCCGCCAGGGAAATAAAACCCCCTTCAGCCTCATTCTTTTTGCATTTCTCTTTGCTTTATCAAGGGTATTATATCGATAGATGAGCAGATTTCTTGCTACCTCAGGTCTCTGGAAGGAATAGAATGGCAGTATATAACTTTCTGTATCCCAGAAATAATGGCCCTCATAATATTCACCACTTATTCCCTTAGCAGCAACACTTGTCCGTCCATTTTTACCGGCAGATTGAAGAATATGAAATGCATTAAATCTAAAAGCCTGCTGTAAAGCCTCATCTCCATCAATTTTTACATCAACATCCTGCCAGTATCCGGACATAAACTCTGCCTGTTCCTGTTTTAAAGATTCAAAACCACTGATAGAAGCTCGGGCTGCCGAAGCACGGGCATCACTTAAAGGATTTTCTCCTTCTATACTGCTGTGGTTAATACCAACTATTTTATCAATCGTATATTCCTGTCCTTCTTCAGCATTAATTTGAAATATCCAGTCAACCCTTTTCTCTGATGATCTTTTTTTAATATCACACTGCTTTTCCAGTGAACTATCCAGCAGATGTTCTGCAAAATACGCTATTTTGAATTTAGTACTTTTTACTTCATGCATCAGATATCCTTTAGATGTATCAATACCACTTTCTACTACATCCAGAGCTCTTTTTTTGCGTAAATGGTGGTGATTCCTCACATCTCCATTTACAGCAGAATTAATATTTATTTTGCCAGAAAAATTAAGTGGTTTAAAGCGGTACCTTACTGCTCCTATGTGTTCTCTGCTTAAAGAAATAAGCCGTTCGACTTTTATTTTAATCTGTCTTCCCTGACGATCTTCCCATATTATTTCTCTAATCAGTACAGCCTGCTTCATATCCAGTTCTCGTCTATACTCTATTACCTTCCCTTTTAAAAGATTAAATTTTTCTTCATTTATGTAAAGATTAATTTCACTCCAATCAGCAAGATTAACCAGAGTCTGACGGGAATCAGGCAAATCAGGAGCTTCCTCTCCATAAATAATCTTTTCTGAAGCATAAACACCATTAATATAGAATCCTGGAGTTGTTGTTTCCTCACTTCCAGGATAATCTTCTTCAAAAGTTCCTCTTAAACCCATATAACCATTTCCAAGAGAAAATATAGATTCATTGTGGTGGTTATTTTGAACTAAAAATTCTTCTTCTATTATTTTCCATGAATGATAGGGATAAATAGCTTTTTTTCCCATTTTTTTTGCATGATATTTTCTCACCGGTTTTCCTCCTTGAATCCATATTCAGTTAAACTGATATGAATATTAAATTGATTATATATTTTTTATTCCTTGATTTCAATTTATTTAGATGATAATTTCTCTTTTATTTTTCTATAGTTCATACCCTGCTGGATAAAATCTTTAATCTTAAGCAGCAAATCCTCACTGTAAGTAAAAAAATTATAATAGCCATTACACAAAAAATTATGCATTTTTTCTTCACCAATATCAAGTATCCTATTTTTTGGGCAGCCTCCATTACAGATAAATAGATATTTGCATTTTTTACATCTATTCGTTAAACCGGTTCTTTTTTTAAAGGCAAAGTTTTTTTGCTTATCAGATGTAATCATGGCTTCAAAAGAATTAGATTTTATATTTCCGAGCCGATATTTTGACTCTACAAAGTGATCACACGAATAAAGATCTCCCAGATGATCTATCACTGGTGAACGGCCACATAACTGAGAAAAAACACATATATTTGTTTTGCCGCCAAAATATGCATTTAAAGTTTCAGCAAATATTTGTATATAAATATCTCCAAAATCTTTGATCCACTGATCAAATAATGTTATTAAAAATTCTCCAAATTCAGCACCAGTTATCGACAAACTACTGACCATATTTTGGTTACCATTTTTCTTATTTGTATCTGCTTTATTTACCAGTGGTATAAACTGCATATATTTAATATTTAGATTTTTGAAATGATAATATATTCTTTCTGCCTGTTTAACATTTGTTTTATTAACCACTGTAAGTATATTATATGGTATCTGGTACTGCTGCAGTTTACTCAGTGTCTTAACAGCTCTACTATAACTCCCCCTATTATTAAAATCTCTGCGGTGGCTGTCATGAATCTCTTCATCTCCGTCAAGACTTAAACCGATTAGTATTTTATTTTCTAATATAAAATCAAACCACTGTTTATTAAGATTAATACCATTGGTCTGAATAGTATTATTAACCTGCCATTTTTTCGGCAGATATTTATACTGCAGTTCAACTGCTTTTTTAAAAAAGTCGAGTCCTCTTAAAGTACACTCACCACCCTGCCAGATAAATTCTACCACAGGACCTGGCTGAGATTTTATGTATTTTTTTATAAATATTTCAAGAGTTTCTAGATCCATTTTAAAATCATCATTATTATTATATATATTATTTTCATTATTGTAATAACAGTAATCACAGTTTAAATTACAGTCAGGACCATTTGCAAAAGCCATAACAGAAAAAGGAATTTTATAATCCAAGACTGCACCTCTTTCTAATTGAAAATTTTTATGTTGCAGAATAATATCCAATATAAAATTTTCCCTCACGATTGTCCTAAAATACGTAGTTTTTTATAAAAATTTACAACAAAATTCATCTTTATTTTTGATTTAATAAAAAATTATGCCGAATCTCTAATTATTAATTCTGAAGGAAGTAATATATTCTTTTTTTCGGAATCACCATCTTTTATATTTCTTATCAATAATTCTAAAGCTTTTTTCCCTTTTTCAATACTTGGATTTCTAATTGTTGTAAGTGCAGGGTCTACAAATTCTCCCAGTTTGATCCCATCATAACCGATAACTGCAATATCTTCAGGTATTCTAATTCCAGCTTCTTTAAAAGCTTTTATTATACCAAGTGCCATCAAATCATTTGCAGCAAAAACAGCAGAAATTTCTTTTTTAAAATTGATCAGTTTTTCTGCTGCCAGATATGCTCCTTCTTCTGTAAAATTAGAATTAATTATAAATTTTTCTTTTATCTCAATATTATAATCTTCCAGAGCATCAAGATAACCCTGAAGTCTGTATTTTCCCGCAACCAGTTCCATTGAACCGGTAATGGTAGCAATATTTTTATGACCTTTTTTTATTAAATACTCTACTGCAGTGTAAGCAGCCAGTCTGTTATCAGTATCTATCCAGCATATATCTTCATTAACCCTTGGATTGCCATTAAAAACAAAGGGTATATTTTTTTTATTCAGAAATTCTATTCTCGGATCATTAAAATTTGGTTCTGTCAGTATCACACCATCTGCAGTTATATTTTCAAATATTTTTTTAAATAAATCAATATCAGTACTGTTAACAGGAGGTATGGTCAGACTGTAACCGTATTCAAAAGCGATTTCACTAATTCCCTGCAGAAACTCCAGAAAAAATGGGTCAGAAACAGAGCGGGGGAAGGTTGGCAAAACTACAGCAATTATATTTGTGTGTTTTTTTGCCAGTGCCTGGGCCAGCTTATGCGGCCTGTAGTTATATTTTTCTGCAATATTTTTAATTTCTCTTTTTGTATTTTCATTAACCCGCGAATCATTGTTCAGTGCCCTGGAAACAGTGGATTTAGAAACACCTGCAATTTTTGCTATATCAGACATTGTAATCTCTTTCATTAATTAATCACCACTTCTTAAATAAAAAGAGGCTGATTTCTCAGCCCATTTTTTATTTTTAACTGATTTTTTATTATTGTATATTTATTTCAAACATAATTCAAGAAACTATATTTCTTTAACTTCCTCCTTTTTTGCAATAAGGAAATCTGGTTTAATAACCATCAAAAATTATGCAAACTACTTTTAGCCTTTAACTGAACCGGCAAGTATTCCCTTCACAAAATATCTCTGCAGAGCAAAGAAAATAATAAGTGGAACAAACATAGAAATAAAAGCAGCAGAAGTTAAAAGGTGCCAGTTCTGGCCAAATGATCCAACCAGGCTGGAAAGTTTAACTGTCAGAGGGGCAACCTCCTGAAAGCCACCCAGATATATAAGTGCCACCAGTAGATCATTCCAGACCCACAAAAACTGAAAGATAATAAGTGAAGCTATTGCTGGAACGGAAAGTGGTAAAGCCAATTTATAAAATGAGGTCCAGATTGAAGCTCCATCAATATATGCAGCTTCGAATAAATCATCGGGCAGAGATGAAAAAAAGTTGTGAAGCATAAAAACTGCAAAAGGAAGACCATATCCCGTATGAGCCAGCCAGACTCCCAAAAAGGTACCAGAAAGATTCAGTGTATTATATATTTTTAAAATAGGAATAAATGTCAGCTGTAGAGGAACAACTAATAAACCAACAATTAAAGTATAGACTAAAGCCCTCCCCTTAAACTGAATTTTGGCCAGACCAAATGCGGCAAAAGATGCTATCAAAACAGGAATAGTTGTACCAAAAATCGAAATAATAAAACTGTTGCGGAATGCTGTTGCCATTCCACCTTTATCTATTACCTCTTTATAATTTTCCAGAGTAAATTGAGTAAATTTAAGAGGACTATTAAATACAGTCCACCAGCCTGAACTACTTACCTCACTGGCAGGACGAAAAGAGGTGATTAATAACCCAATAGTTGGTAAAATCCAGATAAACATCACAAATAAAATAAATAGATTAATAATAACCTTAGAAAACTTTTTATCATTCTGCATTATTGTTCTTCACCTCTCATCCTTTTAACATTAATAAAGATAATTGGAATTACTAATGCAAATAAAACAACAGCTATCGCACTGGCTCGTCCATAGTTTCTAAACTGAAACATTTCTTTGTACATCCTGTTGGCAATAACCTCTGTTCCATAGTTTCCATTTGTCATAACATACACAATGTCAAATATTTTTAGTACATTCACAGCCATTGTAGTTGCCACAACTGCAATAGTAGGCTTCATTGATGGGAATATTATATGTCTAAAAATCTGCCATTCACTTGCACCATCAACACGACCGGCTTCAATCATCTCTTTAGGAATACCTTTATATGCTGCTGAAAGTATAACCATAGAAAAACCGGTCCAGATCCAGATACCCACAAAAATAAGGGCAAAGTTATTGAGCAGTGGTCCCTGAATCAGCCAGCCTTTTGGCTGAAAACCCAGAGAAGTGATAATATGATTTAAAAGTCCAATCTGATCTGCACCCATAGGTTTATAATCATAGATGAATTTCCAGATAACACCAGCACCAACAAAAGATACAGCCATCGGCATAAATATAATTGATTTTGCTATTTTTTCGTATTTAACTTTATCCACCAGAATTGCCATCAAAAGACCCAGAGCTACAGTACCAAATGTAAAGAAAATAATCCACATTAAATTATTCCTAAAAGAGGTAAGCATGGCTCTGGAAGTAAATGCATAAATAAAGTTTTTTAGACCAACAAATTCCTCCGATCTTCTTCCCATAAAACTAAAAATAAATGTCTGAATTGAAGGATATATTAAATATACTGTCAGGAAAAAAAGAGCAGGCCCTATAAATAGGGCCACCCATTTTTTATTATTTTTTTGATACATAAACAGTCCTCCCCCAGCGGTTTAATTGATAATTAAACTTACCAGTCCATGAATTTAACAACATTTTTATTGATTATAAGTATCTTCGGAAATAGATTCTATATATTCGAGTACATTATCCAAATCCTCACCACTTATATAATCCAAAATACCCTGCCAGAAAGCACCAGAACCTACCGCACCAGGCATAGAATCTGAACCATCAAATCTAAATGTAGATGCATTTTTCAGCATAGATGCCATCTGTTTTGTTAATTCATCAGGATAAACATTTGGACTTATCCGCTTATTAATACCCAATTTCCCAAGTTCAGAAACAAATATAGACTGTGCTCCTGCGGTAGAAGCATACCTCATAAAAGCACGTGCAGCTTCATTGTCATTCATCATACCAAACATACTGGCAGCTCCAAGTACAGGAGTACCGTATTCTTCTTCAATTGGAGGGAACATAAAGATATCAAAGTCTTCTCCAGCCACTAAATCAGGATTATTATCTTTAATAAAACTGGTAATAAAGCTTGCCTGACGGTGCATCATAGCATTTGGAGGATCAGTAAATAAGGCATTAGGTGCATCACCAAAATTAGTAGCAAGCACAGCATTAGGAGCTCCATAAGTATATTCAGGATCTTTTGCTATTTCACCGAATATTTCAAAAGCTCTTTTCACTCTATCATCTGTCCAGGAAATTTCATGATTAACCCACTGGTCATATACTTCTGGACCGGCTGTCCTCAGCATAATATCTTCTATCCAGTCAGTTCCGGGCCAGCCGCTTGCTGCACCAGATTCCATACCAATTGCCCAGGGAGTATCTCCATTTGCTATCATTTCATCCTGAAGTGCTTCCAGTTCTTCCCAGCTTTCCGGCACGTCATATCCCTTAGCCTCAAACTGCTTAGGATTATACCAGACAAGACTTTTAATGTCAGCAGAAATATACATTCCGTAAAGATCCTCATCATATGTTCCCAGATCCAGCCAGGTCTGATCAAATTCTTCTTCCATTCTATCCATATCCAGCACATTGCTTAAATTAACAAGATCTCCTTCTTCAGCCAGCTGTTTCATCATACCTATACCTGTCAGCGCAACAATATCAGGTGGATTACCAGCCTCCAGACGGGTTGTTACAAGAGTAGGCAGATCTCTTGTTCCTTCATATTGAACCTCAATTCCAGTTGCCTTTTCAAACGGTTCAACCATCTTCAGAAAAGCATCAAGTTCCTGTCCTCCCCATACAGCCATTACACTAACAGTGTCCTGTGCTAAAACTGTGGTGGAAAAAAGACTCACCATTAAAACTAAACTCAACATAAACAAACTTTTCTTCATCGATAATTCCTCCCTCTTAATATTATTATTCAAAATCATCATCTTCAGCACTTAAAGAAGATAACTTGTTAACAACAGCATTTTTGGGCTTTTCCACCTTTCCCTCAAGTAGTGGGTCATCTGTTTTTTCCATCCACTTATTTAATTTACTTTTAAGTTTTTGATAAATATTGTGATAACCATCATTATCGATTAAATTATTTTTTTCCTGGGGGTCAAAATAGAGGTCAAATAACATCTCCTTATCCCTTTTCTGTTCAAGAAAATCGTTATCCAGAAGAAAATCTTTGCTTGGACTATCATCAATATTGGATGGTACAAATTGATCATAATTCCCAAAAAATTTTATATATTTATATCTTTTAGTTCTAACAGACCGCATCGGCTCATATGCAGCATGATAACTAACTTCTGCAAATACTTCTTCTCTTATCTTATCTGTTCTATCATCTAATAGCGGCAGAATTGAACTGCCTTCAAGGTTATCAGGAGTTTTTAGGCCAAACAGATCACATATTGTAGGAAATATATCCAGCTGTGATACAAGAGCATCAACTGTTTTTCCTTTTTTGGGATTATCCGGAAATTTAAATATTAGAGAAACACCTGTTCCACCATCAAAAAGGGTTGATTTCATCATTGGAAAAGCAATGCCATGGTCAGTTGTATATATAATCAGAGAATTTTCTGCCATTCCTGCCTTTTCTACTGCTTTCAGAACCCTTCCCAGACACTGATCTGCATGTTTTACTGAACTCAAAAAAGCTGCCATATCTTTTCTTATATCAGGATCATCCGGCAGGTCAGCAGGAGGCAAAATATAATCGATATCAATTTCGTCATCAATGTCATCAAATTCGCGATGTGTATATTCCATACCAAAGGAGAAAAATAAAGGTCTACTGTCTTCCCTTTCTGAAAGATATTTTTCTGTTTTTTCAACATTGGGCCAGTCCTTTACAGTCTGCTCTTCTCTGTCAAGGATCAAATCATATCCAATAATATTTTTATCTGCTGCCACATGCTGCATACCACATAGAACTGTCTGGAACCCATTTTTATTTAAAAACTGAACAAGATGTTCGCCATAATCATGGAGTGAAAAACCTCTGTGTGCCAGACCATACATTCCAACAGAGTGTGGAGTCCTTCCGGTTAACATACCAGCTCTGCTGGGTGAACAGGTGGGGGCAGCACTGAAGGCCTGTCTAAATAGAGTTCCTTCTCTGGCAAGATTCATTAAATTTGGAGTTTCAGCAGGATATCCATATGGTTCAATATATCTTCCAGTATCATGAGTGTGCAGATAAAAAATGTTTTTAATTTTACCCATTTTAATACTCCTTTTCTGCAGTTGTTTAATCTTTCAAGATAATGCTGCATATTTTACAGATTCAGCTTTCTATGTAAAAATAAGTTGCTTGTATTCAATTTAAATTACTGCAAGTTAAACATTGGTTTCCCCACAAAAAGGGTATTTGCGTCTCCAACTCATTAAGATTGCACCACAGGCACTCCGTATTTAAATAATTCGTACAAGCACCGTTTAAGGTTGCACCACAGGCACTCCGTATTTAAATAATTCGTACAA
>JBNJGL010000051.1:0-16569 GCA_051747745.1 Bacillota bacterium | reverse complement strand
CTTTAAAAATTTAAGGTAGAGTCTTTTTTAAATCTTATAAAAATCAGGTTTACCTTCTGTAAAAGTAGTCAGTGTTTTAAAACCAATATCTTTTAACCTATCAACTGTTTCTTCAAATTTATAACCGATCTGAACAGCATAGTGGCTGTCAGAGCCAAGAGTTAGTATTTTACCTCCTAATTCATGATAGAGTTCTAAGATACTCCAGCTCGGCATAGGATTTTCCCCATCTTCCAGATGATAGCCTGAAGTATTTACCTCAAGTCCTTTATCATTTTTAATAAGTATTTTTAAAATTTCTCTAATTAATTCAGCTGCAGTTTTATTTTTCATTAAATCCGGACTGCTGTCAAAATCTCCATATCTTCTTACTAAATCAAAATGTCCGATAACATTAAAATTATTATAATTTTTTACAACTTTTAGAACTGTCTTTAAATATTGTATATAAGCCTCCCACTGATTATAGCCTTTAAAAAAATCACCTCTGTAAAGATCTGCTTTTTCTGCTGTATGGAATGAACCTATAATGAAATCAAAATCATTAGACAGATAATTATCACATTCCTCAAAGATATGAAGCTGTAATCCCATTTCTATGCCCTTTTTAATTTTTAACTTATCAGCAAATTTTTGCTGATATTTTTCCAGTTCACGCAGATATTTATCTTTATTCAAAATAAATTCAATTGAATCATCCATATAGTCAATATCATGGTGATCAGTAATTGCAATTTCCTTTATCCCTTTTTTAATAGCAGTTTTGCATATTGTATTTAAATCCAGATCTGAATCTGCAGAAAATTGGGAATGCAGATGATAGTCAGAAAGCATAAATTACCTCCTCTTTAGAACAACTTATTTTACTGATTATATATATAAATATCATAGCATAATCTATAAATAAATGAAATTAATTCTCAAAATTAATTATAAAATTACTTATAGAATTTTTTAGTAATCTAATGAAAAAACAAATAATAATTAAAATACCAAAAGAATTCTTTAAAATTGCTTGACAGCCGGGATAATAAAAATTATAATAAATACAACATTTTAATACTTTACTACGATAAAGAACTAAAAGAAATATAGGAGGTTACGATAGATGAATACATTTGTAGAAGGAGTAAGAGATATTTTACCAGCTGAATTAAGAAAGCGGAGAATAATTTATCAAACAATAAGAGAAGTTTTTGAATCCAGCGGTTACAGAGAAGTAATAACCCCAACACTGGAATCTCTGGAACTTTATGCTGGGATAGAAGGTCTTGTGGATAAAAATGAAATGTTTAAGGTTGTTGATGACAGAGGTCAGATTCTTGTTTTAAGACCTGATCTAACAATGCCTATTGCGAGACTGGCAGCAAGCCGTTTTCAGAACAGCCCCCGTCCCCTAAAATTTTCTTATTTAAGTTCAGCCTTTCAGTCAAAAAATTCTCAGAGTTTAAGTTTGAAAGAAAAAACACAGGCTGGTGTTGAGCTTATTGGTTCTGACAGTTTAGAATCTGATTTAGAGATGATTCTGTTGTTAATAAAAACAATGAAGAAAGCGGGAGTAAAAGAACCGTTGATTGATATTGGACACGCTGATTTAATTAATGAGATTTTTTCAGATTTAAAAATTGCCAAAGAGGAGAAAAAAGATCTGCGCAAACTTCTGGCTGCCAAAAATAAGGTGGGGATAAAAAACTATATAAAGAAGATCAATCTGACAGATGACACAGCAGAAATTTTGCTGAGCCTTCCTGCATTATTTGGTAATCCTAAAAAAGTAGTTGAAAGATTAAATAATATGCCTCTGTCAGCTGACACTAGAGATGTTTTAAAGACTCTGGAAAAACTATTTAATAAATTGGAAGAGTTTAATAGTTTAAAATATATTACTTTTGATCCAATGCTGATTTCTCGCCACGGTTATTATACAGGTCTAATATTTAAAGGTTATGCTGAAGGCTACAGCAACCTTCTTGCAAGTGGGGGTCGCTATGATAATCTTACAGAAAAATTTGGAGTTGAAGAAGCGGCAGTTGGATTTGCTTTAGAGATTGAAAATCTGCTTGATTTTTTAAATAGAACAGAAAATTTCAGTGGAGATTTAACACGGCGTTTTTTAATATCCTATGCAGGGAAGGATTATTTTAAATTTGCCTATGAGCTGGCTGAAGATTTGCGAGAAGCCGGTTTTGCGGCAGAAGTATATAATGGAGCGGATAAAGAATACCTTGATTTTCAGCAGATAGATTTTGAAATATATATTAAAAATGAAAATATAGAGTTAAAGCAGAATAATGGAGAAAAAGCTGTATTCACAAAAAATAGAAAAGAAGCTCTGGAATATCTAATTTTAAATAAAATTGAGGAGTGGAAATAATGGATACTCTATGTATTGCTATGGCCAAAGGCAGGCTGGCTAAGGAAGCAGTAAAACTTTTCCGCCAGGCAGGCTATAATTTGCCGGAAAACATGCTTAAATCACGCAAATTAATTTTTGAAATAGAAAGTGAAAAATTAGAAATTATACTCGTTAAACCGGCGGATGTGCCTATCTATGTTGAATACGGCACAGCTGATCTTGGGATTGTAGGAAAGGATACTCTACTGGAAGAAAATCGCGATCTTTATGAAGTGCTTGATTTAGAATATGGAATTTGTGAGTTTGCTCTGGCCGGTCTGCCTGACCGTCAAGATAGCCTGATTGAACGCAAAGTAGCAACAAAATATCCTGATTTTACAAGACGTTATTTCCGCAGTAGAGGGGAGCCAGTTGAGATTATTAAGCTGAATGGATCAATTGAGCTTGCACCTCTAACAGGACTTGCCGATACAATTCTGGATATAGTAGAAACAGGCAGAACTTTAAAGGAGAATGGACTGGTAATTTATGAAAGTATCAGGGATCTATCCGCTCGTCTGGTGGTTAACAAGGTGAGTATGAAAACACGACAGGATGAGATTACATCTATTATTGAAGCTTTAGATAAAGTTGTTAATGGAGATGATACTAATGCTTAAGATTAAAAAAATACAGGATGGAAGAAAAAATGTTGCACAGGTTAAAAGATTGCTGGCCAGCCGGTCAGGTGATAATCTGTCAGAATACAGGCAGGCGGCAGCTGAAATTATAAAAAATGTCAGAAAAAACGGTGACCAATCTGTTTTGGAATATACTGCTCGTTTTGATGGAGTTGAATTTACATCAGCTGAAATGGAGGTAAACGCCGGAGAAATTGAACAGGCTGTAAAAGAAGTTGATACTGAATTTATAGAAGCACTTAAAAATGCAGCGGTCAATATAGAAGATTTTCATGCTGAACAGAAAGATAGATCCTGGCAGAAACAAAAAAAGCCGGGAATTATTACCGGGCAGATCTGCCGGCCTCTAAAAAGAGCGGGAGTTTATGTTCCTGGTGGAAGAGCAGCCTATCCATCTTCTGTTCTGATGACTGTTATTCCGGCCAGAGTAGCTGGAGTTGAAGAAATTATTATGATGACACCACCAAATAAGAAGGGCAAAATAGATCCTATTATTCTGGCCGCAGCTGAAATTTCAGGTGTAGATAGAATTTTCAAAGTTGGTGGAGCTCAGGCAGTAGCTGCAGCAGCTTATGGAACTGAGACGGTACCAGGAGTTGATATTATTGTTGGACCAGGTAATATTTATGTTTCTATGGCCAAGGAACAGGTTTTTGGGCAGGTTAAGATTGATATGATTGCCGGTCCCAGTGAGATTATGATTATGGCTGATAAAGATTCCAATCCGGCCTATATTGCAGCTGATCTGATGAGCCAGGCTGAACATGATCCTCTGGCATCTTCAATTCTGGTTACTGATGCATCAGAGATTATTGAAAAAGTAGAAAAAGAATTAGAAAAACAGATACAAAATATGGGTAAAAAAGAAATTATCAAAGAATCACTGCAAAATTTTGGTTTGATGATTCAAGTTGTGAATCAAGAAGAAGCAGTGGAAATGATTAATCTTGTTGCTCCTGAACACCTGGAACTGGCGGTTAAAAACTCATTTGAACTGCTGCCGGCAGTAGAAAACGCAGGCTCAATTTTTTTAGGGGAATATACTCCAGAGCCAATCGGTGATTATTATGCAGGTCCAAATCACGTACTGCCTACAAATTCTACAGCCAGATTTTTTTCACCTTTATCTGTAAGAGATTTTGTTAAATATTCGGGTTTTGTTCACTACAGCAGAGAGGCACTAAAAGAAGCTGCTGCTGATGTAATCTGCCTGGCGGAAGGTGAAGGGCTTGGAGCACATGCTAATTCGATCAGAATTAGAAAAGAGAACTAAATAATAATTAAAATTTTTTCAAACTTTAAATCATAAAAAATGAAGGAGGAAACAATGAGCAGTAAAAAATCTATACAGAAAAAGCAAAAAATAAAAAAAATGCTTAGGCCGGAAGTAAAGGCGATTTATCCATATGAAGGAGAAGAGGATGACTTTGAAATAAAAATAAATCTGTCTGGTAATGAATCTCCTTTTGACCTACCGGAAGAGGTTAAAGAAAAATTTAAAGAAGAATTTAATCAGGATAATATAAACCGCTATCCGGAACTTTATTCTGACAGTTTGAGAGAAAAAATTGCACAGTTTTTAAGCAAAAAGACCGGACTGGCAGTAAAAGCTGATGAAATAATCGCAGGTAATGGATCTGATGATCTGCTTGATTTAATTATAAGAACTTTTGTTGATAAAGGTGATTGTGTTCTTTCTCAGGCCCCTACTTTTTCAATGTATAAATATTTTACAGAGATAAATGGTGGAAAATATGCAGACCTGCCGCTTAAAAAAGGTAAATTTACTTTTAAAAATATAAAATTAGAGATAGATAAACTACAGCCTAAACTTATATTTTTCTGTTCTCCCAATAATCCGACAGGTGAAATTCTGGACAGGGAAGTTGTGCTGAAAACTGCAGAATATTATTCGGGTCCGGTTGTAATCGATGAAGCATATGCAGAGTTTAGTGAGGAAAATTTTTTATCTGAGGTGAGAAATTTTTCTAATATTGCTGTGTGTAGAACTTTTTCCAAAGCATATGGGATGGCAGGAGCAAGACTGGGCTACCTATTTGCAGATCGAATTATTACAGAAGAAGTTGAGAAAGTTTTGAAACCATATAATTTAAATAAAATGACAGATATGCTTGGACAAATCATACTGGAAAATAATGATATAATAAATAAACGTGTAAAATATATAAAAAAAGAAAGAGATAAATTGTTTAAAAACTTTTCCCGGTTTGAAGGCTGGCGGGTATATAATACAGAAGCTAATTTTGTTTATATTGAAGGAGAAAAAACTAAGGATTTTAAAAACATTTTAAATAAGAATGGAATTAAGGTAAGATCATACAGTACAGATCCACCGGCAGTCAGAATAACCGCGGGCAGCAGTGAAGATAATGATGCTGTTTTAAAATCGTTTGCAGAATTTAAAAAAGTTCTGAATTGAGGAGGAAAAAATGACTGAAATAAGAAAAGCTGTTAAAGAGCGGGAAACAGGAGAAACTAAAGTAAAAGTGGAAATAAATCTTGATGGAAGTGGGAACTGCAGTATAAATACAGGAATTGGATTTTTTGACCATATGCTTAAACAAATTGGAAGACATGGTGGTTTTGATTTAAATATTTTTGCTGAAGGGGATCTTGAAATAGATGGGCATCATACGGTAGAAGATATAGGAATTACAATGGGCCAGGCTTTTTTAGAAGCACTCGGAGATAAAAAAGGTATCAGCCGCTTCAGCAGTGTTCTAATTCCACTTGATGAATCACTGGTGAGAACTGTTGTGGATATTAGTGGACGATCTTTTCTTTATACAGATCTTCAGTTCAGCAGGGAAAAGGTAGGCGATTTTCCGTCAGAACTGGCTGTGGAATTTTTGAGGGCATTTGCATATAATGGTGGTATTACATTACATGTGGAGCTGATGTATGGGGAAAACTGCCACCATCAGATTGAGGCAGTTTTTAAGTCCCTGGCAAGAGCATTAAAACTTGCAGTAAAAGTTGATTCTGACCAGATACCTTCTACAAAAGGAGTACTCTAATGATTGCTATTATTGATTATGGAGCTGGTAATTTAAACAGTATACAAAAAGCTCTTGAATATGTTGGTAAAAAAACCGTCATAATAGATAATGGAAATAAAGAAAATGTTAATAAATTTGATGGACTGGTACTTCCAGGTGTTGGTGCATTTCCAGGAGCAATGGGTAGATTGGAGAAAAATAATTTTCTCCCTTTTATAAAGAAGTTTGTAGATAGTGGAAAACCTTTTTTGGGAATCTGTCTAGGAATGCAGCTTCTTTTTGAATGGGGTTATGAAGATAAAAAAACTCCAGGACTTGGACTGCTCAGAGGAGATGTTGTTAAAATTAGTAGTGATTATAAAATCCCACATATGGGCTGGAATCAGTTGAAAATACTTAAAGATGATTCACTGTTTGCCGGTCTGCCTGATAATCCCCATTTTTATTTTGTTCATTCATATCAGCTTTCAGAGATTACTAATAATACAGCAGCAGTGGTTAAATATGGAGTGGATATTCCGGCAGTTGTAAAAAAAGATAATATAATAGGAATGCAGTTTCATCCAGAAAAAAGTGGAAATAATGGAATACAGATGCTTAAGAATTTTGGGGAGATGTTATAAATGATAATTTTGCCTGCAGTTGATTTACAGGATGGTAAGGTCGTTAGATTAAAACAGGGAGATTTTGAGCGAAAAACCGTATACAGCAGTAGTCCAGTCAAAACTGCTGAAAAGTTTGCTTTATCTGGTGCCGAGTGGCTGCATATTGTGGATCTTGATGGTGTCTGTGAAGGAGAGAGCAAAAATTTAGATATTATTCGGGAAATTTCGGAAAAAACTGAACTTAAAATTCAGACCGGTGGTGGTGTCAGATCTAAAAAAGATGTAGAAAAGCTGCTTGAGCTGGGAGTGGACAGAGTAATTATCGGTACACTGGCAGTTAAAGATCCTGAACTCCTGAAAGAGATAATTGCTGATTTTGGAGAAGAAAATATACTGATCAGTATTGATGCCAGAGGGGGAAAAGTAGCCTGTTCAGGCTGGCTGGAAGACAGCGAAATAGATATGGTAGAATTTGCAGGCAAGATGGAATCTTTTGGAATTAAATACATATTATATACTGACATTTCCAGGGATGGGATGCTTGCTGGTCCGGATTTTGAAGGGCTTAAAAAGCTTCAATCCAGAACAGATTTGAATATTATTGCATCTGGAGGTATAAGCTCGGAACTTGATTTAATTAAACTTGCTGAATACGGATTTTATGGAGCTATTACAGGACAGGCGATCTACCAGGGTAAAATTGATCTAAAAAAAATTTTTGCAGAAATAGGTGATATTAATGCTTAAAAAAAGAATAATTCCATGCCTGGATATAAAAGATGGCCGGGTTGTTAAAGGGGTCAACTTTGTGGATTTGATAGATGCTGGTGATCCCGTTGAATCGGCCCGAAAATATAATCAGCTTGGTGCAGATGAACTGGTTTTTCTTGATATTACTGCTACTAAAGAAAAAAGAAAGACACTGTCAGAACTTGTAGAAAAAGTTGCAGCAGAAGTATTTATACCACTTACTGTTGGTGGAGGTATCAGAACTGTAGAAGATATGCAGCTAATTTTGAGATCCGGTGCTGATAAAATTTCGGTAAATTCGGCTGCGGTTAAAAATCCAGAATTAGTAAGAGAAGGAGCCCGTATTTTTGGATCACAGTGTATTGTGGGTGCGGTTGATGCCGCTAAAAAGAGTTCTGGAGATGGATGGGAGATTTTTATTCACGGAGGTAGTAAGGAAACCGGGATAGATTTAATTAAATGGGTAAAAGAACTGGAAAACCTGGGGGCAGGAGAGATTCTGCTGACCAGTATTAATGCAGATGGTACCAAAGATGGTTTTGATATAGAAATGCTGAAAGCAGTAACAGAAGCTGTAAATATTCCTGTAATTGCATCCGGTGGAGCAGGGAGTATTCATCATTTTATAGATGTTTTTAAAGAAACAGGAGCAGATGCGGGCCTGGCAGCTTCCATTTTTCATTTTGGAGAAATAGCTATTAAAGATATAAAGGAAGAGATGGAAAAAGAAGGTATTCCGGTTCGAGTTGAAAATTAAAATATATTAATATGTATCTACAGAAAAGAGGTGGTTGAGTGTTAGAAAAAATTGATCAGCTGAAAGAAATTAATTTTAAATTTAATGAAAAAGGACTTATGCCTGCTGTTGTCCAGGATTATCAGACAAAGGAAGTTTTGATGGTTGCTTATGTAAATGAGGAGTCTCTCAATATGAGTTTGGAAATAGGAGAAACTGTTTTTTACAGCCGCTCCCGTCAGGAATTGTGGCATAAAGGTGAAACTTCAGGTAATATACAGAAAATAGAAGAAATTTATTATGACTGTGATAAAGACACGATTCTTTTCATGGTTGATCCGGCCGGTCCGGCCTGTCATACAGGTAGAACTTCCTGTTTTTATCGTAAATTTGGTGAACAGAAAGAAAAAAATCCGAAAAGAGAATCAGAAATATATAAATCTGATGAAACGAAGGAAGATTATTTAACTAAGGAAAAGATAACCGCTTTTCTTTATGATTTAATATTAGAGCGCAGAGAAAAAATGCCGGAAGGATCATATACTGCGTATTTATTTGAAGAAGGTATAGACAAGATACTAAAGAAAGTGGGAGAAGAATCGGCAGAAGTAATTATTGCTGCCAAAAATGAATCAAAGAAAGAATTGATTTATGAAACGGCTGATTTGGTCTATCACATGCTGGTTTTGTTGGCAGAAAAGAGTGTTACTCCTCAGCAGATAAAAGAAGAACTGAAAAAAAGACACCAATAGATTATGGTACCGGGTACAAAAAGGCCTTTTTGTACCCGGTACCTTTTAATAATTTTTAATAATTTTTAATAATTTTTAATTTTTATTATATTATTCTATATTGATTATTTTTATATGTTTTTTGTTGTGGAGCAGAGGATTATGTGATAATATTAAAAAACAACATAAATGTAAATTTAAGTTAATACAGCCAGGTGAATATAGGGGAGGCATATTTTTGGAGAAGATATTTAGGAAATTTAAATATATAATAATTATTATATTAGCTGTATTTATAATTATTATGTTTTCCAATCAGTATTTGAGTATTAATCAAATTATTGAAGAAAAATATAAAAGCCGTCAGAATATGGTAGAAAAAAATATTTTACAGACTGTAAATTATATTAATGATGCCTATAAAATTGCAGAACAGCAGTTAAATCAGCAGATGAAAAAATATTCAGAGCAAATGGTAAAAAAATACAAGGTTAATTCTGATGTAATGGAATGGGATTTAGAAAGTATGCAGCAGCAGTTTTCGGGCTATGATATATATATTGTTAATAAAGATCTAAAAATTATAAAGACCACTTATAAAGAAGATTTAGGTCTCGATTTTTCTAGATTTGGCAGTTTTGCGACAGTTTTGCAGGAAAGAATGTCCGGCAGTAAATTTGAAGTTGACAGGATCGATATTTCTACTCAGGCTGGAGAGATAAAAAAATACAGCTATATGCCGAGTCCTGATAATCAGTATTTATTTGAATTAAGTGTAAGTATTGAAGATAAGTATCCTTCTTTTAAAAGTTTAAATCTGTTTAAAGATGCAGCAGTATTAACCGGAGAGTATGAGATGGTTGAAGATATCGCCTTTTATAGTGTAGAACCTCTGCGCCATGGAGTTGCCAAACTACGAAACAGCAAACGTCCATATTTAAATCCAGATGTGCCTGAGTTTGAAGAAGAACTTGCCAGACAGGCTGTTATTAATAATGATATGCAGAAAAGCGTAAAAATAATAAATGGTATAAAGCACAGATATCGTTTTTTTCCTGCTTTAATAAATGATGAAGAAAATGAGCAGGGCTGGAATTCTTATGTGGTGGGAATTACTTATAATGATCAGATTATGCAGGAAGAAATGAGCAGACACCGACATTTATTTTTTATTAATATTTTAATGATGGCAGTTTTTCTTGCTGTCTTTATAGCTGTTGTGGTCTATTTATTAAAAAAATTTGAACATCAGGCCTATCATGATAAATTAACAGGCTTGGCTAATAGAAAATATTTTGCAGAAGAGTTTGAAGAATTAAGAGAAAAAGCTGACTTTTCTAGAAATAGTATTGGAGTTATTTTTATTGACATTGATGATTTTAAAGCTGTAAATGATAATTTTGGACATGATGTTGGAGATAAAGTTTTAAAAAGTATTGCGTCCAGGATCAAAAATAGTTTAAAAGAAAAAGATTTAAAGGCCAGAATGGGTGGAGATGAATTCATAATTGCTATAGCAGATTTAAATTCCAGGGATAAAATAATAAAAATAGCAGAAAGACTAATTGATGGACTTAAAAAACCTCTGGTTATTGAAAATGAAAAAATCTCAGTAAATGTAAGTGCTGGAATAAGTATATATCCTGACGACAGTAAAGAATTAGAAACTTTAATTAAATATGCTGATACTGCAATGTATAAAGCTAAAAAAGAAAATGAAGATATAGCAATCAATTAGATAAATAGTGCCGGAAATCAGGAAATCACTTCTGAGTTTCCGGCATTTATTTACTTATCTATTTTGAATCTCAAAATCTTATCATCATTTTTTTTAGGATTCCCCCTGCCGTCCCGATTATTGGTTAAAAAATAAAGATATCCATCCGGGCCAACAACTGCTGTTCTTATCCTTCCATAGGTTGGGTTTTCATTTTTGTCTCTAAATAAATGTTCGATTTTTTCTACATAAAATTTCTTTCCATTATAAGTTAGATCTATTTTTACTAATGACTGGCTGCGGAGTGTTGCTACAAATAAGCTTCCCTGATAAAAAGTAATTCCTGATGGAGGTGTAGCTTTTTCCCACATTATTAAAGGATTTGCATATTTTCCATCCTCAAAATATCCAATTTTATTTGGCCAGCCGAAGTTATCACCTGGTTTTACAACTTTAATCCTATCTTTAGCGCGCAAACCATCTTCTCCAGAAGGACCATGATCTGAAATAAACAAATCCCCTGTTTTAGGATGCCATGCAAGTCCCTGAGGATTGCGGTGGCCCAGACTATAAACAGGTGAATCCTTAAATGGGTTATCTTCTGGAATTTCTCCCTCATCATTTATGCGCAGTATTTTACCACCTAAATTATTAAGATCCTGAGCTATCTCCCGATTCCAGCTGTCACCGGTTGTAATATAAAGCATTTTATCAGGTCCAAAAGCTATTCTTCCTCCATTATGATTTCTACCACCAGGAATTTTATCAATGATTATCTTTTCGTCAGCAGCATGATCTTCCATGTCTTCAAATCTGGAAACACGATTAAAAACTTCTCCATTTTCCTGATAACTGTACATTAAATATAAATATGGTTTTTCAGGAAAATCAGGGTGTTGAGCAATTCCCATTAGACCACCTTCACCACGTGCACTTATATCAAGTTCTAAATATAGTTTGTCCTGAATCGTTCCATCTATAACCTGAATAATCTTTCCATCTCTTTCAGTTATCAGTGCTCGGCTGCTTCCAGATAAAAATATTAACTCCCAGGGAACATTGAGATTGTTCTGCCACACTTCAACATCCACACCATCTAACTCTTTTGAAAACTGATCTTCTACATTTTGAGGAAAACTCCCGACCTTTATTTCTGCCTGAACACTGAGGCTGATCAAAAAAAGAATTAATATAAAGAAAATAGATATTTTCTTCACTTCAGTTCACCTTCCCCTTTTTTCTTTAATTCCGTTTTTATTGTTCACAAATTACAGGTTCGAAATTGATAAAATATTATGATTGTATAATGTAATTTTACAGCAGAAACAAAAAAATATCTAAAAAACAGTTAACAAAGATATAAATTAATATTATTGCCTTTAAACTAGATGAATTAATAATAATTATTATCTTTAAAATTTACAATAAATTAACCTTTGTTTTACTTATATGCAAAAAAATAATGTTATGGTAATAATATGAAATAAGAAAAGGGGTATAATAATGTGTCTGAATATTATTGGAGATATTGCCAGAGAGAATAATGGTGTCACAGTTTACAGTTCATTTCAGACAAAAGAAGTTGTTAATATATTTAACGAAAGAAACATCCAGAGCATAGTCGTCCTTGATAATAAAACTGTTGTTGGACTGGTTATGAGAGATCACCTCTTTTATCGTCTTGGGAGTCAATTTGGCTATAATCTTTATATGAAAAAAAGTATTACAAAAGTTATGGATGCCAGCCCCTTAATTGTGGATTATAACGATTCTGTTTTTAGGGTATCCAATCTTGCTATGAACCGTCCACAGGAAAAAATATATGATTCAATAATAGTATGTGAGGATGATGGTTTTTATTCTATTATATCGATTAAAGATCTTCTTTTGGAAGTGTCAAAATTAAAGATAAAAGAGGCAAGGAATGCTAATCCACTTACTGGATTACCAGGAAATTATATGATCGAATTAGAATTGAGAGAAAAAATTAAAGAAAAAGAAACATTTTCTTTATTGTATATAGATCTTGATAATTTTAAAGCTTACAATGATAATTATGGATATCAAAAAGGTGATCAAATTTTAAAATTTACAGCATCAATATTAAGAAAAACAGCTAAAGAAGTGGCCCCCGACAGTTTTGTAGGTCATATTGGTGGTGATGATTTTGTAGTAATTACAAATATAGAATCTGATAGAGAATTTGCAGAAAGCATAATTAAAAAATTTGATAAAAAAGTAAAAAATTTTTTTAAGAAAAGTGATATAAAAAAAGGTTATATGACCTGCCTTGATAGACAGAAAAAGATTGTAAATGCACCATTAACTTCTATTTCAATTGCTATAATTTCAAATGAGTTCAGAAAAATAGAAAATTACTTAGAAGTAAGTGATAGAGCAGCTGAAATAAAAAAACTTGTAAAAGAAAAAATAGGCAGTAATTTTTTAAAAGACAGGAGAGAAAATGTTAATGTATAATTTCGATTATATAAAAAATATTAGACTAAATTACAGTTATGCAGATTTATTAAAAAAAATAATTAAAGAAAATGATTATGATATATATATTCACAGTCAGAGACTTAAAGAGCCAGCATATAAATTAGGAAGAATATTTGAACTTAATTCCTCTGAAATTAACGACTTACTGCTCCTAGCTGAACTGCATGATATAGGTAAAATTATAATAAAAAAGAGTATTTTAAATAAAGATGATTCTTTAGACAGCAAAGAATGGCAGAAAATAAAGGAACATCCTTTAGCAGGTTTTCAAATTGCTTATAATTCATTTGCTTTAATGAATGTTGCTGAAGGAATATTAACTCATCATGAATGGTGGGATGGTAGTGGTTATCCTTTAGGATTAAAAAAAGAAAAAATTCCACTGATGGCAAGAATTATATCAGTTATTGATGCATATGATGTTATGAAATATGGACGGAATTACAAAAAAGCTATGAGCAAAAAAGAGATAATAGAAGAACTTAAAAAATCATCAGGAGTTCAATTTGATCCTCTGGTAGTAAGGAAATTTGTTGATATAATTTCAACAGAATAAAATATTCTAAAGCAAAGCATTTAGGAGTTGGTGACTATTAAATTAAAATCTACAAAAAAAAGACTAAATTTTAATAAAAAAATACATAGTATAAAATTTAAGATAATATTAGTTGTGATTATAATTGTCTGTCTTTCTCTTTTTTCTTTAGGATATATTATTACTAAAAATATAAGCAGTGAACTCAAAGCAGATACTCATGATAATAACTTAGATATTACAGGAATAATTGAAAATAAAACAAAAGAGTTTTTTGTGGGTGCAGAAAAATCTTTAAATAGAGTTGCTGAAGATTATGGAATTAGATCCAACAATCAGCCTGATCTTGTTGCAAAGAGAAAATTTAGAGAAGAAATGGAAAACTATAATCACTTTAATGCTATGTTTTTTCTTGGAATTGATGGTACATATGCTCTTTTATCAGATGAGAAAAATATTAATAATGATTTTTCGCAAAAAAACGATTGGTTGAAAAAAGCCAAAAGCAAAAAAGAAATTTTCTGGACAGCAACTCATCTGGATATTACTGGCAGCAAAAATACTATATCAGTTATTAAACCTGTTTTTGACTATTCAAATAATTTTATTGGAATAATAGGGGCTGATCTGTCTCCAGATAATCTGAGTGAAGTAATAAAATGGAAGATTGGAGAAAATGGTTTTGTATATTTAATAGATAATAAGGCTAAGGTAATAGCTCATACTGATAAAAAATTATTAGAAAAAAAATTGGATATGAGCAGTTATCTTGATCTGGATAAATTGTTTGCAAATGATGATATCTTATCATTTTCTTATAATGGAGAAGAATATTTGCTTTCTCATATAAAGATAGATACTATTGGTGGGGCTTTAATGGCACAGATTCCTGTCTCTCAGGCATATCAGCTGATAAATAAAATAAAAAGAACGATATTTATTAGTGCTTTAATTATAGTAATTATACTGATCGCTCTGCTTTATATTTTTATACACAGAACTTTAATAGTTCCAATTTTGGATTTAAAAAATAAGCTAAAGAAAACAGAAAAAGGAGATTTTGATTTAAACTTCAAAATTGACAAAAAAGATGAGATTGCAGATTTGGCAAAAAGCTCTGGTGATTTAATTTATAAAATAAAGATGATGATAGATAATATCGAGAACTTATCAAGTCAAGTTATTTTTTCTTCTGATAATATCAATAAATCTACTTCTGGATTGATAAAATCAACACGATCAAATCAGAAAATATTTGATAAGGTAAAAAATGCAGCTGATAAGCAGGAAAATAATATTGAGGATATTCACAAAAAAATCATTTCACTTAATAATGATATAAGAGAAATTAAGAAGAACAATGATACTTTAACTGAGAGCTCTAAACTAATGAACGAAAAAACTGCCAATGGAGAAAAAAGCATAAAAAATGTAAAAAAACAGATGAATATAATTAAAGAAAAAATTGAAATGGTTTCTCAAGATATAGGTTCTTTAGTTTCTTTATCAGAAGATATAGATAATATATTATCTATAATAAATGGAATTGCTGAGCAGACAAATTTGCTGGCATTAAATGCTTCAATAGAAGCAGCAAGAGCTGGTAATGCTGGAAGAGGATTTTCTGTAGTTGCAGAAGAAATTCGTGATCTTTCTGAAGAATCAAGAAGTTCCGCAGAGGAAATATCAAAATTAATTGCTAAAATAAAAATTGAAACAAAAAACGCTGGAGAAAACATGCGTTCTGGAAAAAAAGAATTAAATAAGGGAATGGAAAGAGTCGAAACAAACAGTAAAAATTATTTAGAGATTAATAACTCACTTAAGAACGTAAATAGTGTTATTGATAAATCCTATCAATCAGCAGCAGATGCAGATAAAGCAGTAAAAGACATACTTGAGACAATAAAGGATATATCTAGAATTTCACAGGAAAATGCCGATTTATCATCAGAAGCACAGGAAAGAAGTGAAGGCCAGCTTAATGAAATAAAAGATATTGACCAGCAGTCAGAAAGCCTTATAAATATAGTAGAAAAATTAAAGAAACTGATTAAAAATATTTAAAAAAGGTAAAATAAAAGTCAAACTCAGAAAAGTTCAATAAATTTTTCGGCTGCATTTGTAAGTGGAATATTTTTATTTCTAATTACGGCCAAGTTTCTTTTTGCAATCTTTTCTTTAATATCTAATCTAAAAAGACCTTCTTTTTTAAGATCCAGAGAATAATCAGGCACATATGCTATACCCAGACCAATCTTTGCCATTTCTATTAAGAGATCAACACTACCTAACTCAATTTTAGCTTCTATCTCTATTCCATACTTATTTAAGTATTTTTCTAAAAATTTACGAGTAGTTGTTTTCTCTTCCAGCATCAGAAGAGGATAACTGCTCAATTTTTTGAGGCTTATTGTCTTTCTATTTAGTTCCTTATATTCTTTTCCACTTATAAAAATATCATTAAAACTGTAAATTTGCTTAACCTTCATACTGGCTGTTACTTTATCATTGGGAAGATTGCTGATTATTAAATCAACAGTATTCTGTTTAAGAAGATCTATACATGTACTTGAAGTTCTATTTGTAATAAGCAGATGAATATCAGGATATAGTTTATGAAATTTTTTTAGATATGGCAGCAAAAAATCTTTTGAGATTGTATCATTTGCACCAATATGAAGCTCTCCTCTTTGCAGTGCATTGATCTCTCTAATATTTTTTTCTCCACTTTTTATCAGATTAAATGCAGGTTCAATATGCTCAAGCAGTAAACTGCCAGATTTACTTAAACTAACATTTTTGGTAGAGCGTATAAAAAGTTTTGTATTGAGTTCTTTTTCCAGAGATTTTATATTCTGGCTAACTGCTGACTGGGAAATATAGAGTTTAGAAGCAGCTTTAGAAAAACTTAAATATTTGGCAACATAATAAAAG
>JBNJGL010000050.1:0-16874 GCA_051747745.1 Bacillota bacterium | reverse complement strand
CATATAGTTCCAGATCATCTTCGTCTAATCCCAGCTGTGATGCTATCTCTGTTACTGGTTTCATTTCTGCTGCCTGTGCTATCGCAATATCACTTTTCACACTATCTCCTCCTTGTGAAATTAAATTTAATTCTTAATATTAATATTCAATAAAATTTAATAATTTCCTCTTTTTTTATTAAATATTTTGCTTTTACAGATAATTTAAAATTATTATTCTATTTTTAGCTGCTTTCTTTTATTAAAAAAAGTTTTGGAACCTCTATTAACCATAAAAAACACTGTGAGAGTAACACTACCTAAAATTCCCATCATAATAGCTATTTGATATTTAATTGCAGTTACAGGAGATGCTCCAGCAAGAATCTGTCCTGTCATCATACCTGGCAGAAATACTATTCCCATTCCCATCATTGAATTAATTGTAGGAAGTACAGCATTATAAAAAGCCCTATTGCTTATTTCTTTAATTGCAAATACTGGTTCTGCCCCAAGCATCAAATAATTTTCTATCAACCGCTTATTATCTCTAAACCCCTCTATTAGGTGATTTACCCCTAAAGAAATACCGGTCATGGAGTTCCCAATTAGCATACCGGAAAGTGGAATAAAATAATCTGACCTAAACCAGGGTTTAAGACCAATAACTACAAGTACAAAAAATAAAATACTAATTGAAGTTCCTGCAAACATCGACCCTGCAATAATTTTCTTCAAATCTAAAGATATTTTTGCATCAACCCTTCCATAAATATTATAAATGGCGAATATTTCCATTATCAGCAGTATAAATATACTGTAAAACGGATTTTGATTTGCAAAAACATATTCTAATAAATACCCTACAGCAACTAATTGAATAGTCATTCTTATAGATGCTAATATAATTTCGTTCTCCTGCCCAATATTTTTCTTCTTTACTATCAAAAGTAAAATAAACACAAATATATATGCAAATACTAAGGAAAAAAATTGAATGTTTACTATCTCATTTTCCAAAGATCTCATCCTTTCCAAAAAGCTATTTTTTTATTCTTCCTGATTCAATATTGATAATTCTATCTGCAAATTCTTCGGCAATTTCTGGACTATGAGTTACCATAATAAGAGTTCTGCAGTTCTCTTTTGCATAATTGACAACCATATTAATTATTTTTTCTTCTGTTGCCTGATCAAGAGAAGAAGATGGTTCATCCAAAAGTAAAACTTCTGGATTTAATAGCATTACCCTTCCTAAAGCCAGTCTCTGTTTCTCACCACCGGAAAGTTCTTCAGCATTATCCTCCAGTGCTTTCGGAAGTGATACCTGTTTTAATATATTTTCATAAACATTATCATCTGACTGTTTTTTATCGGCAATTTTTTCGGTAATAACAAAATTGTCTTTAATAGTTCCTTTAAAAATTTCTGGATCCTGTGGGAGCATAACAACTTCACGTCTGATTTCAACCGGATCATAGCTGTTAATATCTCTATCTTTATAATAGATTACACCACTATCTGCAGAAATCATATTATTTAAAAGTTTTAAAAAGGTAGTTTTCCCACCTCCACTGCGGCCCAATATTGCAGTAATAATATTTTTTTTCAATTCAATTTTATCTATTTTTAAAATATTTTTAAATTCTATATTTCTTAATTTAAACATCATTACCTCCTATTAACTGTCCAGTATTTCATCTGACAGCTCTTTTGTCTTCTTCTCAACTTCTTTTAAAATTTCTTTTCCTTTTTCTGTTAGGCTGTAATATTTTCTTACCTTACCATCAACAGTTTTTTCTTTGCTCTTTAGAATTTTATCTTCTTCCATTGAATGGAGAATAGGATAAAGAGTACCAGAACTTATTTCATACCCATGACTTTTAAGTTCTTCAATCATCCACAGACCAAAAAATTCTTCTTTTTCTGCATGGTGAAGTATGTGAATCCTCACAAATGCTAGAAATAATTTTCTTAAAATCTTATTTCCCACAATTTTAACCTCCATTGCTTAATATCAATATTGAATATCATTATAGAATTTCTATAATAATAAAAAAAGTAAATAGATAACAAAAAGCCAGCCCTTTAGGACTGACTTTTAAATATATATTATTTATTTATTTTATCCATTTTGAGGTTCTGGTTTAAAGACTTTAATTGTATCAGCACTATCATCATTATCTATTTCATCTTTGTCAGGATCTCCGCTAATTTCTTCACCTTTAATTAACTTTTTGATCTGACTGGAATTAAGTGTTTCAAATTCTTTCAGTGCTTCAACTATTCTTTTTACCTTATCACTGTTTTCTTTTAAAATGCGTTCAGCTTTACTGTAGCATTCTTCAACCATTTTACTTATTTCTTTATCAATTCTAGCAGCAACTTCTTCACTATAGTTTCTCTGTCTGGATATATCTCTACCCAAAAATACCTGCTGATCATGCTTCTGACCGAGGGTAAGTGGACCGAGATTTTCACTCATACCATATTCTGTAACCATAGCTCTAATTATTTGTGTTGCACGTTCAAGATCATTTTGGGCGCCAGTACTGATATCTTCAAGAAAAATAGCTTCAGAAGCTCTTCCACCAAGAAGACTTGTTACTCTATCCAAAAGCGCTCCTTTGGTCATGAAGTTCTGATCATCTTCTGGCAGAGGTATTGTAAATCCTCCGGCTCTACCTCGGGGAATTATAGAAACTTTATGTGTCCTATCAGCATGTTCTAATAATTCACCAAGAAGTGCATGTCCTGTTTCATGATAAGCAACCAGATTTTTTTCTTTATCAGAAACAATTCTGCTCTTTTTAGCAGGCCCGGCAATAACTCTATCTATTGCATCATCAAATTCTTTCATGGAAATTATTTTTTTCGACCTTCTGGCAGCCAGAATAGCAGCTTCATTAGCCAGGTTTTCCATATCTGCTCCTGTAAAACCAGGAGTTCGTTTGGCCAGAATCTCTAAATCAATATCATCATCAAGTGGTTTATCCTGAACATGAATTTCTAGTATCAGCTGTCTTCCCAGCCTATCGGGTTTATCAACTATTACCTGACGGTCAAAACGTCCTGGACGAAGTAAAGCAGGATCAAGAACATCCGGCCTGTTTGTAGCCGCCATGAGAATTATACCCTCATTTGGTTCAAAACCATCCATTTCAACTAAAAGCTGGTTTAATGTCTGTTCTCTTTCATCATGTCCGCCTCCGAGTCCAGCACCACGCTGACGTCCAACTGCATCAAGCTCATCAACAAAGATTATACATGGAGAATTCTTTTTTCCCTGCTCGAAAAGATCTCTTACTCTTGAAGCACCAACACCAACAAACATTTCAACAAAATCTGAACCACTAATAAAGAAGAACGGTACTCCAGCTTCTCCAGCAACAGCTTTGGCCATCAAAGTTTTACCTGTTCCAGGAGGACCTACAAGCAGAACTCCTTTTGGTACAGTAGCTCCAAGATCTGAAAACTTCTTGGGATTTTTCAAAAATTCAACAACTTCTTTTAATTCTTCTTTGATTTCCTCATAATTCGCAACATCATCAAAAGAGAGTTTCTTTTTACTTTCATCCAGTCTTGCCTTACTTTTACCAAATGACATCATTTTATTACCGCCACCCTGCATTTTCTGCATTATAAATACCCAGGCAACAATCAAAATGATTATTGGCAAAATATAACTTAAAATATTAACCCACCATGGAGCTGAAGGCTGTGGTTCTGTCTTAATATTAACATTACCAGCCTGCAATTCCTGCATCAAACTTGGAATAGCTTCCGGGGGTACTGGAACTCTAAACTCTCTATTGTTTATTTTACCCGTAACTTCTTCATTACCAATTATTGTAACTTCACTAATGTTACCAGAAGAAACTTCTTCAACAAGATTAGTATAAGTAAAATTCTCTATGGTATTTGGATCCTGCTGCATAAAGAATTGTGCTACTAAAATTGATATAGCAATTAAAAGTAGGTAAAATCCAATATTCTTAACAAACTTATTCAAAATTAAATAACCTCCCCTACGACTTAGATCATATACAGTAAAACATTATACCACAATATTTGAACTTTGTAAATATTGTATTTAGACCCTGCCGCCGAGTTTAAATATACATTTCTTCTTTCAAAACACCTATATATGGCAGATTCCTGTACTTTTCAGCAAAATCCAATCCATAACCGACTACAAATTTATCCGGGATTTCAAACCCATTATAATCAGCATCAATTTGTTTCTGTTCTCTTCTTTCTGGCTTATCCAATAGTGTTACAACCTTTATACTTTCAGGATTTCTTGTCCGCAGCATATCGACAACATGTTTTAAGGTAAGACCTGTATCAATAATATCTTCAACTATTAAAAGATGGCGTCCTTCAATATTTTCTTCCATATCTTTAATTATTCTTACAACTCCTGAACTTTCTGTCCCTGCCCCATAACTGGATACATCCATGAAATCAAAGGTAACAGGCAAATTTATTTCTCTGGCCAAATCAGCCATAAAAATAATAGCTCCTCTTAAAATACAGAGCATTACAATATCATCATCTTCGTTATATGACTTAGATATCTCTTTTCCTAGTTCTTCTATTCGCTGACAGATCTGTTTTTCACTTATTATTATTTCACTTATATCATCATAAAAAACACTATTTTTATCCATTTTCTTCCTCCTTATTTAGTAAAACCAGCCTCAAAATTTTATCAGTATTGTCATCTATTTTTACTTTTTCAGAAGTCCTTAAGCCAGCAATCCAGATGATTTTTTCACTGCTGTCAGCTACAATCGGAATTTCATCTCTCTTCCTTTTGGCTATTTTTTCATCAATAAAAAAATCTTTAATCTTTTTGCTGCCCTTCATACCAAAAGGTGTAAACCTATCTCCATCTTTTCTATTTCTAATATAAAGTGGAGGTTCTATTTTTTCAAAATCGCAAATACATATATTTTCATTTCTGCTGAATTTAAATTCTTTTTTTTCTACAAATTCAGCTTTTATACTCTGCTGTTCATTTAACTTCACTTCACCGGGTATGCTTAATTTTACCTCTAAGTTTTTATTTTTATCATCTTTACCATTTGTTTTTTTACTAAAGATGATTTCATTGTAACTTATCATAACTTTAATATCAAACGGAAGATCTATACTTTTTCCTGTTTTCTTCTTCCTAATTAAGGAATATACATCTACAACATGATCATAATATAAATCATCCAGATTATTATTCAAATCTTTATAAGCTCTGCGGATTATCCGCCAAATAATGACTTCATCTTTCAACAGAAGTTTCTTTAAATCTAATATAATCTCTGTTTTGCTTTTCTTTTTTATTAATTTAAAATAGATTTCATCTGTTATTTTTTTCAGGAATTCATTTTCTTTTTTTATTAAAGCAGAATTTCTCACTATTACATCATCAATAGAAGGATTTATCTTTTCCTTAATCACCGGCAGCAGCTGATTTCTTATTATATTTCTGCTGTAAATATTTTTTTTATTGCTTTTATCAAACTTTGGCTGCAGTTTATTTTTTCGGCAGTATACTAATATCTCTTCACGGCTTATTTTTAGTAAAGGATGTATAATTGTAATTCCATTTACACTGCTCTGCGGAGAAATACCAGATAAACCACTGAGACCAGCCCCTCTAAAAAAATTAAAAAGCACTGTCTCCACCTGATCATTTTTCTGATGGGCAAGAGAAAGCAGCTGATAATCCTGACTATTAATAATTTCCCTAAAAAATTCCAGCCTGTAATTTCGCGCTTCTTCTTCTATGGAACCATCATTTTTTTCCAATTCTCCCTTTTGAACTTCTTTAAAATAAAAGGGCAGCCCCAACTTTTCTGCTGTCTTTTTTACAAAAAATGCTTCATCATCTGCTTCTTTTCGCAAATGGTGGTTTATATGAGCCACTGCAATTTCTATATCCCATTCGCCTTTCATTTCACAAAAAAGATTAAGCATTGCAAGAGAATCCGGCCCTCCAGAAACTCCCAGTAAGATTTTCTGTCCTGCAGAAATTAAATTATATTTTTTTACAAAAAAAATAAATTTTTCTTTGATATTCAAATTAAAATCCCCCTGTATCTCAACTCTTAAAAGCTTCAATTATTTATTCTATTCTATAATTAAAACTCTTATTCCTGCATCAAATCTCACTTTAATTGATCATAAATCAAGCCATATAGAATATCTCTATCACTTACAGTTATTTTATCTGTGCCTATATATTCCAGTACAGAAGTTAAAATTATAACTCCAGCAGTAATAATATCTGCTCTTTTCGGTTGAAGCCCCTTAATTTCTCTTCTTTTTTTGAGTGGAGTGTTTTTTAGCTTTAGATAAATAGAAAACAAATCATCAGATGTTAAAACAAAATTTTCAATTTTTGATGAATCATAATTTTCTAAACCTAATTTTACCGCAGCAAGTGTCGTTATAGTCCCTCCAACACCTTTAACTAAAAAATTAGAAGAAATATTTAGTTTATTCTCCTTTAGAAGTCTATCTGTATATTCTCTGATTGCTGCCGCCTCTCTATCTGGTAGAAGTTTTGCTGGATCTTTTATAAATCGTTCTGTCATTCTAACACAGCCAATATCTAAGCTTTTAAAAACAAGAGACTCTTTCTCTTCTTTATTATTTTGCGGCCAGATAAATTCTGTGCTGCCTCCCCCGATATCTATCAACAAAAAATAATGTTCCAGAGTATCTGCAGCTCCTCTGTAATTGAGTTCGGCTTCTTTTTCACCACTTATTATTTCAAGTTCCAAATCAAGTTCTTTTTTCATTCTATCAGAAAGAACCCGGGAATTTTTTACATCCCGCAGTGCACTTGTACCAACTATTTTAACATTATCTATCTTATATTTAGTCAGCTTATTCTTGAATTTTTTTAAAGCATTCAAAACTCTATTAACTGCTTCTTTATTTAACAGTAAGCTTTTGTCAACACCTTCACCAAGTCTTGTTATTTCAAGTGATTTATCCAGAACATTAATTTTATTTCCACTTTTTTCTGCAATAAGTAGCCTGGTAGAATTTGTGCCAATATCAACAGCTGCTGCTTTCAATTTCCTCAATCCCTTCTCTACAAATAGAACAATTTTTCGGCCAGGATAGTTTACCCCATATGAGTTCAGCTGCTGGATTATCATTACCCATCAAAAAATCTGCTAGATGTGTGTGAAGACATTTTATACCACTTTTATCTTTTATGCCACCTATACCAGATTTTAAAAGTGTATTTAATAAATCTTCTGATATTTCTTCAGCAGCTTCTAAATCATTAACAGACAATTTTGTTCTTCTTAACTCTGCATATCGTTTGTGAGCAGAAAATATATTTTTTCTAAATTTAGGATCATTCTCTAGTTTTAGAGTTATCTTTTCTATAAATCCATTATTTTCTATTCTAGCCACTTCATAAATAAGATATGGGCAACTAAGCCAGTATATTGTTGGTGATACAATATTATTTTCTTTCACAAAAGGTTTAACAACAAGTACAGCAGGATAACCAAAGGGACAGTATCTGCCCACAGTATCTAAATTTTCAATTTCTCTCCCCAGCTGCCACTTTATTATTTTTCGCTCATCTCTATTTGTTAGCATAAAATGCTCCTTATCTAAAACAAGAAAACACCCTTTAATAACTTAAAGGATGTTTTATATACTATAATAACTGAAATAAAAATTTATTTTGAATTTCCGCCGTTTTTCGCCTCCCTGTTTTTGAGATCCTGCTGCCGTTCACTGCTCTGCTTTAGAAAACGGTTCATTTTTTCCTCAAAAGACATTTCTGGAGCATGATCAATCCGATCATCCGGATCCTCAAGCTGTTTAATCGACAGTCCAATCTTTCCATCATCATCAATGTTAATTACTTTTACCTTTACTTCTTCATCAACTTTTAAGAAATTGTTAATATCCTTAACATAGGTATTAGCAACTTCTGAAATATGAATAAGACCAGTTTCCCCATCTTCCAGTTCGACGAAAGCACCAAAATTTGTTATCCCTGTAACTGTACCAACTACGATACTACCAACTTCAATGGACATGCTAAAAAAATTCCTCCCTAGATATTAATATTGTACTCATTATAACTTACAGAATGTAATAATGTCAAATAAATTTACAAGCTGGAGTTTCAATTAAGAATTTAAAATTTTAAAGTTAAAGAAATCCTTGATCTCTGCTGATCAACTGATAGAACCTGAACCTCAATAGTCTGACCAATATAAACGATTTCAAACGGATCATTTACATACATCTCACTCATTTCTGAAATATGTAAAAGACCATCATTTTTTAGTCCAATATCAATAAATGCACCAAAATCAACTATATTTCTAACTTTTCCAGTAAAAATCATACCTTCTTTTATATCTTCCAGTTTAAGAATATCTTTCCTAAAGACTGGACCAGGCATACCAATTCTTGGATCTCTTCCCGGCTGCTGAAGAGATTTAACAATATCTTCTGCAGTAGGCAGACCAATATCAAGTGTCTCTGCTGTATCACCGATATTCAGTCCATTTAACTTTTCTCTCAGGATTTCTAACTTTTCCTTATTAAGCAAATCTTCTTTAGTAAAGTTCAGTGTATTCAATATCCTTTCAGCTGAATCATAAGACTCTGGGTGAATTGGAGTTACAGCAAAAGGATCCTGTTTGGATTCAATTCTTATAAATCCAGCTGACTGTTCAAATGTCTTCGGTCCAAATCCATAAACTGAGAGCATTTCTTTTCGGGATTTAAAATTACCGTTTTCGTCTCTGTGCTCAACCAGCTTTTCAGCATTGTTAGAGCTGATACCGGAAACATAGCTAAGTAGTGCTGCAGAAGCAGAATTTAAATCCACTCCAACATGGTTAACGGCATCTACTACAACTTCTTTCAGAGCTTTAGATAGTTTATTCTCTGAAATATCGTGCTGGTACATTCCAACTCCCAGTGAGCGGGGATCTATTTTTACAAGTTCTGCCAGAGGGTCCTGTACTCTTCTGGCAATAGAAATTGCCCCTCTAATTGAAACATCTAAATTAGGAAATTCTTTTCTGGCAATTTCAGATGCAGAATAAACAGAAGCTCCAGCCTCATTAACAATTGTATACTCAACTTCCAATCCATCATTTATCAAATCTGCAATGAAAAGTTCTGTTTCTCGACTTGCCGTTCCATTACCGATAACTACCAGATCAACACCATATTTTTTTATTTGTTTTTTTACAAATTCTGCTGCCTCTTTTTTTTCTTTTTGTGGTGGATGTGGATATATAGTACCGGTATTCAGCACTTTTCCATTTTTTGAAACCACTACTGTTTTACAGCCTGTTCTAAAAGCCGGATCAATACCAAAAACTACCTTTTCCGGTAGAGGGGGCTGCATTAACAGTGATTTTAAATTAATAGAAAAATTATCTATTGCACGTGCCTCCGCTTTTTCATTCAAATAATTTCTTACTTCTCTTTCCAGTGAAGGGGCAATAAGCCTCTTGTAGGCATAATCTTTTGCATTATTTATCTGAGTTCTATAATAACTTTCCTTTATATTAAAGTGGTTATTAATAATTTCTTCTGACCTATCATCATTAACTTTAATTTTTACTTTTAATACATCTTCATTCTCTCCCCTATTAATGGCTAAAATTCTGTGGGGAGGGATCTTATTGATAGATTCATTAAATTCATAATAATCCTGGTATTTATCATCAGGATCATTTTCAGCTTTTTTCAATTCAGAATTAATTAAAGAATTTTTGAAAAAATGTTCTCTGAGTTTTTTTCTTAAATCAGCATCATCCGAAATAAACGAAGCTGCAATATCCTCTGCACCGCTCAATACATCTTCTATCTCATGCAGATCTTTTTCGGGATCCAGATAATTTTTTGCTATTTCTTCTGGCTTACCTGCTGAGTTATCCTGTGCCATAAAAATTTCGGCAAGAGGTTTTAGGCCTTTTTCGATTGCTCTGGCAGCTTTTGTTTTCTTTTTAATTACATATGGGCGATAAATATCTTCTACTTCCTGTAGAGTTTCAGCAGAAAATAATTTATCGAGCAGCTCATCTGTTAACTTCTCCTGTCCATCTACTATCTCTGCAACTTCTTCTTTGCGTCCCCATAGTCTGCGCAGGTAATCAACCGTATCTTCTATATCTCTTATTTCTTTTTCGTCAAGGCTACCTGTTACTTCTTTACGGTAGCGGGCAATAAAAGGAACTGTATTCCCATCATCTAGTAATTCCACAGTATCTTTAATATTTTTTTCTTTTAGTCCGGTTTTTTGGGATGCTAATTTAAATATATCAAAATTAAAATAATCTCTCATCTTTAACGATAACACTTCCTATTCTATTCATCTTTTTGATCATCACTATCTTTTTTTTCTTCATCTTCATTTTCTACAGGCATTACCAGTACTTCACCTGGCTTTACAAGCCCTAATTTTTCTCTTGCCATTTTTTCAATATATTCATCACTATTAACATTATCAAGCTGTTCTGCAAGTTTTTTGTTCTCTTCCTGAGCTGTATCTATACTATTTTCCAGTTCTTCTATTTTAGTCTGGAGCTTTTCCATTTTTTTTATATTTTGATAATACTGTACTCCAGCAGTAAATAAAATAACTGCAACAATAGTTATAAATAGTGGTGAAAAAATAAAGTCTTTTGTTTTACGAGGCATTATACCACTTCCAAATTATATTATTACTACTATTAATAATTTCTAGTAAATTTTAAAAATACCTTTAAAAAAGCAGCCGATTTCTGCGGCTGCTTAAAATTTAAATTATATTATTTAAAAAATGGCATCTTCAGTTTCGGCATCAAAAACATGTATTTTCCTTAAATCTACTCCAAGTTTAATTGTATCGCCAACTTCTGCTTTGCTTTCTGCTTCTACTCTTGCAATCATAGAGTGGCCGGCTTCCGCAAGATAAAGATAAATTTCCGATCCCATAGGTTCTACAACTTCAACATCTGCATTAAATGTATTATCTTCATTTAATTCAAAATCATGGGTAATAGAAGAATCAACAAGATCTTCAGGACGAATACCAAAAACTACATCTTTACCAACATAATCTTTTATTTTAGGGATTTCCTCCACTCTATTTTCTGGAACTATTATCCGGAATGAGCCATTTCCATCTATGTAATATCTCCCATCTTCTTCATCTATTTTTGCATCCAGAAAATTCATAGCAGGGCTTCCAATAAAACCTGCAACAAACATATTTTCTGGCTGATTATAGAGGGTTAATGGATCATCAACCTGCTGTATTAGTCCATCTTTTAAAACAACAATTCTGTCCCCCATAGTCATTGCTTCTGTCTGATCATGAGTTACGTAAATAATAGTTGTCTGCAGGCGGTCATGTAATTTACTCAATTCAGTCCTCATCTGAACTCTTAATTTCGCATCAAGATTAGAAAGAGGCTCATCCATCAAGAAAACTTTGGGTTCTCTAACAATTGCTCTTCCTAAAGCAACACGCTGCCTTTGTCCTCCCGAAAGCTGTTTGGGCTTTCTATCCAGAAGCTGTTCTATTCCCAAAATTTCTGCTGCTTCCTGTACCCGTCTATCTATTTCATCTTTTGGAAATTTGCGAAGTTTTAAACCAAACGCCATGTTCTCATAAACATTCATGTGTGGATAAAGAGCATAGTTCTGAAAAACCATAGCAATATCTCTGTCCTTAGGTGGAACATCATTTACAACTCGATCCCCAATTTCAATAATACCTTCACTAATTTCTTCTAAACCAGCTATCATGCGCAGTGTAGTAGATTTACCACAACCAGAAGGACCAACAAGCACCAAAAACTCTTTATCTTTAACCTCTAAATTTTGATCCTGAACAGCTACAAAATCACCAAAACGCTTATAAACATTTTTTAAAGTTACATTTGCCATTAAATTTCCTCCTTTTGAATTTTATTTATTAATTTCATTTAGAAGACTTCCTGATTATTAAATGCGGAGTTAAAACCTTAATTGAAGATTTTTGAATATTATCATTTAATATATTCATTAAGTTTTCAAATGCAAGTCTAGCGATTTCTTCAACAGGTTCTGCTATTACAGTCAGAGGTGGATCAACAGCCGAAGTCAATATATTATCACCTGAACCAATAACAGCAAAATCATCTGGTATCATATATCCACCTGTTTTAACAGCTTCAACCAGGCCAATAGTTAACAGTTCCAGAGTTATAATAAATGCATCAGGAATTACTTCTTTGTTTATCAAATTTGTAAAGGCATTATAGCCTTCTCTTCTTTTCCCACTGGTTTCTACAACAAGTCTTTTATCAAAATTTATATCACTTTCTTTTAAGGCATTTTTATAGCCATTAAATTTTTCTTCTTCTGTCAGTATACTCAAATCCCCTGTTACTAAAGCTATTTTTTTGTAACCACCATCCAGCAGATGTTTAACTGCCCTGTAAGTACCTTCTCCATTATCTGTTAAAACAGTTGGAAAAAATCCTTCCTCAGACAATCTATTAATTAAAACAATTTTATTGCTTTTCTCAAAGCTGGCATTTAATAGATATTGGCCCACCAGACCACCACCAATAAAAATAGCTCCATCAACCTGATTGGATTCAAGAAGATTTAAATAAGATTTTTCTTTTTCCAAATCACCGTTTGTATTACAGAGTATAACCTGGTAATTGTTTCTTTCTGCTTCTATTTCTATATTTTTCACAATATCTATATAACTCTGATTATCCATATCAGACAATATAAGAGCAATCATATTTGTCCTATTTGATACAAGCCCTCTGGCAAGTCTATTGGGTCTGTAATTATATTTTTCAGCAATTTTCATTATTTTTTTACGGGTTTTTTCTCCAACACCTTTTTTATTATTCAGTGCACGCGAAACCGTAGATTCTGCAACATCTGCCATTCTGGCAATATCCTTTATAGTAATCTGCATATCACACCCCCATTTACGCAAACGCTTGCGTAAATAAAAAATAAAAAAAGAGTCTGCCCATCTCTACAATATATATTCGCGGCAAACTCTTAAATTCCTTCTTTATTTTACTTTTTTTTGGCCAAGCTCCAGTATCTCATCAATATTTATTTCTGAAACCTCTGAATAAATTATATCTGCTCCATTCAGCCGATCCTCAGGCCCAATACCAACAGCCATCATATTTGCCTCTAGAGCAGCCTTAATACCAGATTCTGCATCTTCAACAACCACACATTCTTCAGGCTTTAAATTCAATTTTTCTGCCGTATGTAGAAATAAATCTGGTGCAGGTTTAGCATTTTGAACACTATTACCATCTGAAATAGTATCAAAAATATCAATGATTTTTAATCGTTTTAAAACTTTTTTAGCATTTTTACTTGAAGATGCAACAGCTATTTTAAATCCTCTATCTTTTAAAGATTTTAAAATAGTTTCCATATTGTCTATAATATTATCTTTATCTAAATTTTCAAGGGACTGCTGATAATATTCATTTTTCCTGTCAGTAAAATCTTTTTTTACAGAATCACTTAATTCTTTTCCATCAAGAATTATTTCGAGAGACCTCATTCGAGAAACACCTCTTAATTTTTCATTTATCTTTCTATCAAATTTAAGTCCCTCTTCCTCAGATAATTTTTTCCAGCTTTCAAAATGATATTCTGATGTGTCAGTAATTACACCATCAAGATCAAATATAAAAGCTTTAATTTTTTTTGACATTTTTTTACCACCTCTATATTTTTATAAATCAAAACTTTCAATAATTTTATTAACAGGATCTAATGTAGGACGCCAGATTTCAATTTTCTCCGCCTCCGCTGTTAACGGTCTTGACATTCCTTCCATAAAAAGACATATTTCTGTCAATTCATCAACAGGAATTGGATTTTTCGCAAAAATATTACTTATAATTGTTATATGAAATATCCATTCTTCATAGTTTTCTATTGTAGAAACTCCAGCAGATGCCAGTCTTCTGTGGACTTCATCTGCAAAATTAATCAGGGTGTCTGTTTCATTAACTTCCAGTACAAGCTGATGTTCATCAGAAAATTTAATACAGCTGAATCGATCAATTTCAATATTAATTTTTTTGTGCTCACACACTATATCATTTAAAATTTTTACTGCTAAATCTTTTTTATTTTTATCTATCCTATCAATTGTAATATGGAGCTGTGGATACAGCTGATCTGGATAAAGATTATAATGTTCAGCTACAATTTTTTGTACTTTAGCTGCAGTTTCAATAAGCTCTTCTCCTGGAATTATAACAACGAAATACTCTTCATCTAATCTGGCGGCTTTAATCATTTATGTGCTCCACCTCATTATTTTCTGCTTTTTTTATAATAGATAAAAAATTTTCTTTATTCTTTAACACAGAAGTATTTTTATGCCTGGATATCTTATTCCATATTTCTGTGGCCTTCCCATTTGTATAATCACGATCTTTAATTGGAGCTGTATCGAAAATTAATTTAGATGTTTCAATAAATTCTGAAACAAGTTTCAAATTAGCTAAATTACCGCGTCCAAATGGAACATCTGTTACTACTATAAAATCTGCTTTTTTTAGATAAGTTCTATTTGCTTCAATATCTTTATTCCTAAAATCAGCAAATGGAGGAGCTTCAACAATATCAATATCTAACCTTCTGGCAGTCTGCCAGTCTGCATCACCCTGATTTAAAACACCTGCAGAAATTTGATACTGATTCTGCCACAATAATTCCATATATCTTTCACCAGTTCCTCCACCAGCAATAATGTGAATCTTAAAATCTTTTTTATTATTACTATCTCTTTTTTTATATGCATGTGGTATAAGTGTAACATATGGTTTATCAGAAAGTGGATTATTTTTAATAATAACTCTGGTCGAATATACCCCAGCAATATTTTCTTCAGTTAAAACTTCTTCTGCAGTTCCAACAGAATGAATCTTACCTTCGTCTAATAAGACTAGTTTTTCACAGTATTGAGCTGTTAAATTCAAATCATGTGAAACAGCTACAATTGTTATCGACAGTTCTTTGTTCAAATAAGATAAAATATCATATATTTCTCCCTGATAATTTATATCTAAATTTGAAGTTGGTTCATCAAGCAGAAGCACTTCTGGGTCTTGAGCAAGAGCTCTAGCAATAATGACTCGCTGCCTCTCACCACCACTCAGTTCGTTAATATTCTTTTCTGCAAGGTTATAGGTATCAGTAAGAGCCATAGCTCTTTTTACCATTTCCTTATCCTGATCTGTAATTCTACCCCATCGATCCTGATATGGATTTCTTCCCATCATAATTATATTATAAACATTGAAATTGAAATCTATATTTGTGTTTTGTGGTACAACAGCAATTTTTTTAGCAAGATCTTTAGCCTGATATTTGGATAAACTAACATTATCTATTAAAATACTTCCTTTATCTGGCTGAAGAATATTACTTATATTTTTTAATAATGTAGATTTTCCAGAACCATTTGGACCAATTATACCTACAAATGATTTTTCTTCCAAAAAAAGATCTATTTTTTTTAAAATATTTAAACTGCCGTATTTAAATTCCAGCTTTTTTATATCTATCATTTACATCACCAAATGTTTTTACTTTTTTTGCGCAGCAAATATATAAAATAGGGACCACCGGCCATTGCAGTAATTATACCTACCGGAAGTTCTAAAGGCGGCATAATAGCTCGGGCAAGATTATCACTAATTAATAAAAAGCCTCCTCCTAAACCCGCTGCAAGAGGCATCAATTTTCTATGATCAGGTCCAACAAGTATTCGTGCAATATGAGGAATAACAAGACCAATAAAACCTATACTTCCACTAACTGAAACAACAGAAGCAGTTAACAGAGATGCAGCCCCAAGCATAATAAGCTTTACTTTCTCCACATCTACTCCCAGATGTATTGCATTTTCTTCACCCAGTAAAATTATATTTAATTCTTTTAAGTAAAATATTATCAATATCAAAGCAGTGCTAAAATAAGGTAAAATCATAAATATATCTGACCAGGAAGAAGAAGCAAGACTCCCCATCAACCAGTAAATTATTTTATGCAAATTTTCTGTTCTAATGACCATTAAAAAAGACATTACTGAATTTAAAATAAAGCTGAGAGCAACACCTGCCAGCAAAAAGGTCATCACCGGCAGCTTATTATCAACTCTGGCCAATTGATAAACAGCAAAAACTGTGGCAACAGCACCTAAAAATGCAAAAATAGGAACAGAACTTAATCCAAATATAGAAAATTGAATCCCCAGTAAAAAAGCAAATGTTACACCTGTTCCAGCTCCAGCAGAAATACCAATTATATATGGATCAACCATGGGATTTCTAATAACTCCCTGAAAAACAGTACCAGCAACTGCAAGTCCGGATCCAACAAGTAATGATAAAATAATTCTGGGAAGTCGTATATCTCGCAATATTAATCTGGTCGTTGCTGATAAATCTGCTTCTCCCTTTATAAATGAAACAATATCAGAAAATGAAATAAAGGTAGAACCTACCATAAGCGAAATGATAATAACAACAAACAATAATATAATTGTAGAAGAATAGATTGAAATTAGTTTGTATTTATTGGTCATTATTCCACCTCAATTTCTTAAGTCATATTAAATATATCATATCTATTAAAAAATATCTAATAATTAAAAAAAGCACTCCTTTAGAGTGCATAAATAACAATGGAGCGGGAAACGAGATTTGAACTCGCGACCCTCACGTTGGCAACGTGATGCTCTACCACTGAGCTATTCCCGCATAATGGTGGAGGGGAAAGGATTTGAACCTTTGTAGGCATCGCCGGCAGATTTACAGTCTGCTCCCTTTAACCACTCGGGCACCCCTCCA
>JBNJGL010000049.1:2392-16914 GCA_051747745.1 Bacillota bacterium | reverse complement strand
AATGCCTGGATTACCTAAGAGACCATCATCAGAAGATATAGATGTAGATGCAGATGGAAAGATTTCCGGCCTGTTCTAAAAATAAATAATGATAAAGATTTTGACATAACACCTAAGCCATCATATATAATATATGGTGGCTTTTAATAATTATCCAGCGGTATCAGTGAACTTTGATATATAAAATTAGATGAAGGATAAATGAAGATAATATAGAAATAGATATATTAAAGATAAGTTTGGATATATAATAAAAAGAGCTGACTTATCTAAAAATATTTATTCTTATGGTGCTATATTTTGACAGCATCAAGTATATTATATGGGGAGGATTTAAAATGGATATTGTTGGAGTGGGTGGTTCTACAAGTAAAGCAGGTAAAACTACTTTGATAAGTTTAATGCTGGAAGACAGCAGATATAAAACTGCCGTTATTAAAACTTCAATTGATAATAGTTTAAAGCAGTATAAAATTATTACAGATAGAAAGATAATACATCAAAAGGGAACAGATACTGCAAGATTTATAGAATCAGGTGCAGATAGAGTTGTATTACTAAAAAGTCCTGCCAGTCAGATTCCGGAAGCTTTTAATATTGTAGAGAATTTAATTGGAAAAGTGGAGCGGCTGCTTATAGAAGGGAACACTTTAAATAATTTTTTAAACCCTGATCTGATTTTTTATCTCGATAATAGTGAAGAGGAAGAAAAAGAGTCTGCTAGGATAATAAAAAATAGAGCACATATTGTAATAAGCTCAAATATACTGCTGCAGAGCAGAAAGCTGACAGAACTGCCGATTGAAATAAAAGCAGACAGTTTAACCTGCTATCAGGCACATCTCCTGGCAGATTTGCTTAAAATAAATGTTGGACGGGTAGGAAAAATAATTCATGATCAGAACATTAAATTGAAAAAATGCCAGCTGGGATTATTTTAGATACTATAATTTAATATAATATGTTATGGGAGTGATATACTTGGGAGAATTTTTTGAATTAATAACTGCAGATAAATTTAAGAATATCATTAAGAAAAGCCTGAAAAATAGAGAGATAAAAATAGAAAAAGTTGATTATCTTTCTTCATTAAATAGGATTACTGCAGAAGATATTAAGGCAGGTGAGTTCCTGCCGCCTTTTAGTCGTTCAACAGTTGATGGTTATGCTGTTAAAGCAGCTGATACAAATGGAGCCTCATCATCTCTTCCTGCCTATCTGGATATTGCAGGAGAAGTGGAAATGGGTAAAAAACCAGAACATTTAGTTAAAGAAGGGGAAACAGTTTATATACCAACAGGGGCCATGCTTCCTGAAGGAACAGATAGTGTTGTAATGATTGAAGATACAGAAAAAGTCAGTTCAAATCTTGTGGAAATTTTCACAGCTGTTTCTCCAGGAGAAAATGTAGTTAAAAAAGGTGAGGATACCAGTGCAGATGATATTATAGTTAAAAAAGGAATGAAAATATCTCCCCGTCATATTGGAGCATTTGCTGGCCTGGGAATTACCGAAATTCCTGCAGTAAAAAAACCGCAAGTTGTTGTTATTTCAACCGGGGATGAACTGGTAGCTGCTGATAAAGAACCAGAAACAGGAGAGATAAGAGATATTAATTCACCTGTATTAAAAACATTATTGGAAAAGATTGGAGCAGAAGTAGAAATTGCCGGTATAGTTAAAGATGAGCCTAAAAAGCTGGAAGAAATGATTTTAAAGTATAAAGATAAAGATATGGTACTGATATCTGGCGGTAGTTCGATTGGATTAAAAGATATGACAGTAAAAGTATTAAATAAACTGGGAAAACCAGGTGTTCTTGCTCATGGTGTTGCCGTAAAACCCGGTAAGCCCACTATATTTGCCGTGCTGGGAAATCAGATTGTTTTTGGACTGCCGGGACATCCAGGCTCCAGCTGGAATGTAAGTAATATATTTGTAAAAAAGGCAGTTGAAGAACTGCTGTCAGTTGATGAAGAAAAAAATATGCTGGAAAAAAATATAAAAAAAGCTTTTTTGAGCAGAAATATTATGTCTGAAAAAGGTAGAGATCATTATTTTCCTGTAAAATTAGAAGAAGAATCTGGAAAGTTTAAAGCCGTCCCACTACTAGGCAAATCAGGCTTGATAAGCATTCTTGCAGAGGCAGATGGGGTAATCAAAGTTAAGATGAATACAGAAGGACTTAATAAGGATGACCTGGTAGATGTTGAACTATTTTAGATATTGAATAAATAATTAAAATAGTAAAACTTGACTATCGGTCAGAAATTTGATATAACTTTATTAGATTACCCTGAGGAAGGTGAGAATATTGAGAAAAGCTACAATTGCTGGTATGGGAAAATATCTACCAGAAAACGAAATGACAAATAAAGATTTAGAAAAAATTGTGGACACAAATGACGAATGGATAAAGTCGAGAACTGGAATTGAAAAAAGACGAATAGCAGCAGATGATGTACCATCATCTGAATTGGGATTAAAAGCTGCCAGAGAGGCCCTAAAAAATGCAGAGCTTGAGCCAGAAGATCTCGATCTGATTATAGTTGCTACTGTAACTCCAGATATGCCTTTTCCGGCTACTGCATGTATTATACAGGAAACCCTGGGGGCAAATAAGGCTGCTGCTTTTGATTTAGAAGCAGGATGTTCAGGATTTGTATATGGTATAAGTGTGGCCAGCCAGTTTATTGAAACAGGAATGTATGACAATATACTGGTTATTGGTACAGAAACCCTTTCTAAAATAGTAAACTGGGAAGATAGAACAACCTGTGTTCTTTTTGGTGATGGTGCAGGTGCTGCTGTGTTAAAACCAACAGAAAAAGGTGGTATACTTGCATCACATTTAGGATCTGATGGATCTGGAGAAGATGCTTTATATGTTCCGGCAGGTGGGTCGAAAAAACCGACTACAGAAGAAACTGTCAAAAACAATGAACACTATTTGGTTATGGAAGGTAATAGAGTATTTAAATTTGCCGTGAAGGCAATGGGCAAAGCTTCTCTGAAAGTTCTAAAAGAAGCCGGTTTAAAAAAAGAAGATGTTGATCTGTTTATTCCACATCAGGCAAATACAAGAATTATCGATTCTGCCGCAAAACGCTTAAAATTAGAATCTGATAAGGTTTATGTTAATCTGCCGGAATATGGGAATACATCCGGAGCTTCTGTACCAATTGCACTGGCAGAAGCAGAGGAAAAAGGATTTATAAAAAATGGAGATATAATACTTCTGGTTGCATTTGGTGCTGGGTTAACATGGGCTTCAGCAGTTATAGAATGGAATAATCTTAAAGGATAAAGTACTGGAGGTTTTAAAATGGATGAAGCGATAGTTTTCTTGTTTTCAGGACAGGGTTCACAGTATGTCGGGATGGGAAAAGATTTATATGATAAATACCCATCTGCTGCAGAAATAATGGATAAAGCGGTTGAAATTTTGGGTTTTGATATTAAAGATATGATTTTTAATGGACCTGACGAAGAATTAAATAATACAAAAAATACACAACCTGCTATATATATAGTTAGTGCAATGGCAAATAAAGTGCTTGCTGAAAACGGAATATATCCGTCTGCAGCTGCCGGACACAGTCTGGGAGAATACAGTGCTCTTTCTTCAGCAGGAGTAATTTCATTTGCTGACGGACTAAGACTTGTCCGCCGCAGAGGTGAATTGATGGATCAGGCCGATCCGGAAGGCAGAGGAACTATGTCTGCTGTTATTGGACTTGAGGATGAAGCTGTGAAGTCGGTACTGTCAGAGGTAGAAGGAATCTGTACAGTTGCCAATTATAATTCTCCCGGCCAGGTAGTTATCTCTGGAGAAAAAAAGGCAGTTAAAGCTGCTGGAGAAATTTTGGAAGAAAAGGGTGCCAGAAAGATAATTCCTCTTTCGGTAAGTGGTGCTTTTCATTCTCCCCTAATGAATCCAGCAAAAAATGAGCTGAGTAAGGAAATAGAGAATATAGAGTTTACAGAAGCTGATATTCCTCTAATTGCAAATGTTACGGCATCATATGTACAGAGTGGTGCAGAAATTAAAGACTCTTTGATAAAACAGCTTAATAACAGTGTGCGCTGGGTAGAAACAATAGAGAGATTTAAAGCAGATGATTATAAAACTTATATTGAAGTTGGCCCGGGACGAGTTTTAAAGGGTCTGATGCGCAGAATAGACAGAGATTTAACAGCATATAATGTTGAAGATGAAAAAAGTTTGAAAAAAACATTAAAAAAGCTTAAATAAAATTTTATATCTGGAAGGAGACTTATAATGGAAAAAAGAGTTGTAATTACCGGTGCAGGGGTACTGCATTCACTCGGGGATCAGATAGACAGATTCTGGGAAAATGTTGTTTCTGGAAAATCCGGGATTAGTAAAATAGAATCTTTTGATACAGAAGAATATGCAAGTCAGATTGGTGCAGAGCTTAAAGATTTTTCTACTGGAGAATATATTGATAAAAAAGAAGCCAGAAGGATGGCTCTCTACAGCCAGTATGCTATTATTGCATCTATGAAGGCTTTAGAATATGCGAACCTCGAATTAGATGGGGATCTTGCATTAGATGCAGGTGTTATCATCGGTTCCGGTATTGGTGGAATTGAGGTTTTTGAAGAACAGGTTGTAAAATTAAATAAAAGAGGTCCCAGGAGAGTTAGTCCATTTTTTATACCGATGATGATTTCCAATATGGCTGCAGGTAATGTAGCTATTTATACTGGGGCTAAAGGGCCAAATATGAATACAGTAACTGCCTGTGCTTCCGGTACTACCGCTGTTGGTGAAGCATTTGAAATGATAAAAAGAGGTTCAGCAAAAGTAATGCTGGCAGGTGGAGCAGAAGCTTCCATAACTCCTTCAGCTCTGGCTGGTTTTTCTTCTATGAAGGCACTTTCTACCAGAAATGATGAGCCAGAAAAAGCAAGCCGCCCCTTTGATAAAGATAGGGATGGATTTGTTATTGGTGAAGGAGCAGGTGTTGTTGTCTTAGAAGAGTTAGAAACAGCACTCAATAGAGGTGCCAGTATTATCGCAGAAGTTGTAGGTTATGGTGCATCAGCAGATGCATATCATATAACACAGCCTGCTCCAGAAGGAGAGGGTGCAGGTAGAGCAATGAAGGCAGCTGTAAAAAGTTCTGGACTTGATCTGTCAGAGATTAATTATATAAATGCTCATGGAACTTCTACTCCGCTTAATGATAAATATGAATCAAATGCAGTAAAGAAACTCTTTGCTGATTACAGCAGAGATCTGCTGATAAGTTCTACAAAATCAGTAACAGGACATCTGCTTGGAGCAGCTGGTGGAGTAGAAACCATTATAACGGCTTTAGCGCTTAAAAACGGAATTATACCACCAACCATGAATCTTGATAATCCGGATTCAGGATGTGATCTCAATTATGCTCCCAACAAATCTGTCAAAAAAGACAATTTAACTGCAGCTATGAGTAATTCCTTTGGTTTTGGCGGCCAGAACGCCTGCCTTGTTCTTAAAAAGTACGAAGAGTAAAATTGAATTTATAAATCACATATAAGGCCGCCATTTGAATGGCGGCCTGATATCTGTAAAATTTGACTTACTTAATTTAATTAAGGTATGATTAATATTGTAAATCTCTTTTGAGGAGGTACAATTTTTGAAAAAGCTAATCGGCCTTAGAGTAAAAGATGTGTTTAAATTTGAAATATTTGATCAATTAGAATTGAGTTCCGGACATGGTGGATTAAATAGAAATGTTTCTGGTGTTTTATATCAATCACTTAAAGATAATGAAAATGATTTTGAAAATAAAGATTCTAACAACAAACTGTTATTATGTGATTGTTCACCTGAGACAAGAGATTTTTTTTCTGTTTTAAACAAACTGCAGCTAATTATAGAAAAAAATAGTATATCTGCTGTTCTTATCAGAACAGAAGAAGAAAATAACTTTGCTGATATTCTTTCTCTCTGTGAAGAGAAAGATATTCCGGCAGCTTTTGTCCCACTTCAAATAGATAATGCAGAATTATTTGAATCTTTTACAGAAGAAATGATAAAAAGACATAACAGGTTTAGAGAAAGATCAATATCTACTTTTCAAAGTTTATTTAAGTATATCAAAACAGAAGGTAATCTTCCGGAACTTATAAATAAAATATCTGAATTCATTTCCAATCCAGTACTTATAATAGATCAGCATGATAATATTATAGAAAAGGCCGGTTTTGAAAATGATGCTATTTTAAACTCTGCTCTTAAAAGTTTAAAAAACGAAAAAAAGTCTCATATACAATCCAGAAAAATATTTCTGGAAAAATTTATTATTTCTGGACAGGAAAGAAAACGACTTGCAGCGAAAGTAAATTATTTTGATGAAGATAATATCTATCTTTATGTATGGGATTTTGAAACAGATTTTGATGAGATCGACAAAACTATATTTGAAACAGCCGCAGTGCTGGCAGAATTATCTTTTTTTCGTCAAAAAAGTGTTAAAGAAATAGAATACAGGTATGAAAATGAAATGATTTATGAACTTGTAAAAGGTAAATTTAACAGTGAGGATGAATTTAGACAGAATATTAAAGTTTTAAACTGGAATTTAAAAGACAATTATAGAATTATATTATTTGATCTAAAAAAATTAATATCCAGTATGATAAGAAATAACAAAAAGCTCCCAAATAATTTTCAACGTCAGCTGATAAATAATGCTTTAAATGTTGGTAGAAAAGGTACTATTAGCGGTGACCTGGGTAGATATGTTGTAGTTATATATCCTGAAGAAGAAAATAATAAAAATGATAAAGAAAAAATAAAAGAATATATTGCTGAAATACTCAATAATTTCAGCCAGGAAGAAAGAAAATTGATAATAGTAGGAGTTGGAGACTTCCGCAGTAGTCTGAAAAAAATACATGAAAGTTATGAACAGGCAAAACAGTCAATTAATGTTGCCTATAAAATATCTGATGATAGGCGAAATATATTTTTTTATTCAGAACTGGGAGTTTACAGACTTCTTTATAATGTTGATGAAAATGATTTTAGTTCTTTTTTGGCTAATACTATATCACCACTCATTGAATATGACAGAGAACATAATACAGAACTGCTGAAAACACTGAAAGTTTATTTTGAAGAAAATGCAAACTTAACAAATCTGTCGAAAAAAATGTATATTCATTATAATACAGCTCTTTACAGACTGCAGAGAATAGAAAAAATTACCGGATTCAATATCAGTGATTCAGAAGACAGACTTAATCTGGAAATTGCCGTAAAGATGCTGCAGATTAACGAGAACTTTAATAATATAAATTAATTTTATTAATCTGTTTTAAAAATCCTTATATAAAAATAAGGATCTGTATAATTTAAGGAGGTAATACTTTGAAAGATAAAATAAATAAATTGAATAAAAAGAAAGAAAAGCTCTTGGCGGGTGGAGGCGAGAAAAGGATAAAAAGGCAGCATGATAAAGGGAAATTTACTGCCCGTGAAAGAATAGATATGCTGCTTGATGAAAATTCATTTGAAGAGATAGGTATATTTGTAGAACACCACAGTACTCAACTTGGTATGGAGGATAAGGAAGTTGCGGCAGATGGAGTAATAACAGGTCAGGGAAGAATTAATGGCCGCAAAATTTTTATATATGCCCAGGATTTTACTGCAATGGGCGGTTCACTTGGAGAAATGCACGCCAAAAAAATATGGAAAGTGATGGACATGGCCGGCAAATCTGGTGTTCCGATTATTGGTTTAAATGATTCCGGTGGGGCAAGAATTCAGGAAGGTGTAGGATCACTTGCCGGGTATGGGGGTATTTTTTATAGGAATTCCCTCAATTCTGGAGTGATTCCTCAGCTATCTGTTATACTGGGCCCCTGTGCAGGTGGAGCAGCTTATTCACCGGCTTTAAACGATTTTGTGTTTATGGTCAATGATACGAGTAAAATGTTTATTACCGGACCCCAGGTTATAAAATCTGTTACCGGAGAAGAAGTTTCTTCTGAAGCCCTTGGCGGAGGTATGACCCACAATGAAATCAGTGGTAATGCTCACTTTTTAGCTCCAGATGAGAAAAAAACTTTTGCTCAGATAAGAACTCTACTGTCCTTTCTTCCGTCAAATAATGAGGAAAAACCTCCTTTTAAAGAGACAGATGATTTTCCTGATAGAATGGTTGAAGGGCTGGAAGACATTGTTTCTGATGATCCAAACAAACCATATGATGTAAGAGATGTAGTGGAAAGAGTTGTTGATAATGATTTCTTTTTTGAAGTTCAGCCATTTTATGCCCGAAATGTTGTTGTTGGCTTTGCCAGAATAGATGGTAATTCCGTAGGAATTGTGGCAAATCAACCTAAGTTTAAAGCAGGTTGTCTGGATATAGATTCATCTGATAAAGCATCACGATTTATAAGATTCTGTGATTCTTTTAATATTCCTATTATTACTTTTACAGATGTGCCTGGATATCTTCCTGGTGTAGATCAGGAATATGGTGGAGTAATAAGGCATGGAGCAAAACTGCTTTATGCTTATTCGGAAGCAACAGTTCCTAAAATAAATATAATTCTCCGCAAGGCTTATGGGGGTGCTTATATAGCTATGAGCAGCCGTCATTTAGGTGCGGATTATGTATTTGCCTGGCCTTCAGCTGAAATAGCAGTAATGGGGCCACAGGGGGCAGCCAATATTATATTTAGAAGAGAAATCAGTGCTGCGGATGATCCCCAAAAAGTACGGACAGAAAAAATAGATGAGTACAGAGAAAGTTTTGCTAATCCTTACCAGGCAGCTGCTGAAGGATATATCGATGATGTTATTTTACCTGCAGAAAGCAGAAAAAAGTTAGCTGCTGCATTAAATATTATGATAGATAAAAAAGAAGGAAGACCTGAAAAAAAACATGGGAATATGCCACTTTAAAATTTATAGATCAGGATGTGAATTTATTATGAAAAAACAAATGATTTCTGAAGAAATAAATGCTGTTATTAAAGCGGCTCTGCTGAGTATTTACAGCGGCAGCTCAAAGTCATTTAAAATAAAGAGCATTGAAAAAAGGAGTTAAATAAGATGTTAAAAAAATTTAAAATAAAAGTAAATGGAAATCAATATGATGTTGAGGTTGAAGAAATGGGGAAAATGGATAATTCTGTAGAAGGATTTGAAAAAACCGATGTGGATAAAGAATATACCAGTTTAAAAATGCCGAGACCTGAAAAAATGTTTGAGTCTATAATTAGAGGTGATGCAGTTAAAGCACCAATTAATGGTACAGTGCTGGATATTATGATCTCAGAATCAGAAATGGTAAGACAGGGAGATGTACTGCTTATCTTGGAAGCTATGAAAATGGAAAATGAGATAACTTCTCCCAAAGATGGAAAAGTGAAAGAAATTGCTGTTTCAAAGAATGATAAAGTAGACACCGGTGATATTTTAATTAAAATATCTTAATATAAAGAATAAACTAGATTTGAATACCTTTATCCAGCATCAAAAAGATAGATAAATAAATGTACGTATGGAGGTAATAGTTTATGAGGTTAACTATAGCTTTAGGGGGAAATGCTATTTTGCGGCCGGGAGAAAAAGGAAGCTACAGTGAACAGTTTGCAAATGTATATTCAACCTGCAGACAAATAGGACTTCTGGCCCTTAGAGGACACGAAATTATAGTAACTCACGGAAATGGTCCACAGGTAGGAAATATTCTGATACAGCAGGAAGCTGGAAGCAGCAGAGTTCCTGCAATGCCTCTGGACGCCTGTGGTTCTCAGACACAGGGCCTTATTGGATATATGATTCAGAACAGTCTTTTTAATATATTTAAGGAGCTTGATTTAGAAAAAAGTGCTGCCGCTGTTGTTACACAGGTTTTAGTAGATAAAAATGATCCTGCATTTAAAAATCCGAGCAAGCCGGTGGGTCCTTTCTTTGCTAAAAAACATGCAGAAAAAATGATGGCCACCAGTGGTGAAACCTGGGTTGAAGATAGTGGAAGAGGCTGGAGAAAGGTAGTTCCTTCACCAGAACCGGTAAAAATTATTGAAGCACCTATTATTAACAGTATAATAGAAAATGGAGAAATAGTTATTGCTTCAGGTGGAGGGGGAATCCCGGTTATTGAAGAAAATAGACAGCTTAAAGGAGTGGAAGCGGTTATAGATAAAGATAGAGCCGGATGTATTCTGGCAGAGAATTCTTCATCAGATTTATTTTTGATTTTAACAGATGTGGAAAATGCAATGATAAATTATGGTACAGACAAAGAAAAAAAGATAGAGAAAGCTGCTGTTTCTGAAATGGAAAAATATATTGAGCAGGGTCAATTTGGAAAAGGAAGTATGAAGCCAAAAGTAGAGTCTGCTGTTAAATTTGTTAGAGATGGTGGAAAAACCGCTGTTATTACTTCAATTAATAAGGTAGTTGAAGCTGTGGAACAAAAAGCAGGGACTATTATTACAGAAGATTAATTTTATATTAAACAGCAGAAATGTTTCTGCTGTTTTTAAAATGTAAAAATTAGCTGGTTAACAGTTATCTTTAAAAGGGGAAATTAGAACTTTATTATCCGGAAGAATGAAAATTTATTTAATATTTTTATTGAATAAAATATTAAAAGTTCGTTAATTTGCTTTATTTCATTTTCCTTGTGAATAATATAATTTAATGATACAATAGAGGTGTTTTCTGCTTCAGGTTGATTACAGATTTGCAAAAATTGATATTATGTTCAAAAAAATATATAATTTAATATAGAGATTCAAAAATAGTGGAACTGTTTTTGACAGACTAAAATTTGTAGTGCAAATTTACTTTTTGATTATTTCTGCAAATCGATTAAAATAAAAACAGATAAATTACAGAGGAAGGTTTTTAGTATGAAGGTATATGCTCTTGTTGGAGCAAGTGGTACAGGTAAAAGTCACAGAGCAGGATTGATAGCAAATAAATTTAGAATTCCGATTATTATAGATGATGGTCTGCTTATTTATGACGGCAAAATACTTGCCGGGAAGTCTGCCAAAAGAGAAAGCAGCAAAATGGCAGCAATTAGAAGAGCGCTTTTTTATGATGATGAACAGGTGCAGGAAGTAAAAAAAGCACTTAAAAATATTGATGCAGAAAAGATACTTCTGCTGGGAACATCTATAGGAATGGTTGAAAGAATTAACGAAAAATTGGATCTTAATGGTATAGATGAATATCTGGATATAGCAGATTTTGCCTCAGAAGAAGAAATGAAAAAGGCAAAGTCAATAAGAAAAAATGAAGGAAAACATGTTATTCCAGTACCAACTATTGAAGTACAGCCAGAATTCCCTGGATATCTGCTCCATTCTCTGGAGCTTTTCTTCAAAAAAGGAAATGAAACTGTCAAACATGAGAAAAGTATTGTCAGACCTAAATTTAGTTTTTATGGTAATCTTGTAATATTCAATAAAGTTCTGGTTGAGATTGCAGAATATTATCTAAAGAGAGAAAAGCTAATCTGTGATTTTAAAAAATTAAGAATCGATGACAGAGATAATGATCTGCTTATTAACCTCTGTGTTGAACTGCAGTATGGAATTTCTATTCCCGAAGCCGTCAGAGAAATTCAGCATAAATTAGTTAAAGAAGTTGAAAAAATGACCGGTCTAACAGTAAAAAAAGTCAATATAGAAGTATATTCCCTATTTGTCAAGGAGAGATAAAGAAATGAATGAAAAAAGAAGGTTAAAAGGCATAACATATTTGAGAGTTTCTGTTACCGATAGATGTAATCTGAGGTGTAGATACTGTATGCCGGAAGATGGTATAGCAGATAAATCTCATCAGAAAATCTTGTCTTATGAGGAATTAGAAAAAATTATAAGTACAGCTGCTCAGCTTGGAGTGACAAATATAAGGTTAACTGGAGGGGAACCTCTGGTAAGAAAAGATCTTGACTATTTGATAAAAAAAATAAACAGGATTAAAAATATAAAGGATATTTCTATTACAACAAATGGAGTACTGCTTCCACAGCTGGGAGAAAAATTAAAAAATGCTGGTCTGGATAGAGTAAATATCAGCCTTGATACCCTGGATTCAGAAAAATTTAATTTTATAACCAGAAGAAACAAATTCTCTGATGTAATTGCCGGTATTGATACAGCACTTGCATTAGATTTAAAACCTGTGAAGATAAATACAGTTTTGATGAAAGATTTTAACCTGGATGAGATGGAAAATTTTATACAATTTGTAAAAAATAGAGATGTTAATCTGAGGTTTATTGAATTTATGCCTGTTAGTGGTGATGAAGATCATTCTAAACATTTTTACCCTGTCGAAAAATTGAGAAAAGAACTGACTGAAAAATATCAGCTGTATACAGTTTCTGTAAAGGGGGCAGGGCCATCTGAAGATTATACTGCTGATGGGTTTAAAGGGAATATTGGTTTTATTGCCGCACTCAGTCATAAGTTTTGTGATTCCTGCAACCGGCTGCGGCTTACTGCCGATGGAAAGCTGCGCGTTTGTCTTGTTTCAGATAGAGAGGTTGTTCTGAAGAAAAATAACACACTGCTTGAAGATGAAAAATTAAAAGAAGCATTTTTTAGGGCAGTAGCTATTAAGCCTAAAGGCCATGATTTTCTCGGCACAGATTCTAAAATTGATAATATAAAAGAGAGAAAGATGTTTCAGATAGGAGGATAAAATGAGCAATTTCAGTCACATTGATGAAGAGGGTAAGGCAAAAATGGTTGATGTTTCAAATAAAGATATAACTTTTCGCAAAGCAGTTGCTTCTGCAAAAGTTATAATGGAAAAAGAGACATTGAAAATGATAAAAGATGGATCGTTAGAAAAGGGAGCAGTTTTAAGCACGGCCAGAATTGCCGGTATTATGGGTGCAAAAAAGACTCCAGATTTAATTCCCATGTGTCATCAATTGGAATTAACATCAATTGATGTTGATTTTTCTTTTGTTAGTGAAAAAGAAATAAAAATAACAGCTTCTGCAAAAAGCAGTTATAAAACAGGTGTGGAGATGGAGGCACTAACCGGGGCTTCAACTGCAGCATTAACAATTTATGATATGTGTAAAGCAGTTGATAAAGGAATGATTATTTCTGATGTTAAACTTATGTATAAATCAGGAGGAAAGAGTGGAACCTATGAAAGAAAAGAATAGTAATTTTATAATCAGAACAGCAGTTTTAACAATTAGTGATAAAGGTTCAAGAGGTGAAAGGAAAGATTTAAGTGGACCGGTTATCAAAGAAATGATGGAAAACATAGGAGCCGAGATAGTTTATGAAGATATAATTGCAGATGAAAAAGAAGAGATAAAATCAGCTCTCTGCATTATTGCAGATGAGGAAAAAGCTGATCTGATATTAACAACTGGTGGAACAGGGTTTGCCGAAAGAGATATTACACCTGAGGCTACTTTAGAGATTATAGAAAAGGAAGTACCTGGACTCCCGGAAAAAATAAGAGCAGATACTATCTCTATTACTGCTCAGGCGGCACTTTCCAGGGCCAGAGCTGGAATCAGGAAAAAAACTTTGATTATCAATTTTCCCGGCAGTCCAAAAGCAGTTAGAGAATGTCTGGAGTCAGTAATTGATATTATTCCACATGGAGTAAAGATTTTAAAAGGAGAAATTACAGAACATTAAATTAAGGGTGAAAAAATATGTAAATGTGGTCTGATATTACTAAGTTATAGACAGGCCCCGTTTTTTTAACACATTTATAAGGAGTGTTACTATAATGGATGCAAAAATTAAGGCCATCTGCCGAAGTAAAGAAAAAGGAACCACAAAAAAAGTTATAAATAAGGGAGAACTTATAGAAAATTTTGGACTTAAAGGTGATGCTCATGCAGGAAAATGGCATCGACAGATAAGTCTGCTGGACAATTCCAGTATTGATAAAATGAAGAATAAAGGTCGAGAAATTAGTTCCGGGGATTTTGCAGAAAATATTACCACAGAAGGAATAGAAAATCTCTATAAACTGCCGGTTGGACAGAAAATTAAAATAAGCGAAGAAATTTTACTTGAGATAACTCAAATTGGAAAAGAATGTCATCAGGGCTGTGAAATTATGCAGGAGATCGGGGACTGTGTAATGCCGAGAGAGGGTATTTTTGCCAGAGTTATAAAAGGTGGAAAAGTTAAGCCGGGGGATAAAATTGAGATTTTAGAAAATTAAAATGAATATAAGTTAAATTTTGATATAAAATTTTTAAAAATGAATTTTATTCCACAGCATAAATCTCTGTATTTTCATTTAAACAATACAGCAGGTTTTAGCTGTGGTTTTTATTTTGTTAAAAATTTCGAAAAAAACTCCTTCCAACTCTTTATTCTGTTTTAGCGGCAAAAGTTCACTATTTTTAAGTATACTTAAAGACGGGCAATTTTTGCTTCATTTTTTCTTTACATATTATTGAAATAATGGTATTATAAATTTAAAGGTAGAAAATTCTGAAAAAATTTAATTTATTGATTTTTGATTATTATAT
>JBNJGL010000049.1:0-2292 GCA_051747745.1 Bacillota bacterium | reverse complement strand
CTTCATTTTTTCTTTACATATTATTGAAATAATGGTATTATAAATTTAAAGGTAGAAAATTCTGAAAAAATTTAATTTATTGATTTTTGATTATTATATTTGATTATTATATATTTTTTATTCTTTTTTGCAACCGGTTGTATTTTGTTAAAATTTTTAAAATTGATAGGAGTTTCCCATATGAAATATCAGCTTATAAAAAATAAAAACACATTTTTGATATCAGATTTTTCTGGTGATCTAGGAAATTCTGAATTTGATCAAAATGGTCTTTACTGGAATGATACACGCTATCTCAGCAGATACAGATTAATGTTGAACGATATACCTCCACTGGTTTTAAAATCTGAAAATAAAGATAATGTTTTTAATACAGCTTTATTAACAAATGGAGCTTTAAATAATCTGGCTGAAGGGAAGATTTTTATAAAAAGAAAACAGGCTATTTTAGATAGAGTGTTTTATGATAATTTTACCGTAAAAAATTACGACAGAGCCAGGAGAAGCATCAGTTTGGAGATAGAAATAGGTGCAGATTTTTTGGATATTTTTCAGGTTCGCGGCTATTATAAAAAGGATTTAAATCGTAAAAAAGTGGAAAAGTCAGCTTCCGGAAAGCAATTAAGATTCGATTATTACGGGCTGGATGCACAGAGGCGTTCACTGATTGTTAAATGCAGCAGCGATATATGCTGTTTTCATGAAAAAGGAATAGATATTAAGCTCGATTTAGATTCCGGACAATCAGTGGAGTTTACAATTTTTCTTATTGCAGAAAATTCTTCGTATTCAGAGCTCAATTCTGTAATAAGAAATGATTTTGCTGAAATTGAAAAAACAGCTGCTGCTGAAAAAGAAAAGTGGGAGAAAACTGTACTTCAGGTAGAAAGCAGCTGTCAAAAGTTCGATGAACTGATCAGTAGAAGTAAAATAGATTTAAAAACTCTCAGTATAGATGCTGGATTTGGTAAGATTCCAGCTGCGGGTACACCCTGGTATGCAGTTCCATTTGGAAGGGATAGTATTATAACAGCTCTGCAGACACTCTGTTTTAATCCTGAATTCAGCAGATCAGTTTTAAAAACTCTTGCTCATTTTCAGGGCAGAAAAGTGGATCCTACAAAAGAAGAAGAACCTGGTAAAATATTTCATGAACTGAGGACAGGAGAACTTGCAGCTTTAGAAAAAATACCACATACTCCATATTATGGTACGGCTGATGCTACACCTCTATTTTTGATCCTTGCCGGTGAATATTACAGATGGACTGGTGATCTAAATTTTATAAAAAGCATTTTAAAAAATCTGGAGCTGGCTTTAGAGTGGATTGATAAATATGGTGACAAAGATGGAGATCTATTTGTGGAATTTAAAAGCAGTACAGAGGATTATACAGTAAATCAGGGCTGGAAGGATTCTGTAGATTCCAGTGTTTATCCAGATGGAAAACTGGCTGAACCTCCTATTGCTCTTGCAGAAGTACAGGCATATGTCTACAGGGCAAAAATACTGATGGCTGATATGTTTAGGGACCTCAATAGAAAAGAAGAATCTGATAAATTACACAGAGAAGCACAGCAGTTAAAAATTAAATTTAATGATAAATTTTGGAATAAAGATAAAGAAATTTTTGTTCTTGCTTTAGATAAAAATAAAAATCAGATTGATTCTTTAACAACAAACCCTGCCCACGGGTATTATACGGGTATTATAGATAAAAAAAAGGGAGAAATGTTTTTAGATAAAATTTTAAACTCTGACCTGAACAGCGGCAGAGGTCTGCGCACACTTTCTAAAACAAACAGAGCCTATAATCCGATCAGCTATCATAATGGAAGTATCTGGCCTCATGATAACTCTCTTATAATTGAAGGTCTAAAAAAATATGGTTATCGGAAAGAAGCCAATCAGCTTATCAGCGATATATTTGAGGTGGCGCAAAATTTTGAATATTATCGGCTGCCTGAACTCTATTGTGGTTTTGGAACTGAGGAAGAAAGAACAGCTGTTGAGTATCCAACAGGCTGCAGTCCTCAGGCATGGGCAGCTGGATCTGTATATTTATTTCTTCATTCTATGCTCGGTATTGATGCTGATGCAAAAAAAGGTGAGGTAATAATAAAGCCCAATCTGCCAGATTTTTTGGAGAGTATAGAAATTGATAATTTTAAAATAGCTGATGATATATTGTCATTTAAAGTGGTAAAAGAAAATGGTGCAAACTGCTTAAAAAATCTCAAATCTCTTTCTAAAATTAAAATTATAAATTAATGTTTGATGTGTCCACAAAAA